>JANQIA010000025.1 GCA_028282405.1 Rhodovibrionaceae bacterium
TTCGCGATGATCGGGATCCTCTTCTACTCCACGATCAGCAAGAACTTCTTCAATCCCTCCCTTTGGACCTTCGAGATGGCCCAGTTCACCATGGCCGCCTACTACCTCCTGGGCGGGGGCTATTCGCTGCAAACCCATTCCCATGTGCGCATGGACCTGCTTTACAGCCGCTGGTCGCCCCGGACCAAGGCAATGGTCGACGTCTTCACCATCCTCTTCCTGCTGTTCTATATCGGCCTGCTGCTGTTTGGCGGCATCTCCAGCACCCGCTATGCCGTGGAGTACGGGGAGCAGAGCTACTCCTCCTGGGCACCGCCCATGGCGCCGATCAAGATCATTATGTGCATCGGCATCACCCTGATGCTCCTCCAGGTCGTCGCCACCTTCTTCAAGGACTGGGCCAAGGCCAGAGGCCTATCGCTGACCGATGAGCCGGCCGAGGGAGAGCCTGCCTCATGAGCTACGAGTTCATCGCGCTCATGATGTTCTGCACCATGATGCTGATGCTGCTGACCGGGCAGCGCGTTTTCGGCGCCATCGGCTTCGTGGCCGCCGCCTCCGCCCTGCTGCTTTGGGGCGACGGCGGCGTCGAGATGGCCTTCAGCGCCAGCATGAAGCTGATGAAGTGGTATCCGCTGCTGACCCTGCCGCTCTTCATCTTCATGGGATACATGCTGTCGGAATCGGGTATCGCCGACGACCTCTACCGCATGTTCCACGTCTGGTTCGGCTCGCTGAAGGGCGGCCTGGCTATCGGCACCATCGGCCTGATGGTGGTGATCTCCGCCATGAACGGCCTGAGCGTCGCCGGCATGGCCATCGGTGCCACCATCGCCCTCCCTGAGCTGCTGCGCCGCGGCTACGACAAGATTATGGTAACGGGGGTGATCCAGGCCGGAAGCTCGCTCGGAATCCTAGTCCCGCCCAGCGTCGTGCTGGTGCTCTACGGCATGATCGCGCGCCAGCCGGTCGGCCAGCTCTGGCTCGCCGGCGCCATTCCCGGCCTGATGATGGCCGGCCTCTTCATTCTCTACATCGTGGTGCGCTGCAAGCTGCAGCCGAACCTCGGGCCGCCGCTGCCCGAGAAGGAGCGCGCCGAGATCACCTGGGGCTACAAGTTGAAGCTCCTGCAAGCCGGCATCCTGCCCTTCCTGATCTTCTTTTTCATGACCGGGCTGTTTTTGATGGGCAAGACCAGCCTGGTGGAGAGTGCCGCTGTCGGCGCCGTCTCGGCCACGGTCGCGGCGCTGGTGAAGGGCCGGCTGACCTGGAAGGTATTGCACGAGACCACGCGCAAGACCCTCGGCGTGAGCTGCATGTTCATGTGGATCATCCTGGCCGCGCTCTGCTTCGGCGCCGTCTTCGATGGCCTCGGCGCGGTCAAGGCCATCGAGGCCCTCTTCGTCGGGCAGATGCACCTCAGCCCCTGGGAGATCCTCATCCTGATGCAGCTCTCCTACCTGGTGATGGGCACCTTTCTCGACGACACGGCCATGCTGGTGATCGTCGCCCCCCTCTACGTGCCGCTGGTCGGTGAGCTGGGCTTCGATCTGATCTGGTACGGCGTGCTCTACACCATCACCTGCCAGATCGCCTACATGACCCCGCCCTTCGGCTATAACCTCTTCCTGATGCGGGCCATGGCGCCGCCGGAGATCAGCCTGATCGACATCTACCGCTCGATCATTCCCTTCGTCTTCGTGATGGTGCTTGGCCTCACCCTGGTGATGATCTTCCCGCAGCTCGCGCTCTGGCTGCCCGAGTACCACTACGGCCGCTAGACCGAGCCGTCCGTCCCGTGATCCGTTTTGCAGTTATTTCACATAATCCAGAAGGAGAACATACAGAGCACAGCACGCAAGCCGCACTGAGAGCGGACATGAACAGAGAGCGCTCGGCACAGCCGTCGAGCGGGTTTCCCAAAACCGAACACAGGGAGAGTCAGCAATGACCGCGAGACGTGATTTCCTCAAGAAGGCAGGCGCCGCCACGGCCGGCGTCGCCGCCGCCTCGACCTTCCCCGCCCCCGCCGTCAAGGCCCAGTCGCCCATCAAATGGCGGCTGCAGACCTATGCCGGCCCGGCGCTCGCCGAGCACGTCATCAAGCCCTCCATCGAAGCCTTCAACAAGGTCGCGAACGGCGAGATGGTGATCGAGCTCTTCTTCGCCGATCAGCTTGTGCCGACGGGCGAGCTGTTCCGCGCCATGCAGCGCGGCACTATCGATGCGGTGCAGAGCGACGACGATTCCATCAGAGCACCTGTCGACGTTTCGGTCTTCGGGGGATACTTCCCGCTGGCTTTGCGCTACTCCCTCGACGTGCCGACCCTGTTCAATCAGTACGGCTTGAAGGAGATCTGGGAAGAGGCCTACGACGAGGTCGAGAACGTCACCTGGCTCAGCGCTGGCGCCTGGGACCCCTGCCATTTCGCCACCGTCGACCCGATCAACAGCCTGGCCGACCTGAAGGGCAAGCGGGTCTTCACCTTCCCCACCGCCGGCCGCTTCCTCAGCCGCTTCGGCGTCGTGCCGGTCACCTTGCCGTGGGAAGACATCGAAGTCGCCGTGCAGACCGGTGAGCTGGACGGCATTGCCTGGTCGGGCATCACGGAGGACTACACCGTCGGCTGGGCGGACGTGACCAACTACTTCCTGACCAACAACATCTCCGGTGCCTGGATCGGCTCCTACTTCGCCAACAGCGAGCGCTGGGAGGAGCTGCCAGATCACCTGCAGCAGCTCTTCCGCCTCTGCATGGACAGCTCCCACTACTATCGCCAGTACTGGTACTGGGGCGGCGAGGCAGACCTGCGCACCAAGGGCACAAAGCTGAAGCTCACCACCATTCCCGACGAAGAGTGGAAGCAGGTGGAAGAGGAAGCCGACAAGTTCTGGGACGAGATCGCCCAAACCAGCCCGCGTGCGGCGAAAGTCGTGCAGATCTTCCGCGACTATAACCAGACCATGCGGGACGCCGGCCCGCCCTACCGCTACTAAGCCTCAGAAGTAAGCTGAAGGCCCGGTCGCAATCCCCAGCCGGGCCTTACTTTTTCAGCGCGACCGGTGCGCCGTGCGGGGTCGAGAGATAGGCCTCGGTCCAGGCCTGCTTGAGCTCCGACAGGGCGCCGTCCGTGGCCAAGCCGCGGGCCACCAGCAACGCCTCCAAGGTCTCAAGCCAGACGTCATAGTAGTCGGAGCCGTCGCTTGGCCCGCCCGTCTCGGCGGCGCGCTTGAGGCCGGCGCCGAACCGCTCGGCCCACTCGGGCCAGGCGAAGTGTCCCTCTTCCGAGAGCTTGACCGTGATGGCGAAGACCTGGGCGTGCCAAGGCTCGGAAAAGGCCGGCGCACTGTCGTCCTGCCATGGCAAGGCGGCCAGCAAGGCCTCGGTCGAGCGCGCGGCCTTAGGCATGCTCGAGGTAGCTTTCCCAGAGATCGAGGGTGACGCTGTCGCGCGGCGAGGCCGAAGGGCCCCAAAGCTCCTGCGCGGTGAAGCGCACGGTGTAGAGGTGCTGCGGCGCCTCCCCCTCGAACTTGGAATTGCTGTCTGGGAAGACATGACCGCCGTGCAGCAGCTCGACCGTGCCGACCCGGCCGCGCGCGTAGCGCGGTAGACGGGTATGGCCTTCCGGGTGCTCAAGGCTGGTCCGCACCTGGTCTCCTGCGCCAAAGCGCGGCGCGACATTGAGCGGACGCGCGCTCGGCCCGCCCCGCATCATCGCCGGTAGAACGTCAGCCGCTTTGAGAGGCGGCGTCTGCTGTTCACTGCCGGCTTCCGCCTTGGCCTGCTCGATCTCTTCGACCGTCACCAGACCCTGCGCCACCATCAGGTCGGCGAGACCCGCGATCCAGCGCTCGTAGTAGGTGAACTGAAGATACTCCAGCGGCCCGAGGCTCTCGCGCTGAAAGCGGGAGGCATCGATGTTCCACTTGCCCCAGGCGCCCATGGCAACGGTGAGCGCCATGGCCTTGGCCTCCCACTCGGTGTGAAAGACCGGCTCGTCCTCCTCGATGGGGATAGGGCCGAAGCCGTGCATGCCGCCCATGTCGTGGATGTTGTTCATGGCCTCACGCTCCCGTGCTCAGGTCGCGCTCGGTGCCGATCATGGAGTTGCGCGTGACCAGGTCGGCGAGCATCTCTTCGGTCAGGCCTTCCGTGCCGGCCGGCCGCTGCGGAATGACCAGGTAGCGGATCTCCGCCGTCGAATCCCAAACCTTGACCGCGACCTCCTCCGGCAGCTCGACGCCGAACTCGGCCAGAACGCCGCGCGGGTCGATCACGGCGCGGGAGCGGTAGGCCTCCGACTTGTACCAAACCGGCGGGATGCCGAGCGTCGGCCAGGGATAGCAGGAGCAAAGGGTGCAAACGACGAGGTTCTGAACCTCGGGCGTGTTCTCAACCGCCACCATGTGCTCGCCCTGACGGCCGGTGAAGCCGAGGCTGGCGATGGCCGCGGTGGCGTCCTCCAGCAGCCAACGTCGAAACTCCGGGTCGACCCAGGAGCGGGCCACCACCTTGGCGCCGTTCTTCGGGCCGATCTTGGTCTCGTAGGTGTCGATCAAGGTGTCGAGCGCGGCTGGGTCGACCAGGCCCTTGTCCACCAGCAAGCTTTCCAGCGCCTTGACCCGCAAGGCCGGCTCGGAGGGCAGATGGCTGTGCGGCGCGTCCTCGTCATGACTATGGCTGTGGCCATGATCATCGTGATGATCGTTCATCCCTAACCTCGACTGACTGCTGACTGATCGACGCTATCAGTATAGCCCTGCCCAGAGACGGCACCAGTCGGCGCGGTACATCGCAGGTCTCCCTTGCGACAAGATCGCTTGGCCGCATTGCGGGCTTCCGCCAAGCTCCCGCGCCATGACGCAGCATCCGCTCGCCAAGGCCGCGCCGCTTCTATTCGTCCTCTTTTGGTCGACCGGCTTCATCGGGGCAGTCTGGGGCCTGCCTTATGCCGAGCCCTTCACCTTTCTCGCGCTGCGCTTCGCCATTGCCGCCCCCGTGCTCGCCGCCATTGCGCTTCTGATCGGCAGCGTCTGGCCGGATAGCTGGCGACAGGTCGGGCATATCGCGGTGGTCGGCCTTCTCATCCACGGCGGGTATCTCGGGGGTGGCTTCGGTGCCATGGGCCGCGGGATGCCGGCCGCCGTCTGCGCCCTGCTGCTCTCCCTCCAGCCCATGCTCACCGTGGTGCTGGCCAATCTCTTCCTGGGCGACCGCGTCCGGCCAGCGCAGATTGTCGGCATGGTGCTTGGCCTTGTCGGCGTCGCCCTGGTTTTGCTGCGCGACGTGACCAGCGGCAGCGCCCAGGAGCTGCTTCAGGGCTTCGACCTCATTGCGGTGCTTTTCTGTGCGCTGGCGATCGGCTCTATGAGCGTCGGCCTCGTCTACCAGAAGCGCTTCTGCCAGGAGACCGAGCTCTGGACCGGCGGCGCCATCCAGTATGTCGCGGCCGCCATCCTGGTCGCGCTGGTGGCCGTGCTGTTCGAGGATCTGCGCGTCGTCTGGACCGGCAACTTCGTCTTCGCCCTCTCCTGGCTCATCCTGGTGCTCTCGATCGGGGCGGTCAGCCTGCTCATGCTGCTGGTGCGCTGGGGCGAGGCCTCGCGGGTCTCCAGCCTGTTCTACCTCGTGCCGCCGGTCACGGCGGTGATCGCCTTCTTCCTGTTCGGCGACCGCCTCGGCCCCCAAGCCCTGGTCGGCATGGCCATCGCCGTGGTAGGCGTGGCCCTTGCCATGCGTCCGCCGAAGCAACAGCGGGCGTGACGGGCCGGACCGAGTTTTTTTCCGCTATGGCACTTGCGGGCCGATACCCAGCCGCCATTTGGAACAGTAATTCCAGTAACAGCCGCGAGGGACGCGCATGACCATCGACCTCTACACCTGGCCGACGCCGAACGGCCATAAGATCCACATCATGCTCGAAGAGGTCGGGCTGCCCTACAACGTCCACGCCATCGATATCGGCGCCGGCGATCAGTTCGACGCCGACTTTCTGAAGATCAGCCCCAACAACAAGATGCCCGCCCTCGTCGATCATGACGGGCCGGACGGTGCGCCGCACTCGATCTTCGAAAGCGGCGCCATCCTGATCTATCTCGCCGAGAAGACCGGCAAGTTCTTGCCCAGCGACCCGCGGACGCGCAGCGACACGCTACAATGGCTGATGTGGCAGATGGGCGGCCTCGGCCCCATGCTCGGCCAGGCTCACCACTTCCTGCAGTACGCGCCGGAGACCATCGAGTACGCCGCCAATCGCTACAGCAACGAGGCCAAGCGCCTCTATGGCGTGCTCGACACGCGGCTCGGCGAAGCGCGCTACCTGGCCGGCGACGAGTACAGCATCGCCGACATCGCCGCCTGGCCCTGGACCCGCTTTCCCGAGCGCCAAGGTATCGAGCGCAGCGACTTCCCCAACTTTGTCCGCTGGTTCGACGAGATCGCCGAGCGCCCGGCGGTGAAGCGGGGTGTCGAGGTCTTGGCCGACCGCCGCAAGCAAGGCTTCGACGACAAGCAGCGCGAAGTCCTCTTCGGCGCGACTCAGTACCAGCGGCGCTAGACCGACAGCTCTGCTACCGGCACGCTTGAACCGCGCTCGTCTTCTTGGTTCTCTCGCAGCCGGGCTACCGAAAGGGAGAGCAAGAAAGATGGCGGACTTCGACCGCAAGCGCGTGAAGCCGGAAACCCTGGCCGCCCACGCCGCCGGCGTCGGCGATGAGGCGAACGGTGCCGTGGTGCCGGCCATCCAGCCCTCGACCACCTTCCGGCGCGACGAGGACTACCAGCCCATCTGGCGTGCCACCTACGGCCGTGGCGACAGCCCGAGCTATGACGCCGCCGAGGTGACCATCGCCACCCTTGAAGGCGGCGAGGAAGCCATCCTCTTCGCCTCCGGCATGGCCGCCGCCGCCGCCATTGTCCAGGCCCTCAGGCCGGGCGACCACCTCGTCCTGCAGCGCACCATGTACTGGGGGGTGCGCGACTGGATCGAGGCGTTCGCAGCCACCTGGGGCCTCGAGCTCGATCTCATCGACCCGGGCAACCTCGACGAGCTGCGCCAGAAGCTCCGCCCGGGCGCGACCAAGCTGGTGTGGCTGGAGAGCCCGGCCAACCCGACCTGGGATGTCGTCGACCTGGAAGCGGCGGCGGCCATGGCCAAGCAGGCCGGCGCCCTGACGGTGGCGGACTCGACCGTCGCCACGCCCATCCTGACCCGCCCCCTGGAGCTGGGCTGCGACATCGTCATGCATTCGGCGACCAAATACCTCAACGGCCACAGCGACGTGGTGGCCGGCGCCCTGGTGACCGCCAGGCGCGACGACTTTTGGGGCAGGATCCGCCACAACCGGGAACTGGGCGGCGCCAGCCTGGGCCCCTTCGAGGCCTGGCTGCTGCAGCGCGGCCTGCGCACCCTGCACCTCCGGGTGCGCCAGGCCAGCGCCAATGCGCTCGCCATCGCCGAGCACTTCGCAGGCCATCCGGCCGTCTCTCACGTGCTCTATCCCGGCCTGCCCAGTCACCCCCGCCATGAGATCGCCAAGCGCCAGATGAGCGGCGGCTTCGGCGGCATGATGAGCATCCGCCTCAAGGACGGCGAGGCCTCCGCCCTCACCGCCGCCGGCCAGTGCCGGATCTTCCGTCCGGCAACCTCTTTGGGTGGGGTCGAAAGCCTGGTCGAGCACCGCGCCACCGTGGAGGGGCCGAACAGCCCCGTGCCACGCGACATGCTGCGGCTGTCCATCGGCGTCGAGCATGTCGACGACCTGATCGCCGACCTGGAGCAGGCCTTCGCCGCAGGCGCAGGAACCGGCCAAGACATTGAAGCAAGGGGAGCCGCCGAGTGATCAAGCTGTATACCTGGGGTACGCCCAACGGCCGCAAGGCCTCCATTGCCCTCGAGGAGTTGGAGCTGCCTTACGAGGTCGAGACCATCAACATCACCAAGGACGAGCAGTTCCAGCCGCACTTCCTGGAGGTCAGCCCCAACAACAAGATTCCGGCGATCCTCGACCCGGAGGGTCCGGAGGGCGAGCCGGTGGCGCTCTTCGAGTCCGGCGCGATCCTGCTTTATCTGGCGGAGAAGACGGGAAAGCTGATGCCGAGCGACCCGGCCGCGCGGCGGGATGCGCATCAGTGGCTGATGTGGCAGATGGGCGGCTTCGGGCCGATGCTCGGCCAGGCCCACCATTTCCTGCGCTTCGCACCGGAGGACCTGCCCTACGCCAAGGAGCGCTACAAGAACGAAGCCGCGCGGCTTTATGGCGTGCTCGATAAGCGCCTGGCCGAAGCCCCCTACCTGGCCGGCGAGGACTACAGCATCGCCGACATCGCCACCTTCCCTTGGGCGGCGCGCCATCCCTGGCAGGAGATCGATCTCAACGACTATCCCAACGTCAAGCGCTGGTACGACGCGATCGAGGCGCGCCCGGCCGTGCAACGCGGCATGGCGGTGCCGAGCTGAGCGCCGGCGCGCTCCGGACAGCGTCGACGTTCGTCGTGTAAGTGCGTCGGACCGCTAAGCGGCGGCGCCCTGCATGGCCACGTTCTTGGGCCGGCCGCGGCGGCGCGGCATGTCCATCGCCGGCATGTCGGCGGCGGCGCTGCGGCCGTCGAGGCCGAGCAGCTCCTTGCGGGCTGCCTGCAAGACCTTGACCTCCCGGGCATCGTCCCGATCCCAGATTTCCACGCAAGAGAGCCGGATTTCGACCAGATCCAGCAGCGTTTCGAGCGAGCGTTTGCTGAGCGACATGGATTTCTCCCCTCTGTTCTTCAGCTACCTGCCGTTTTTGGTTTACGGGCCGACCCGGCCTGTTCACCAAGATGGGAAAACGTTGGCGCGATCTCGCTTAAAATGCCGTGAAGCTAAGCTTAAGGAAGTCCCAAAATCCCCAGCTCTCTCGCTGGGAAGGTTTGTTGACAAGCGTAGCCGGCACTGCCAACTAGTCCCTCCTGCAAACGCCGTGGGATAAAGCTGCATCCGGCGGAGAGGTGGCCGAGTGGCTGAAGGCGGCGGTTTGCTAAACCGTTATACGGGGAAACCCGTATCGAGGGTTCGAATCCCTTCCTCTCCGCCATTCTCC
>JANQIA010000059.1 GCA_028282405.1 Rhodovibrionaceae bacterium
GTCCTCTCCCATGTCGTCTTTCGTCCGGGCCTTGGGCCCGAGAGACAGATAGGGAGAGTCTAGGCGGCGTGCCGCCGCTTCGTTGTCGCCATTGCGCCCATGGGGGGCACAGGGGCGACCGCCTGGCCGCTATGCCTGCCGTTCGGCCCAGGCGTCCGGGTCGTTCAGGAAGGCCCTCACTTCCGCAAGCCCCTCGCCGGACAGATAGCCCTCGGCTTCGGCGACGGCGAGGGCATCGTGCCAGGTGGCCAGCGCGTGCAGGCTGACGCCGGCCTCCTCCAGCCGCTTCAGACCCTCAGGAAAGATGCCGTAGTGGAAGATCACGGCGGTGTGGGCGCAGAGACCGCCCGCCTGCCGGATGGCCTCGACGAAGTTGAGCTTGCTGCCGCCGTCGGTCGCCAGGTCTTCGATCAGGAGCACCCGGTCACCGGTGTTGAGGGTGCCTTCGATCTGCGCGTCCCTGCCGAAGCCCTTCGGCTTCTTGCGAATGTAGATCATCGGCAGGGCCAGCAGCTCGGCGATCCAGGCGCCGAAGGGGATGCCTGCCGTCTCGCCGCCGGCCACCACGTCAATGGACTCGTAGCCCACCCGCTCCATCACCAGCTCGCTGAGCGATGTCATGAGCTGGCGGCGTGCCCGGGGAAAAGAGATGATCTTGCGGCAGTCGACGTAGACCGGGCTCTTGCGGCCCGACGTGAAGGTGAAAGGGTCTTCGGGGCGGAACAGGATCGCCTCGATTTCCATGAGTATCCGCACCGCGGTGCGGGCCGTATCGCTGGGCGCGGCCATGCCGTCTCCTTGGCATCTTGCTTGCACTCTTGCGGCGCCTCTCATATCGACTGCTGGCAGTCCGAGCAACGGCGGTAGAATGGCAGGCCTCTCCCAAAACGAGCATACCCCCTTCGACCTCTCGGTCTATTTCGTGGTCGGGGAGGCGGATGTCGGCGACCGCGACCTCCTGTCCATCGTCTCGGCAGCGGTGCGCGGTGGGGCGACCCTGATCCAGTTGCGGGAGAAGGACGGCCGGCAAGAGCAGGTCGTGGCCCTAGCCCGAGCGCTGAAAGCCGCGCTGCCCAGTGATGTCCCGCTCATCCTCAACGACAATGCCGAAGCGGTCCTCGCGTCCGGCGCCGACGGCGTGCATCTCGGCCAGGACGACGGCTCGCCAAGCGAGGCGCGCGCGCTCTTGGGGCCGAAGGCGATCATCGGCCTTTCGGTCGGCAACCTCGCCGAAGCGGCGGTCAGCGATGTCAGCGAGGTCGATTACCTCGGCGTCGGGCCGGTCTTTGCCACCGGCACCAAGGCCGACGCCGGCGCGGCCATCGGGCCAGAGGGCGTGCTGCCCGTCCGTCAGGCGCTCGACCGCCCCGCCGTGGCCATCGGAGGCATCGCCCTGGACTCGGCGGAATCCGTCGTCGCGGCCGGTGCCGACGGGGTTGCCGTGGTCTCGGCCATCGCAAAGGCCGCCGACCCGGAGGCCGCGGCGCATGCGCTTAAGCAAGCCGTGCTTGCCGGCCGCCACCATCGCACCCCAGATCATGATTAGGTCCCAACCAGGAGACAGCCCCATGCCCGACAGCGCCCCGAGCGACGCCATCTACGTCACCCGAGAGGGGCCCATCGCCACCGTGGTGCTGAACAACCCGGAGCATCGCAACGCCCTCAATCTCGCCATGTGGATTCGCCTCGGCGAGGTGATGCAGGAGCTCAATGCGGACGACTCGCTCCGTTGTATCGTGCTGCGTGGGGCAGGCGGGAAGGCCTTCGCCGCCGGTGCCGACATCGCCGAGTTCGAGGCGCTGCGCTTCACGGCCGAGCAGGCCGAGGCTTACGGGGAGCAGATGCATCCCGCCTTTGAGGCCATCGAGCATTCGCCCCATCCGACCGTGGCCCTGATCGAGGGCGCTTGCGTCGGCGGCGGCCTGGAGCTGGCGCTGAAATGCGACCTGCGCATCTCCAATCGGAGCGGCAAGTTCGGCTGTCCGATCAATCGCTTAGGGCACGTTCTTCCCTGGGTAGGTATGCTGCCGTTGGTGCAGCTCTGCGGCCGGGCCGTGGCCCTGGAGATCCTTGTCGAAGGCCGAATCCTCACGGCCGAGGAGGCCTACGTGAAAGGCCTGGTCAACCGCGTGATCGCCGACGAGGAGGTGGAGGCCGAAGCCTATGGCACGGCCAAGCGCATCGCCAATGGCGCGCCTTTGGCCGCGCGCTGGCACAAGCGACTCTCCTTACGCGCGCTGGACCCTCGCCCCCTCAGCGAGGAGGAGGCTCGGGAGCCTTACCGTTCCTGCGACACGGAGGACTACAAGGCTGGTGTGCGCGCCTTTCTCAACAAGGAGAAGCCGGTCTTCTCCGGTCGTTAAATCGATCAGAACGGCACCATGACGTGGACCTTGTAGGCAGGCCGCTCTTGCAGGCTTGCGTAGTAGGCCTCGATGCCGGGCAGGCTGGGGCGCTCGATCGCCATATTGAAGTAGCGATAGAGATTGCCGCCGAAGGAAATGTCGCCGAAGGTCAGGGCGTCGCCCGCGACGAAGCGCCTGCCGGTAAGCATCTGTTCCGCAAGCTGAAAGCTCTTGTTGAGCCGGACCAGGGCGCTTTCGACCAGATGCATGTTGCGCTCGGTCTCGGCCACCCGATGCAATTCCCAGAAGACCGTGATGAAATCGGGATAGAGCACGTTGGCGGTCCATTCGACCCACTGGTCGGTCTCCGCGCGTGCCTGGGGGTCGACCGGCCAGAAGCTGCCGGCGCCGTACTTGGCCCCGAGATAGCGTACGATGGCATTGGACTCCCAGAGCACGAAGCCGTCGTCTTCGATGACCGGGATCTTGGCGTTGGGGTTCCGGGCCAGGAATTCGGGGCTGTCCAACCCGCCATAAGTGCCGCCCGCGTCGATGCGCACGTGGGGGACATCGAGCTCACCGACGGTCCACATGACCTTTTGCACGTTTGAGGAGTTGGCGCGGCCCCAGACCGTCAGCATGGTGTCCTCCGAAAGATCTCTATTTGCGGACTGTCCGCCTTCACGCGAACCTAGATCGACAAGCTTTCCAATTCATTTGCCCCAAGGCTACTGCATCGCTCCCACGCGGCGATGAACATTGCACCGCTCCCCGCCCGACGATAGAACACGCCCGCGCTGGCGCCCGCGACAGTACGGGGCCTGCATAAACAGTTATGAAAGAGGGGAGAGCGCCAATGCGCGTCTACTACGACCGCGATGCCGACGTTAATCTGATTAAGGCCAAGAAGGTGGTCATCGTCGGCTATGGCAGCCAGGGTCATGCCCATGCGATGAACCTGCGGGACAGCGGTGTCACCGATGTGCGCATCGCGCTCCGGCCCGGCTCGGCGACCATCAAGAAAGCCGAAGGCGCCGGCTTCACCGTGATGTCGCCGGCCGAGGCCGCCGCCTGGGCCGACGTGGTCATGATGCTGACGCCCGACGAGCTGCAGGCCGACATCTACGCCGACCAGTTGCGGGACAACATGAAGGAGGGCGCGGCTCTGGCCTTCGCCCACGGCTTCAACATTCACTTCCGCCTGATCGAGCCGCGTCCGGACCTGGACGTCTTCATGGTGGCGCCCAAGGGCCCGGGCCACACGGTGCGCAGCGAATACCAGCGCGGCGCCGGTGTGCCCTGCCTGATCGCGGTGCAGCAGAACGCCTCCGGCAATGCTCTGGAGATCGGCCTGTCCTATGCCTCCGCCATCGGCGGCGGCCGCGCCGGTATCATCGAGACCAGCTTCCGCGAGGAGTGCGAGACCGACCTGTTCGGCGAGCAGGCGGTGCTTTGCGGCGGCCTCACGGCGCTGATCATGGCTGGCTACGAGACCCTGACCGAGGCCGGCTATGCCCCGGAGATGGCCTACTTCGAGTGCCTGCATGAGGTGAAGCTGATCGTCGACCTCATGTACGAGGGCGGCATGGCCAACATGCGCTACTCCATCTCCAACACGGCCGAGTACGGCGACTATACCCGCGGACCTCGGGTCGTGAACGCCGAGACCAAGGCCGAGATGAAGCGCATCCTGGACGACATCCAGTCCGGCCGCTTCGCTCGCGACTGGGTGCTGGAGAACCGGGCCGGCCAGGCCTCCTTCAAGGCCATGCGCGCCGGTCACGCCCAGCACTCGATCGAGCAGGTCGGCAGCAAGCTGCGCGCCATGATGCCGTGGATTGCCCAGAACGCCCTGGTCGACAAGTCGAAGAACTGAGCTAAATCAAAACTCTCTCTGACGCCGTATCGGATGGTGGCTATTCAGGCGCACGCGTTGCGCTTGAGAACGCCATGATGGCCGCAAAGGTTCGGATTGGGCCGCTAGGGCGCTACTCTGAAGATTTGGGGCGGATTGGAGTGGAGCCGGATGTAGTCCACGCGGTCGCCGTTCCAGTGGTAGTCATAGTGGTTGCCCTGGACGGGGATGCCGGCCACGTCAGGCCAAAAGATGCCGATGCAGCTGCCGGTATCGCAGCGGACGCTCGGATAGACGACCCCGTCGCTGCCGGCGTTCCTGAGGCTCGCTCCTAGATCCTGAGCGGCAGAATAGTCGTCGGGATCGAGCACGCCTGGCGCATCTTTCACGTCGTGCAACTCGGCATCGATTTGGCCCATGAGAACGCGGAACTGAGATGTCCAGCCCGGCATCTCGTCGGTCGCGGCCATGGTTCGGGCGTGATGGTGGGCGGTCTCGGCGATCGCGGCCTCTTCGCTGTCGCTGGCGTAGTAGAGACCATAATCGCCGCGCGAAAAGCGGCTCGGACAGCGGCGCGAGCAGTGAACGAACGGCGCCATCACGAGTGACGCTCCTGGTCCCGAAACGCGCCGGTCGATGGGGACCTTCGAGAGATCGCCATGGCTCTGAATGGCGCGTGCGTTGAGTTTGGCCTCGGCCGAGGCGACGGCTTCCCAATCCGCCGGGTCGGCGATGTCTTCGAAGAGATCGATCGGTGGGAAGATCGAGCGGATGATGCGATAAGTCCGGTCCCACCGCACCTGCACCGTCGGCGGCAGGATCACAGACCGCGCTCTGCCGCCAAATAGTCGCGGACGTCGAGGAGGTCGGTGATCTCGCCGCGCAGCATGATGTCGAGCGCACTCGCGCCGCCGAAGGCTGCATTCGCCTTACGGACCCAGCCATAACCCCGCTGCGGTTCGCGAAAGAGGTAGTGGAGGCCCTTGTGGACCCCCATCAGAATCGCCATGCGTGAGCGCCGGTCGCGCGGGATCTCACCGATCTCGCCGCGCTTCCAGCGGGCCCAGGTGCTCGTCGACATTTCGCCGAGGAGTGTGCAAGCCTCGGCGTCCCGCAGCCCCCATTTTGCGAACAGGTTCACGGTTGTCCGAGCGAGGGCACGCGCTTCCTCGTCCGTGATCCGGTCAGTGCCGTACCCCGCAGACGTAGCATCGATTGATTGGAGACGCATGTCAGAAGACCTTTTTCCTTATCATATGACACTATATAATATTTATGAAGTCACTTGACAATGATTTGCTCTCGGCCATTGCGTCGCTCGGCCCTCTTCCTGCCGCGTGAAACACTCCTGGTTGAGGCCTGTAAGGAGAGTGGGAAACGCGCCATCGACAGTGCGAAGAACCAAGCTCACCTCTCTAGATATCTCCGGATCGGCTATCGATAGGGTTTAAGTCTTCGTTCACCACTATGCGGCGATTCTTGCGCAGAGTCCGCCTGGCTAGGGGGCGGACCGCCGTGTCCGTCAGCCCTGCTGACACTCCGTGAACGAAGGAGGGATCATGCATCCCAAGCTCGGCGACAAGCTCGCAACTCCGGGCAAGCCGCCAATGGCGGCGGCTCAGCCGAACGCCGCCGCCGGCGACGAGGCCGCGACGATCAGTGACACCGCCCTGGTGCAGGCGGTTCACGCGGTCTATCGCGGCGACACCGATCGTCATCTCGGCCTCTTGCGACAGTCCGGTCTGCTGGCCGGCGCAGTGGCCGGCAAACGCGTGGGCTCGAGCGTCAGCTCAGCCGCTCCGTTGAAGGCCGTGCCGAAGGAACCCAACAAGCAGCCTAAGCCGTCCGGCAAGAGCGAAGTGGCGCGGCGCATCCAGAAGGCGCTTTCCTTCAGCTTCTAGCGTCTTGGCTTGAGTTGGCACCTGCCGCGGCTTGCCGCCCGGCTGGAAAAGCTTGACCTCCCACCCGCGCCGTCGGAAAGCGGGCGCTTCGGATAGGGAGGTCTGGTCGATGGAAGAAACCCTCAAGATCGAGAATGGGCCGAAGGCGCCCGCTACCTTCTCTCAGGCGGAGATGGAGCGGCGGGTTGCCGGGCTGAGAAATCTGCTTGAAGAACAGCAGCTTGACGCGGCGTTCTTCACCTCAATGCACAACATCGCTTACTACAGCGACTTCCTCTACTGCTCCTTCGGGCGGCCCTACGGCCTGGTGGTCGGTGACGGCACGCACAGCACCATCTCGGCCAAGATCGATGGCGGCCAGCCCTGGCGGCGCAGCTTCGGCGACAATCTGGTCTACACCGACTGGCAGCGCGACAACTTCTATCGCGCGGTCCGGAGCCTGCTCGGCAGCGGCAAGCGCCTCGGCGTCGAGTTTGATCATATGACCCTGGAGGCCCGCGCCAAGCTGGAGGCGGCCCTGCCGGGGGTGGTCCTGACCGACATTGCGCCTGCGGTGATGCGCCAGCGCATGATCAAGTCGCCGGAAGAGCATGTCATCATTCGCGACGGTGCCGCGGTGGCGGACATCGGCGGCTGGGCAGTGGTCGAGGCCATGGGCGAGGGCGTGCCCGAGCACGAAGTGGCACTGGCCGGCACCGCGGCCATGACGCGGGAGATCGCCAAGCGCTATCCCCACTCGGAGATTCGCGACACCTGGGTCTGGTTCCAGTCCGGCCTCAACACCGACGGCGCGCACAATCCCGTCACCACGCGGCCTCTGGAAGCCGGCGACATCCTGAGCCTTAACTGCTTTCCCATGATCCAGGGCTACTACACCGCCCTCGAGCGCACCCTCTTTCTCGGCCATGCGAGCGACGCCCATCTCAAGCACTGGGAGGTCAATTGTGAGGTCCACCGCCGCGGGCTGGAGCTGATCAGGCCCGGCGCCCGCTGCTGCGACATCGCCGCCGAGCTCAACGAGATCTACGCCGGCCACGATCTGCTGCGCTATCGCAGCTTCGGCTACGGCCACTCCTTCGGCGTGCTGAGCCACTACTACGGCCGGGAAGCGGCCTTGGAGCTGCGCGAGGACATCCAGACGGCGCTAGAGCCCGGCATGGTGGTCTCCATGGAGCCCATGATCACCATTCCCGAAGGTCAGCCCGGCGCCGGCGGCTACCGCGAGCACGACATTCTGATCGTGACGGAGGCGGGCGCGGAGAACATCACGGGATTTCCTTTCGGCCCAGAGGATAACGTCATCGCTCTGCGATGACGCCAAAACGATAAAGGCTAACCCATTGAAGAGAAAAGCGGGCGAGTCTCGTTTCCGAGACCGCCCGCTGGAAAGTTCAGCTTGATGAGGGGAGTCATCACGTCGGTTTCAACGACTTAGAAGATGCTGCTCGCTCTTGGCGAGACCGGGGCCGGAAAGTGACGACTTCTGGGCGACTCGATTAAGGAATGGACGGTCCAGCTCACTGCTTGAGAGCCCCGTCGCGGGCCGCCATCAGGTCGTAGCAGGCGCGCAGCAAGGTCCAGCCGTCGGCCAGGCTGTCGAGGTTCAGCTCCACATGGGCCAGGTTTTTCAACAGGTAGAGCCGGCTGTTAGGGGCAGCATCGGCCAAGCGAACGCTCTCGCTCGCGGGCAGGATGGGGTCGTTGTGGCCGTGGACCAGAAGAAGCGTCGTGTCCAGGTCGGTCAGGTCCCGGCGGGCCAGGCTGAGCGCCTCGATCTCCTGCTGCAGGGCGGGGGGCAGGGCGCCGATCAGCGCTGGCGTCTTCGCCGGGTCGCTGTTTTGCGCCAACCGGAGAACCGCGCGTCCGTCAGGGGAGAGACCTTCGATCAGCGGTGTGAGATCGACCGGCTCGTCGGCGCCGCGCAAGGACGCGATCTGCCGCAGCAGGGCCGCATCCTCGATACGGTCGAGGAAGGGCGTGTTGCTGAGCACGAAGACCCACTTGCCATAGTCGTTGAAGGGCATGCCGCGCCAGCGGTCGGCGGTCCGGTCGTAGAAGTAGCCCGTGGTGAAGAAGGTGATGGCCGCTTCGCTGTCGTAGTAGCCGCCGATGCCGAGCAGGAAGTCGGGTTGTTCGCCGGCCGGCGAGTCGGCGGCGGCCAGCACCGCAGGGCCGACCGAGTAGGATAGCGCGGCGATGCCGACCGGCGCTCCCGCCGGCAAGCGGCCCTTGGCTCTCACGTGCGCCACCGCCTCTTGAATGGGCTCGGCCTGGGCGGAGGATATTCTGAGCGCGCGCAAGCCCGGAACATCGGGCACCAGGACCGCGAAGCCAGCCTCGGCCAAGCCCTTGGCCAAGGCGACGAGCTGCGGCTGCTGGCGTCCGTCGCGCTGCGCGCCGGTGACCAGCACGAGGCCGGCTTTCGGCTCGTCCTGCCAATAGAGATCGGCCAGGAAGGCGCCGTTCGCGCCATCTATCAGCTGCGGCTCCCCTCGGACATCCGTCGGCGCTTTGACCGTGGCCAGGCGATAGACCAGCCAGAGCGCGTCGATGCTGCGCTGGGTGGCCGGGAGGCTGGCCGCGCCGACGGCAAGGCCCACAAGCACCAGAAGGGCAAGCGCAAGCTTGCGCCGTCGTGACAGCCGTTGCGTCATGCCGCTTGGGGTCGGGCCACGCGGCCTTTCCATATCAGCAGCACGCTCGACAGCACGCAGAGGGCGGCGAGCGCGGTCTCGGCCGTCAGGGCGAGCGTCCAGGCCGTTGCGGCGGCCGCGAGCGCCCAAAGCAGCGGGATGACGGTGAGATGCAATGGTGTCTTGCCTGCCGTCAGCAGGAGCACCCCAACGGTGAACAACACGGTCGGTAACGGCATGAGTCCCACGAGCCGAAGCTGCATCCAGCCGGTGCCCTGGAACCATACGGAGGCCGGCAGCAGGAAAACAGCGATCAAGAACAGCAGCATGGCGACACTACCGTAGAGATCGAGTCGCGGCGCCCAACTCAGCGCGCCGCGAATTACGCCGGTCCAGAGCAGCAGCAGGCCTTGCAGCAGAAACGCCCCGCCGTAGAGCGGCGCGCTGAAATCGATGCTGCCCAGGCGCACGACGTAGTAGACCCAGCCGACCCACAGCCAGCCGGCCGCGAGGATGACGGCAATGGCCTGGCCGCCCCATCGGCGCGGGAAGACGAGCAGCAGCAAGGCCAGCAGCATCAAACTCCCAGCGATGAGCTGACCCGGCCAAACGGCCATGTTGTAGTGCGCGATCAGCGACTGGAGAACCTCGGCCGTGTAGGAGAGCACGGCGGGCCCTAGACCGCTTCGAGGTCGCGGGCCATCCGTCGGCGCAGAGCCTCGTCCGGCAAGCGCCCGGTCATGGCGCCCATGTTCTCCTCCATGTGCGCGACCTGGGACGTGGCGGGAATGGCGCAGGTCACGGCCGGGTGGGAGACGATGAACTTGAGGAAGACTTGCGCCCAGTTGGCGCAGTCGATCTCGGCCGCCCAGCTTGGCAGCGGCTTGCCTTCCACCGGCGGGAAGAGGGCGCCGCGCCGGAACGGCCGATTGACGATCACAGCCAGCTTGCGCTCGGCCGCCAGCGGCAGCAGGCGCTGCTCGGCCTCCCGGTCGACCACGTTATAGGTGAACTGGACGAAATCGATCGGCTGAGTTGCCATGATCTCTGCCAGCTCTTCGTGGCGGCGCCCGTGGGACGTGGTGACGCCGATGTAGCGGACACGCCCCTCGGCCTTGTCCCGCAGCAGCGTCTCGAGATGGTCTTCCCAGCCCAAAAGATTGTGGATCTGCATCAGATCGAAGCTTGGCAAACCCCAAAGGCGGCGGGAGTCGGCCATCTGCGCTTCGCCGGCGGAGCCACGCCGGGTCCAGACCTTGGTGGCGGAAAAGAGCGTCTCTTGTGGGCCGAGGCGCGCGAGGCCGTCGCCGACCACGGCCTCGGCCGAGCCGTACATGGGCGAAGAGTCGATCATACCGCCCCCGAGCGCGAAGAAGCGTTGCATCACCTCGCTGCGCTTCCTGCGTAGCGCCTCGTCCTCGCCGACGTTGAAGGTGATCCAGGTACCCATGCCGATGGTCGGCAGGGCTTCGCCGCTCGCGGGAATCGGGCGGGTGTGGATGGCACCCGTCGCGCCCGCCGAGAGCGGCAGGGCCGCGCCGAGGCCGCAGGCGGCCATGCCGGCGAGCAGGCTCCGGCGGTTCATCATGCCGTCGAACCGGCGAGAGGGGGAATCCATGCTGTGCCTTCCTCCGGGAGCCATTCAGTCTTTTGCTCTTGCCTCCGAATGAGGATTGGCTTACCTAACAAGCAGGAAAAAGGCGAATTTTCGGTCGATGAACCAGTGTCTGACCATTTCGAGCATCAACACCGCCCCGAACGGGCGCGCGGTGCTGCTCGACCTTTTCGCCCCTGAGCTTCCTCTCAGCGACCTCCTCCTCCTTAGCAACCCCTGAGCGCTACAGCCGCAAGAGCGGCAGGCGAGCAGGGGATGACGTGATCACGAGGGGCCAGCGCCCCAAGCCATAGCAGTCAGCTAAGAGGAGAACGCGCCATGAGCGCCGAAATCGTTTCCAGCCAAACCAAGACCAGCGTCGATCGCGACGCCTTCGCCGACTACGCCCGCCGACCGAGCGAGGACGGCTACGTCCGCATCTTCGACACCACCTTGCGAGACGGAGAGCAGGCGCCCGGCTGTTCCATGAACCTCGAGGAGAAGATCCAGGTTGCGGAGATGTTGGAGTCCTTGGGTGTCGACATCATCGAGGCCGGGTTTCCAATTGCTTCGAACGGCGACTTCGAGGCGGTCAGCGAGATCGCAAAGCGGGTGAAGACCTCCCAGGTCGCCGGTTTAGCCCGCGCGACGGAGAAGGACATCAATCGCGCCTGGGAAGCCTTGCAGCATGCGGCCGCCCCGCGCATCCACACCTTCATCTCCACCAGCCCGCTGCACATGAAGTACAAGCTGCAGATGGAGCCGGATGCCGTCCGCCAACGCGTCATCGACAGCGTCTCCATGGCGCGGAACTTCTGCGAGGATGTGGAGTGGTCTCCGGAAGACGGCACCCGCACCGAGCATGATTTCCTCTGCAGCTGTGTGGAAGCCGCCATCAAGGCCGGTGCCTCGACCATCAACATCCCGGATACGGTCGGCTATACGGTGCCGGAGGAGTTCTACGCCCTCATCGACATGCTGATGAACCGGGTGCCGAACATCGACCAGGCGGTCATCTCGACCCACTGCCACAACGACTTGGGCCTGGCGGTCGCCAATTCCTTGGCGGCGGTGCGGGCCGGTGCGCGGCAGGTCGAGTGCACCATCAACGGCATCGGCGAGCGGGCCGGCAACGCGGCCATGGAAGAGATCGTCATGGCCTTGCGCACGCGCCCCGATGCCATGCCCTACACGACTCGAATCGAATCGACGCACATCACGCCGGCGTCCCGGCTCTTGTCGACGATCACCAGCTTCTCGGTGCAGCCCAACAAGGCCATCGTCGGGGCCAATGCCTTCGCCCACGAATCGGGCATCCACCAGGACGGCATGCTGAAGAACGCTCAGACCTACGAGATCATGACGCCGGAGTCGGTCGGCCTGCACCGCTCCAGCCTGGTCATGGGCAAGCACTCCGGCCGCCATGCCTTCAAGGCAAAGCTGGAGGAGTTGGGCATCGCGCTCAACGACAACCAGCTCAACGACGCCTTCGTGCGCTTCAAGGACTTGGCCGACCACAAGAAAGAGATCTTTGACGAGGACATCATCGCCCTCGTGGAAGACGCCGCTCTGCGCCACAACGACGTCATCAAGTTCGTTTCGATGCATGTGAACTGCGGCAGCCACGGGCCGAACGTGGCCGACATCGCCCTCGACGTTCAGGGCGAGCGCAAAGAGGTGCGTGCCGAAGGGCAGGGACCGGTCGATGCGACCTTCGCGGCGATTCGCGAAATCGTCCCGCATGACGCGAGTTTGCAGCTCTATCAGGTGCATGCCGTGACCGGCGGCACCGATGCGCAGGCAGAAGTCACCGTGCGCCTGGAAGAGGACGGCAAGTCGGTGAACGGGCAGGGTGCCGACTACGACACCTTGGTCGCTTCGGCGCGTGCTTACGTCAACGCTCTCAATAAGTTATTGGTAAAGCGAGAGAAAACAGCGCCCGAGGCAATGACGGCCTGACGCTGGAACGCTGCGCCGGCCGAACGCAGGCGGGCGGGAAACAGGATTGATGGGCCCGTGCGGCTGTGGCTGCACGGGCCTTCTTTCTGCCTATCGCGGTCTGCCTGGGGATGCATTGCTTGAAATCGCTCCGGGCGCACGTTAACCAAACCGACAGAGGGCGTTCCCCGTTAACGCTAATCGTTTTTTAAGCAGCCTCACGGTAAGGCCCACTCATGCTTTCTCGTCTACTCGGAATGTTCTCGGCCGATATGGCAATCGACCTTGGGACCGCGAATACGCTGGTCTACGTCAAGGGCCGGGGCATTGTGCTCAACGAACCCTCGGTTGTCGCTATCGCCGACGTTCGTGGCAAGAAACAGGTCCTCGCCGTTGGCGATGAGGCCAAGCTCATGCTCGGCCGGACGCCTGGAAACATCCAGGCCATTCGCCCGCTGCGCGACGGCGTCATCGCGGACTTCGAGGTCGCGGAAGAAATGATCAAGCATTTCATTCGCAAGGTGCACCGCCGCTCGACGCTGGCGGCGCCGGAGATCATCGTCTGCGTGCCTTCGGGCTCGACGGCGGTGGAACGGCGCGCCATTCAGGATTCGGCCGATGCGGCCGGCGCCCGGCGGGTGTTCCTCATCGAGGAGCCGATGGCGGCGGCGATCGGTGCCGGACTGCCGGTGACCGAGCCGACCGGCTCCATGGTGGTCGATATCGGCGGCGGCACGACCGAGGTCGCGGTGCTCTCGCTGGGCGGCATCGTCTACTCGCGCTCGGTGCGCGTCGGCGGCGACAAGATGGACGAGGCGATCATCGCCTACATCCGGCGCAACCATAACCTTCTCGTCGGCGAAGGTTCGGCAGAGCGCATCAAGAAAGAGATCGGCTCGGCTTGTCCGCCGGAGGACGGCGAGGGCCGGACCATGGAAATCAAGGGGCGCGACCTGATGAACGGCGTGCCCAAGGAGCTGGTCATTTCCGAGCGGCAGGTGTCGGAAGCCCTGGCCGAACCGGTCGGTGCTATCGTCGAGGCGGTGAAGGTCGCGCTCGAGCACACGGCACCGGAGCTGGCGGCCGATATCGTCGACAAGGGCATCGTGCTGACCGGCGGTGGGGCCATGCTCGGCAACCTCGACCTGGTCTTGCGTGCCTCGACAGGATTGCCCGTCTCGATTGCGGACGAGCCACTGTCCTGCGTCGCGCTGGGCACTGGGCGTTGTCTCGAAGAAATGAAAGCGCTCAAAAACGTCCTGATTTCTATGCAATAACTTGAAACGACGTTTTATCATCTGTAAACGAAAACTTGCTAATTAAGAAGTGGCCCTGGTTCTTCGGGGTCACAGAATCGCCTGAATTGATTTCGCCTACTGTCGGTGCAGGAGGCTCGCTTGCACAATCGCGCCCAAAGTGTCGCACGTATAACGACCCCGCTTAGGGCGTGGGCGCAGCGACTCGGCGTGACCTTCCTCCTGCTCTGCGCCCTTGGGCTGACAATCGTCAGCCGCAGCGACCAGGGAACGATTCAGCAAGCGCGTATCGTCGTTACGGATGCGGTTGCACCCATCCTGGCGGCCATTTCCAGCCCCATCGCCACCGTCGAAGAAGCCGTCAACGCCGTCAGCGAGCTGTCCCACCTGCGTGCCGAGAATGTCGCCCTGCGCGCCGACAACGCGCGGCTAGCGGGTTGGTATCAGCAGGCCGAGACTCTGAAGGCGGAAAACCTGGTGCTGCGTCGCATGCTCAACGTGCCCGACCAGACCGAGTTCCGCTATGTGACCGCCCAAGTCATCGCCGACGTGCGCGGTCCCTTCCTCCACAGCGTTGTGGTCCAGGCCGGTCAGGCCGACGGCGCAAGAATTGGTCTACCGGCGCTTGGAGAGCAGGGCCTGGCCGGGCGGGTTGCCCAGGTGGGGGAACGCGCCTCGCGCGTTTTGCTGATCACGGACATCAACAGCCGCATTCCGGTGCTCGTCGGCTCGGGTCGGGAGCGTGCCATCCTCGCCGGCGACAACTCGCCGTTCCCGCGTCTGGAATTCGGGTCTCAGGACGTGGCGTTCATGCCCGGCGACCGGGTGGTGACCTCGGGCCACGGCGGCCTCTTCCCGCGAGGTCTCGCCATCGGCACGGTCGAGTCGCTGGACGACAAGGGGGCCCGCGTGCGCCCCTCCGTCGACTGGTCGCACATGGAGTACCTGCGCTTGCTACAGCGTCAGCCGCTTTCCTTCGAGCAACTCGGCGCCGCTGCCGACGCCAGCCCCCTGGTTGGCCAAGCGGTGACCCTCTCGGCTGCGGCTTCACGCTAAGCGATGGACGACAGCGGTTTCTGGAACAGGCTCGATCTCCTCGCCCGTTCGCTGTTTCCCTTCGTCGCCTCCGCTCTTCTCATAATCATCGGGTTCGCGCCGCTCAGGGCGCCGGAGATCGCACCGGCATTGCCCCTCTTCGGCATGGCTGCGGTCTATTACTGGTGCGTCTTTCGGCCGGACCTCATGCCGCACTGGGCGATCTTCCTGCTGGGCCTGTTCAGCGATCTTTTGGGCGGCACCCTGGTGGGCTCGTCCATTCTGGCCTTCTTCGCCCTTTACTTGGCGATTTCTTCCCAGCGGCGCTTCTTTGCGCATGCCTCCTTCTTCCTGCTCTGGCTGGCCTTCGCGCTCTTTGCTCTGCCGGCCTTCTTCATCATGTGGTCGCTGGCCTGCTGGAACGCGGGCGCGATTATCACGCCGGCGCCCTCGGCGCTTCAGTACGTCTTGACGGTCGCCGTGTATCCCATGATTGCTTGGTTTTTCGGGCAGTCGCAGCAGGCTATCCTGCAGTCCGGCGGCCGCGGCTGACGCCAGCAGAGATAGAAGGCTGAAATGGGTACCACACCACCGAACGACGAGCAGGAACGGGACAAGACCTTCACCCGTCGCAGCCTAATTGTCGGCGGCGGGATGACGGCGCTGCTCTCCACCCTGGTCGCGCGCATGTACTACCTGCAGGTCATCGAAGCCGACCGCTTCCTGACAATGGCGGAAGAGAACCGCATCAACCTGCGCCTCATCCGGCCAAGCCGCGGCAAGATCCTGGATCGCTTCGGCGAGCCGCTTGCCGTCAATCGCCAGAATTTTCGCGCCCTCATCGTCGCCGAGGACGCCGGCGAGGTGGAGGAGACCTTGGACCGCTTCTCCCAGATCGTGGCGATCGACCAGGAGACGCGCGACCGCATCATCCGCGACATCCGCCGCAAGCGGAAGTTCGTTCCGGTCACCATGCGCGACAACCTGACCTGGGACCAGGTCAGCCGCCTGGAGGTCAACGCCCCCAATCTGCCTGGCATCACCATCGAGGTGGGCGAGACGCGGCACTACCCTTATCGCAGCCTGACCTCCCAGGTGATCGGCCATGTCGGCGCCGTGTCCGAGAAGGAGCTGACCGGGGACCCGGTGCTCGAGCTGCCCGGCTTCCGCATCGGCAAGAAGGGCGTGGAGCGCCAGAACGATCTGGCGCTGCGCGGAACGGCCGGCCGCCGCCAGGTCGAGGTCAACGCCATGGGCCGCGTCATCCGGGAGCTCAACCGGGACGACGCGCTGCCTGGCAGCGATACGGTGCTGACGATCGATGCCAAGCTGCAGGTCTTTGCCCAGCAGCGTATGATGGGAGAGAAGAGCGCCTCCGCCGTGGTCATGGACGTGCACACGGGCGAGGTCCTGGCGCTCGCATCCGTGCCGAGCTTCGACCCAGAGCTCTTCGTACGTGGTCTCAGCACGCAGGAATGGCGCAACCTGATCAACGATCCGCTCGGGCCGCTCAACAACAAGGCCATCTCCGGGCTCTACAATCCCGGCTCGACCTTCAAGATGCTGGTTGCCATCGCCGCCCTCGAGTCCGGCATTGGGCCCGGCTACACGGTCTATTGCCCCGGCCATATGCGGCTCGGCAACCACCGCTTCCACTGTTGGCGCCGTTGGGGCCACGGCAAGCTCGACATGCGGGACGCGCTCAAGCAGTCCTGCGACGTTTGGTACTACGATGTCGCCTGGAAGGTCGGCATCGAAAAGATCGCCGAAGTGGCCCGCCGCTTCGGCCTCGGCGAGCGGGTGGGCATCGACCTGCCTGGCGAGCGCGGCGGGGTGGTGCCGACCAAGGCCTGGAAGCTCGCCAACATCGGCGAGCCGTGGCAGGGCGGCGAGACCCTAGTCAACGCCATCGGCCAGGGCTTCGTGCTGACCTCGCCGCTGCAGCTCGCGGTGATGACCGCCCGTCTGGTCAACGGCGGCAAAGCGGTGACGCCGCGCCTGACCCGAGGCTTCCATTTGGAGGATCCCCTGGCCAGAGAGCAGCCGCCGGTGCAGGGACCTTTCCCGGACATCGGCGTTTCCGAGCATCACCTGGCGCTGATGCGCGACGCCATGGACGCTGTGGTCAACGAGCGTCGCGGTACCGCGCGTGGCTCGAAGATCGAGGAAGAGGGCTTCGAGATGGGCGGCAAGACCGGCACCAGCCAGGTTCGCCGCATCACCAAGGAAGAGCGTGCAGCCGGCGTGATCAAGAACGAGGACCTGCCCTGGCACCGCCGCGACCATGCTCTTTTCGTCGGCTATGCCCCGACCAAGTCGCCGCGCTACTGCTGCTCCGTGGTGGTCGAGCATGGCGGCGGCGGCTCCAAGGCAGCGGCGCCCATCGCCCGCGACTTGCTGCTCGAGGCGCAGAAGCGCGACCCGATCAACCGGGCCGGGGTGCGGGTGGTCTCGCTCGGGTCCCCGTCGCAGGGGTCTTAGGCGCGGGCGGGGACAAACGGCACGACGATGGCGGTCTTCGACGATCCCCTAAGACGCGACCACCAGATGACGCTCGCCGAGCGCTTCTGGCACATCAACTGGGGCCTGCTGCTGGTCATCGCGGCGATCGCCGGCCTGGGCTTCGCCATGCTCTACTCAGCCGCCGGCGGCGACTGGGATCCCTGGGCCAAGCGTCAGCTCATCCGTTTCGGCGGTGCTTTCGGCCTCTTCTTCATCTGCGCGATGATCGACATCCGCTTCTGGTTCCGCTGCGCTTACCTGATTTACTTTGGTGCTTTCATGCTGCTCGTTGCCGTGGAGCTCTTCGGCAGCGTCGGCATGGGTGCGCAGCGCTGGATCGACCTCAAGGTCATGCAGCTCCAGCCCTCCGAGGTCATGAAGGTGGCTCTGGTGCTGGTGCTGGCCCGCTACTTCCACGGCCTGCAGGTCACCGAGGTGCGGCGTATCGGCCCGCTGATCTGGCCCATCCTCCTGGTGTTGGCGCCGGTGGCGCTGGTCCTCAAGCAGCCCGACCTGGGCACCGCCGCCATGCTCGCCATGGCTGCCGGTGCCATGTTCATGATCGCCGGCGTGCGCTGGTGGAAGTTCGCGCTGGTCGGTGCGGCCGCCGCCGCCGCCGTGCCGGTGATCTGGAACTTCCTCCGCTCCTATCAGAAGGAGCGGGTGCTGACCTTTCTCAATCCCGAGCGCGACCCACTAGGCGCCGGCTACCACATCATGCAGTCGCAGATCGCGCTGGGCTCCGGCGGCGTCACCGGCAAGGGCTTCCTGGCCGGCACCCAGAGCCATCTCAACTTCCTGCCCGAGAAGCAGACCGACTTCATCTTTACCATGCTGGCCGAGGAGTTCGGCATGATCGGCGGGCTCATCCTGCTGGGGCTCTACTTCATCATCTTCGTCTACGGCTTCGCCATCGCCTTTCGCGCCCGCAACCACTTCGGGCGCCTCCTGGCCGCGGGCCTGACGGTCAACCTCTTCCTCTATGTCTTCATCAACATCGCCATGGTGATGGGCCTCCTGCCCGTGGTCGGCGTGCCTCTCCCGCTGATCTCCTACGGCGGCACGGCCATGCTGACGGTGATGATCTCCCTCGGCATCATCTCCTCGGTCTCGGTGCATAAAGACGTGAGGATTCCGCGCCGAGGCCCGTCGGACGGCTGGTAAGGCGGATCTTCTGATTTGGCGCGCTGACGCACGCCAAATGCTCGGTACCGCCCACACTCCCGCCCGACCAACTCATGCCATGGTACCCTAGTGGGTTGGTCGGGCGGGGGTATGGGCTGGAGCCGCACGGCGCCAAAGGCGCCCTAGAAAGACTCTCGATGGCCGCTTATCTCCGCTCGACAAGCAGAAGCGGGGCTGCTATCACGCCGCTCTTCGCACGGCTGCCCTGGCGGCCTTCTGGTGCGGGCGCATAGCTCAGTTGGTAGAGCAGCTGACTCTTAATCAGCGGGTCCAAGGTTCGAGTCCTTGTGCGCCCACCAATCTTTTCAAAGATTTAGGCGGCAGTCCAAAAATCTTAGCTACGCTATAGCTACTGGATGTAAGGCTGCGATAGCCTGTCGAGAGGGCGTAGGTGCTTTCTCCCTGCGATCTGCGCCGGATCTGATGTTTCTGGTTGAGAACCGACGGGTCATACTATCAAGGCGCTGTGCCGAGAGAGAACAATGACAGCCTTCCCGCATTTCGAGCCGAAAGGGGTGATCCCCGCGACCCTTCTCGCACTCGACGAGGACTTTGGCATCGATGAAGCAGCATCCCGCCGCCATCTTGCCGACTGTGCGCTGATCGATGGTGTCGCGGCCGTTACCGTCAACGGCCATGCTTCGGAAGTGCATGCCTGCACCTTCGAGGAGCAGCAGCGCATTCTCGCTTTCTCCCTCGACGAGGTGGGAGACAGGGTGCCGGTGATTAGCGGGATCTATGCCGACGGTGGCCATGAAGCGGCCCGCATCGCTCGAATGATGGCTTCCGAAGGTGCCTGCTGCCTGCTGGTTTTTCCGCCACAGAGTCTCGGCATGGGGCTGGTGGAGCGGCCGGAGACAGTGATCGGCCATTTTAAGCGCATAGCCGATGCTACAGACTTGCCGTTGATCGCTTTCCGCTATCCGGCTGCGTCCGGCCTTGCCTATGGCTTCGAGACACTGCTCTCGCTGTTCGAAGCGGTGCCTACGGTCCGTGCAATCAAGGACTGGTGCAACGACCCCATGCTGCACGAACGGCATATCCGCACCTTCCAGTCCCTTCCGCGCAAGGTCAATGTGCTGACGACCCACAGCGCCTGGCTCATGGCGTCCCTCGCCATGGGCGCGAACGGCCTGCTGTCCGGTGCAGGCAGCGTCATCGCCAACCTGCAGGTCGCGCTGTTCCGAGCTATCCAGGCCGACGATCTCGCGGAAGCCAGGCAGTTGAACGATCGAATCTACCCGCTCACGCAAGCTTTCTACACGGCGCCATTCGGCGACATGCACAACCGCATGAAGGAGGCTCTTGTGATGCTTGGCCGGCTCGATAAGGCTGTGGTGCGCCCGCCCTTAGCCAAGTTGAACGATGCCGAGTTGACGCGGCTCCGTGCTGCTCTCACCCAAGTGGGGCTGCTGACCGAGGAGTCCGCCCAGCAGGTGGCGTAGAGCAAAAGCAACGTTTGAGCAGCCAAGCAGGAATGGTCGCCCTGGTCGATCTGGAGTCCACTTTTGTGCGGCTCTAGCCAGATCGGCCTGACATCGAGAGCAAGTTGATGCCTAAATGAAACCTGGCTGCGCCGTAGACGCCACGTCCGGTGGGGTCTTGGCCATACCGACATGCAGGATTTGGCCAGCCGCGGGACGAGATGATATGCCTCTCGGGCCCGTACCCTGAAAGCGTTACAGAAGCGGCTTGAATGGAAAAATCAACAAACGGTAACCGACGGGGCCACGGAGCGGCGCGTGTCTATTCGCAACTCCGGGAGGATATTCTGCGTCTGACGTTGGCGCCGGGTGAAGCGCTGGACGAAACCACCATTAGCAGGACTTTCGGGCTGTCGCGCTCGCCGGTCCGCGAGGCCATGGTGCGGCTGGCCAGCGAGGGGCTGGTCAAGACCCTGCCCAACAAGAACACCATTGTCTCGCCGCTGAACATCGCCGAATTCGCAACCTATGCGGATGCGCTGGATCTGGTGCAACGGATCACCACCCGGCTCGCGGCGCGCCTGAGGACAGGCAAGCAGCTTGATGAGATCAAGGCACGCCAAGCGGCCTTTCGGCGCACAATGGAAAAACGCGACGCGCTGGCCATGATCGCCAGCAATCGCGATTTCCACGTCGCGGTGAGCGACGCATCGCAAAACCGCTATCTCAGCGATTTCAACTCTCGCCTTCTGGATGAAGGCAGGCGGTTTCTTCGCCTCTACTACAAGTCCTTCGACGATGTCCTGCCCGAAGAATTCGGCCATGAACACGATGAGATCATAGCGGCCATCGAGGGCAGAGACGAAGAGTGGGCCGAACAACTGGCCCACCGGCACGCCGAACAGGTAAGAGCGCGGTTCCTGGAACACCTGTTGCGCACAGAAGTGGACGGCTTTTCGGTACTGCCGCCTCAGCCGAACGTCGAAGACCGGGACGCAGGAGCCCGCTCCACCGATGCGGCTATCGAGCCGGGGATAAACTGAGCGAAGCTCTTATTGAAACAACAATCGCGGCAGCCATAGCGCCAGCGCAGGGAACAGAACGATCAGCAAGACCGCCACGAGCTGAAGTCCGATGAAGGGCAGGCTCGACCAATAGATGTCTGATAGACGGACATGCGCCGGCGTCACGCTTTTCAGATAAAACAGCGCAACCCCGAATGGTGGGGTGATGTAGGCGGCTTGCAAAAGCGTCATGAAGATGATCGCCCACCACAAGGGATCGAACCCCATCTGCAACATGATCGGCGAAAGAATGGGGGCGGCCAGCATAATGATCGCCATGGTTTCGAGAAACATGCCAAGCAGAAAGATAAAGGCGATTGAAAGCAGCAGGACGCCCCACTCGCCACCGGGCATGTGAAGCGCGATGTTGGCGATAACCTGATTGCCGCCAATGCCGGCAAACACCGCGCTGAACGATGCGGCGCCGCCAATCATCCACGCAATCATGCTGGAGACTTTCAGCGTCTCGATCATGCTTTGCTGGAGAATATCGAAGGTGAAGCGCCGCCGCACGATGCTGAACAGAACTGCGCCGAACGCGCCCACCGCAGCACCTTCTGTAGGCGTCGCCGCACCCGACAGAATCGAGCCCACGGTCGCGACGACCAGAAATCCGGGCAGGATCAAAACCCGTAAAGAGGCGAACTTTTCGCGCCAGCCGACGCGTTTGTCGGCCGGAAGCGATGGGCAGAAGTCCTTTTGAAGATAAGATCGGATAAGGATGTAGAGGCTGAAAAGCGCCACCAGCAGTAAGCCGACGCTGACGCCGGACGCGAAAAGCTGGCCGACCGACACTGAGGTCAGCGCACTGTAGACGATCATTACCAGAGCCGGCGGAATGATCTGGCCAAGCGTCCCGCCGGACAGGATGGAACCGAGATTAACACCCTGATTGTAGCGGTACTTGGCCATCTGGGGGAAGGCAATGACGCCGAGCCCGATGACACCGGCTGCAACGACGCCCGATACCGAACCGATGAGTGCGCCGACGAAGATCGTCGCAATGGCAAGACCGCCGCGCAGTGCGGCCGACCATTTGTAAAAGCAATCGTAGACGTCGGCGACGAGGTTCGATTTCTCCAGGATCATCGCCATGAAAATGAACAGCGGAATGGCGAGAAGGGGAAAGTTGTTCATCATCCCCCAGATCGACATGACGATGGTGTTCATGCCGGCTGTGCCCCACAGGAAATAGGCAAAGCCCAGCGCGATGGCGTAGAGGCCGAAAGAGATATGAAGCCCTGCCGCAAGCGTCAGGAACAGCGCCAGAAACATCAGGAGGGAAAGCGTGTCGTAGTCCATTCTGGGCGCTCAGCTTAGTGTTTGCCGTCAATCGGGCGAAAAATCTTCATCACTTCCGCCACGGCCTGGATGCCGACGATCGTGGCGGAGAATGGAATGATCCAGCGGTACCACCAGATCGGCGGATCGAACGGGGTTTGCAGCGATGAGCGTTCCAGCCGCAGCGTCGAAGACCATGCGGCCTTGGTGCCCAGATAGACGATGACGGCGCAGACCAGGATGATGATCGCGAGGCTCAGCGTATCGAGATACCGGCTCCATTTCGGCCCGATATAGCTCGCGATGATATCGACACGGACATGCGCTTTGTACTTGAGGGTATAGCCACCGCCGACCATCACCATGATGCCGAATAGGAAAAGCGATACCTCAAAGGCCCAGTCGACGACGTCGTTGAAAAAGTACCGGAAGACCACCGAGTAAACGACAGTCAGCATCAGCGGAAGAATGAGATAGAGCGCAAACCGTCCGGTGTATTCGGATATGGCGTCGGCGATCTGGACAAACCTGTTCATTCGGAGGCTTCCCATCAATTGCATTTCACAGGCAAGGACGTCGCGAGCGGCGCGCCCTGGAAAGGGAAGGGGCCGGTGCGGCTCCCGTCTGGTGCCTGGAGGACGATCAATGCCCGCCATCCAATACGACAGAGCATGACGGGCGTGTTGAGCTGAGTTCCCCTTCCGTGAGCCGGCGATACACCTGATCGAGACCACGCTCGATTTCAGCCGAAAGGCCGGCGTCCGTCAGCCTTTGGCGCATCATGACGTTCAAGCCGCCGGGCGTTGCAACCTTTTGCGCCCCTGCCTTGAGGCTGCCGGTCACCGAACTTTGGACATCCGCGAACAGTGCCCTTGCATAGATTTCTGCCGTCGTCGCCTCGACACCGGACCTTTCGAGCCATTCGGCGGCTACCTCACCGACCATGATGATGGATGAAAGCAGCGCCGTGATCGACCAGAAAGCGATAAGCTGTTCTTCGGTTTCGGCCGCAATGAGCGTGTTGGTCTTGCCGAACAGCGCGTCCACCGCCGGGATTCTCGGATGTACGGGAAGCGTTTGGCCGCCGCCGGCCACCGACGGAAGCGCCAGCAGGCGGCACCGATGGCCCGCTGCTTCGGTGAGCGAATCCAGCTCCGATAAGCCCATCTCGGCCATCAGGCTGACGATCCGATGACGGCTTTCGAACTCAAGCTCGGGGAGCACGTCGCGGGCATCCGCCGCGCCGAGAGCAATCAGTACGACGTCACAATGATGCAGGACGACCCGAGGTTCGGCGACTTTGACGCGACGGTCCTGTGCAACAAGCCGAGCCACGCGGTCGCTGCTGCGGGGTGTTACATAAAGCGCCGGCAGCCCGGAATCGGACAAGAGCGCCGAAGCGACCGCTTCTCCCAGACGCCCCACACCCACAATGCCGACAGCATGCTCTGTCACGGTTTTCCCGTTTTGTTGAGGACCGTTGCATCGACGGCCAACGGTTTTGCTCGCATTTGCAGGGCGGCCCCACGGAACGGGAAGAGAGTGGTCCCGCGGGGCCGATTGATCGCTGCAGGCTTGCCGCCTATTCGGCGCCGAACGTCTTGGCGAGTTCGGTGTAGCCGAGTTCCCGAAGGGTCTCGGCATAGATGCGCACGTATTCAGCGGCTTCGGGGCTGCGATCGGCAAAGTCCAAAATGACCTGCGCGGCGACCTTTCTGGCCTCGGCCACGTCTTCGTCGGGCAGCGTGATCACTTGGACGCCGGCCTCTTTCCACTCTTGCTTGGCTCGCTCGTTGGCGACGCCATAGGCAATGGACGACAGGTATCGGGCCTGATCGCGGCACGCCAGAATAACGCTCTGAAGATCCTCGGGCAGTTCGTTCCAGGCCTCCGGGTTGACGATCAGTTCCTTGTCGTCGGTCGAGCCGGCGTGAAGTGCCGGTTCGATGATGTACTTGGTGACCTCGTGGAAGCCCATTTCCATGTTGACCAGCCAATCGTTGAACTCGGCCATATCCACCGTGCCCAGTTGCAGCGCTTGGTAGATCTCGGTGCCGGTCAGCGTCATTGCCGAGGCGCCCAACTCGCCGTAGAAGGTGGCGCCCAGACCGCCGGACCGGACAGTCTTGCCCTGGAAGTCCTCCAGGCTTCTGACCTCCACGGCCGAGTTCAAGATTTCGGCCGACGCGAAGTCGAAGGCGCCTAGGCTGATCACGCCCTGCGCCTCGTAGGCGGCCGCGACGACTTCATGCAGGCGTTCGGCCCGGTAGAAATTCTCGCTGAACGAGGTAATCGGATCGCCGGGGCGACTGCCGGCCAGGGCGAACATCGGATTGACGCCGGCCCAGTATCCCGACCAGACCATGCCCATCTGGACAATGCCGTTCCGGATCGCGTCCAGGCTGTCGGAGATCGGGTGCAGCACGCCGCCGCCGAACGCCTGAATTTCCATCCGGCCGCCGGACGCATCACTGACGCATTGGGTGAAGGGCGGGATGGTTCCATCATAGCGGGCCGTTCCGGGAAGCTGGTGCGTCACGGCACGCCAGGAGTACTCCTGCGCGGTAGCGGTTCCTGCAATGCCTCCGCTGATCATCAGCATGGCTCCTGCCGCAAAGCTCGTCAGGCCCGCACTCATTACTTTTTTGTTCACGGAAACCTCCTCTTCGTTCTGTTATGAAACAATCACCGGCATTGTCCTTTGTCCGGCCAACCATGGAAAAAGCGAACGCCTAACGCCTCGTGTCAGGCTCTAATCCAGTTTGTTTTCGACGTTTGAATCGGACACATCGATCCAGACCGTCTTCATTTCGGTGTACTGGTCGTGGGCGTGGATCGAGTTGTCGCGCCCGCCGAACCCGGATTGTTTGAAGCCGCCGAACGGTGTCGTGATATCGCCTTCGCCGTAGCAGTTCACCGTCACGGTTCCGGCTCGCAGCGCACGCGATATGCGGTGAGCGCGTTTGACATTGCTCGTAAAGACCGAGGCGGCGAGCCCGTAGTTGGTGTCGTTGGCGACCCGGACGGCCTCGTCTTCGTTGGAAACGGTGATCACCGACAGCACGGGACCGAAAATCTCGTCGCGCGCGATAGTCATATCCGGGGTTACGTCGTCGAAGATGGTCGGCTCGACGAACCAGCCGCCATCCGTTTCGATCGGATTGCCGCCCAGTAGGGTTTTCGCGCCTTCCTGCTTACCGAGCTCGATGTACTTGACGATGCTGTCGTACTGCTCCTGCGAGACGATGGCGCCCAGGCGATTGGCCGGGTCGAGCGGATCGCCCGTTCGCCAGTCGCGCACCCGGTGCAAGATGCGCTGCAACAAATCGTCCTTGATGTCCCGATGCACGATCAGTCGGGAGTTCGACGAGCAGTTCTCGCCCATGTTCCAGAAAACGGCCGTCGTGGCGTGCTCGGCCACCACGTCGAGATTGTCGGCGTCGTCGAGAACCAGGCAAGGGTTCTTGCCGCCGCATTCCAGGACGACCTTCTTGAGATTGCTGTGCGCCGAATACTCCAGGAATTTGCGTCCCACCTCGGTGGAGCCGGTGAAGGAGACCATGTCCACGTCATTGTGCAGGCCAAGCGGCGCGCCTGCGGCTTCGCCGGAACCTGTGACGACATTGAGAACGCCCGGCGGCAGGCCCGCCTCGCAGGCCAGCTCGGCCATTCTGAGCGTTGCCATGCTGGTCTGCTCGGCCGGCTTGACGACGACGCTGTTGCCGGCCGCCAGCGCGGGGCCTGCCTTCCAGGCCATCATCAGCATCGGAAAGTTCCACGGCAGCACGCAAGCCACCACGCCGATCGGCTCGCGTACGATCATGGCGACCGCGTCATCGCCGGCAGGCGCCAACTGGTCGTAAATCTTGTCGGCAGTCTCGGCGTGCCATTCCAGGCAGTGCAGCGTCTCGGGAAGATCGAGCGTCTCGATCTCCTGAATGGGCTTTCCGCTTTCAATGCTCTCCAGGACGGCGAGCTCATGCCTGTGTCGCCTGATCAGCTTGCACCACTTGATCAGGACCTTCTTGCGCTCGGTGGGGTGACGCTTCGACCATCGCCCGCTGTCGAACGCCTCTCGGCTCTTGAGAACCGCCAGGTCGACATCCTTGGCGCCGCAAGCGGCGATTGCGTTCAGCGGTGCACCGGTGGCTGGATTGACCGTCTCGAAGGTTTCTCCGGACGCGGCGGCGCGCGCCCGGCCATCGATGAAGGCGCCCGATGGCAGGGCGATCGAGTTGGCGAGAGCGCCGTACTCGTCACGCGTTAAGACTGATGACATTGACGTCCTCCCCTTCACCCTCATCAGGGCTCTTGCCCGCCTCGATCTGCGACATGGTGTGCTTCAAGGTGCGCAAGGTCATTTCAAGCTCGCGCTTTTCGTCCTTGAACAGTGGTCTGAGCGGCTTGCGTACCGGACCGGCGGGCAGGCCCTGCAGTTCACAGGCATATTTGACGATCTGAATAAGCTTGCCGCCCTGTTCGAGGATACGCATGAACGGCATCAGCGCCGACATGATGCGCCGACCCTTCACGATGTCGTTCTCGACCGCGACGGCCCGATAAAGGGCAAGATGCTCGGCCGGCAGGCAATTGCCGCCGGCGCAGACCCAGCCGGCCGCGCCCCAGGCGAAGAACTCCAGCGCCTGATCGTCCATCCCGCAGATAAGCTGGATGTGCGGGAACTCGCGCGCCAGCATGTGCAACTGATTGATGTCGCCGGTGGATTCCTTGACGGAGGCGAAGTTCGGGCTGCGGCCGACGCGCTCAAAGAACTCACGCTCCATCGTCGTCCCGGTGCGGCCCGGATAATTGTAGAGCATGATCGGCAAATTGACCGCGCGATCGACGGCGAGCGCATGGTTGATCAGCTCAAGCTGTGTCGGCACGGCGTAGTAGGGCGACGGCATCAATATGGCGTCGGCGCCATGCTCGCGCGCGGTCACGCCATAGTCGATGCAGTCCTCGGTGCGGATTGCCCCGATGCCGACAATAAGCGGCACGCGGCCGTCGATGACATCGCGTGCGATGCGCATCAGCTCAACGCGTTCGGCCTTCGTCTGGGCATAGTATTCGCCGGTCGTGCCGCCAACCACGACACCGTGGACCGAAGAGTCGATCAGATACTCGATCATGGCCGTGAAGCCATCGTAATCGATCGCTCCATCGTCTTTGAACGGTGTGATCACGGGCGGAATGATGCCGCGAAAATCCACGTCCCTTCCCCTCCAATTTGATGTTTAATCACGATGCGAGCCCATCTTGTACACAAACTGTCGGCAAGAACAACAGCTTTGCTACCATTGCTTATGGAGAGGCTGCTCAACCGCCGGAATCCGATTGCCGTGCCGCGCCAACCGAGCTCGGTTTTGGCGCGCGAATTGCGAAGTTGCGATCGCCATCATCGACGCCCATATGCGCGCCCCTTCTCCGACGGCACCGGCCACAAGACCGAACGTGAAGCGGAAGGGAACAGCAGGCACTTCGCTCATGCTCTCGCCATCCAGCAAGCGGTCGACAAAGCGAAGACGTTCCTCCATCACCGAACACTCTCTCCACGGCATCAACACCTCCGGCCAAAGGACCAGAAGTGTTACCCATGTGTCCGGTACGAAACGTCATCCATGTCTCGGGTCGGGCACCCAGCGGGCTTGCCTAGTCCTCCGAAGCAGCCGCTTCGGCTGCGAAGGCCGGACGGGTGGCAAGACAGCCGAAACCGCAAATTGGCGAAGGAGGATTTCAAACTCTCCTCCTCCTGCGCTTCTGCCAATCGCTTGTTGTGCAAGTTGCGGCTTGGCAGGCCAGCCTGCGATGGCTCCACGTAGCTGGTGAAGCCCTAGCCGTGCTTTTGTCACGTCCTGACAATCCGAACTTAACGGCTTGAAAGCTCGCCTGACTGTGCGAAGCTTGTTCCCCGGTCGATTGCTCTCTCGAAGGATGTGTTCGCGAGGAGAGCGATGACGCCGGAAAACGAGACTAAGGCCCGACGAAACAAGGCCACACAGGAACAGGAGCGAAACATGCCCATTTCCCCGCAGCGTTTCCCAGTGCGATCTCTAATTGCATCTTTCGCCATCGCCGCGGCGGCGTTCTATACCGCGCCCTCTGGCGCGGCCGCCGCTGAGGTCGAGAAGATCCACTTCCTTATCCCCGGCGGAGCCGGCGGCGGTTGGGACGGCACCGCGCGCGGCGTCGGCGAGGCCCTAACCAAGTCCGGCTTGGTCGGCCAGGCCTCCTACGAGAACATGTCGGGCGGCGGCGGCGGCAAGGCGATCGCTCATATCATCGAGACGGCGGAACGCCAGTCGGGAACTCTGATGGTGAACTCGACCCCCATCGTGCTGCGCTCTCTACGCGGGCGCTTTCCCCAGTCGTTTCGCGATCTGACGCCAATCGCAGCCGTCATCGGCGACTACGGCGCCTTCGTGGTCAGGGCCGATTCGCCTTTGCAGTCCTGGGACGACGCTGTCGCGGCGTTCAAGGAGAATCCGCGCAAGGTCAAGGTGGCAGGCGGTTCTGTAAAAGGCAGCATGGACCATCTGGTGACCGCCATGGCCTTCAGGGCGGCGGGGGCTGAGACCACCAAGGTGCGCTACATTGCCTACGACGCCGGCGGCAAGGCGATGGCCGGCCTGCTGTCGGGCGAAACCACCATGCTCTCGACCGGCCTTGGAGAAGCGCTCGAACAGGCCAAGGCCGGCCAAGTCCGCATCCTTTGCATTACCGCGCCGGAATCGGTGGCCGGCGTGGCGCCCTGCGGCAGCGGCATAACCTTCGTCAACTGGCGCGGCTTGTTCGGCGCGCCCGGTCTCGACGCGGCGACGGCCGACGCTTACGCGGCGACCTTGGGCAAGATGTACGACACGCCGGAGTGGGAAGCGGTGCGTGAGCGCAATGGCTGGGTCGACATCTACAAGCCGCGCGCCGAGTTCGTCGCTTTCTTGGAGGAGCAGGAAGAGGAGATGAAGGCCCTGCTCAACGGGTTAGGTATCGAGACCGTGCGCTAGCCGCGCGCCGGCCGTCTAGCACCATCGCCGGCCGGCCGCGCTGCCGCGGCTTGGCCGAGATCGGGAGGTTCCCATGGCAATCACGCGCGACCGCATCTCAGCCTTGTTCTTTCTCGCCCTTTCGGTCGCCTACTACCTGGGGGCGATGCAGATCGAGCTCTATCCCGGCGATGAGGAAGAGCTGATCACCGCCCAGACCTTCCCGAAGTTCATCGGCCTCATGGCCGGGATCTTCTCCTTCCTCATCCTCGTGCTGCCGGCCAAGGGCGAGGAGGAGAAGATCGAATGGGCCAAGTTCGACTGGCTGCGCCCGCTGCTGCTCGCCGGCCTCATGGTGCTCTACGGTTTGACCATCAAATGGCCGGGCTTCTTTCTCGCCACCTCGTTTTTTCTGATCGGCGGCTTCCTAGTGCTGGGCGAACGCCGCTGGTGGGCCATCCTCGCGCTTTCGGTGCCGGTCGCCGCCGGCTTCGAGATCGTGCTCGACGGCCTGCTCGGCATCTACATCGAAGATCCCTTCGTCACCTGGCTCGGATTGAAGTCATGATCAGAGCGAAGCCATGAACGGGCCAAGACCATGATCGAAGGCATCCTTACCGGACTATCGACGGCGCTGACGCCGACCAACCTCCTGATGGTGATGGTCGGCTGCTTCGCCGGTACTTTCATCGGCATGCTGCCGGGCTTGGGGCCGATCTCGGCCATCGCGTTGATGATCCCCATCACCTACGGCTTCGACCCGGCTTCGGGCATGATCCTCATGGCCGGCGTCTACTACGGCGCGATCTTCGGCGGCTCGACCTCCTCCATCCTGATCAATGCGCCGGGGGTCGCCGGTACCGTGGCAACCTCCTTCGACGGCTACCCCATGGCCCGCTCCGGCCATGGCGGCAAGGCCTTGGCGATCGCGGCCTATGCCTCCTTCAGCGGCGGCACCATCGCCGCCGTCTTTCTGCTGCTGGCCGCTCCGGCGCTGGCTCAGGTCGCGCTGTCCTTCCAGTCGGCCGACTACTTCGCGCTCATGGTGCTTGGCCTCACGGCGGTTTCCGCCTTTGCCGGGCGCGGCCAGTTCCTCAAGGCGATGCTCATGGTCTTCCTCGGTCTCGGCCTCGCGACCATCGGCCAGGACACATCCTCGGACATTACCCGCTTCACCTTCGGCTCGATCGATCTCCTGGACGGCATCAGTTTCCTGCTGCTGGCGATGGCCGCCTTCGCCTTGTCGGAGGCGATCATGACCGTCCTCAAGCGCGACACCGTTTCCGAATCCGCGGTTCAGGCGGCGACCGGCAAGATGGGGTCGCTCAAGATCAGCCGCGCGGAGGCCAAGACCATGGCGCCGGTCATCGGCCGCTCCTCGGTACTCGGCTTCTTCATTGGCGTGCTGCCCGGCGCGGGCGCCACCATCGCCTCCTTCCTGGCCTACGGCATGGAGCGCAACATTGCCCCGAAGGCCGAGAAGCAGAAGTTCGGCAAGGGCTCGCTGCGCGGCCTGACCGCGCCCGAGACGGCCAACAACGCGGCCTGCTCCGGCTCCTTCGTGCCGCTTTTGACCCTCGGCATCCCCGGCTCCGGCACCACGGCGGTGATGCTGGGGGCGCTGATCTCCTATGGTGTCCAGCCGGGCCCGACGTTGTTCACCGACCGGCCGGAGGTCTTCTGGGCGGTGATCATCTCCATGTACATCGGCAACATCATTCTGCTGGTTCTCAACCTGCCGCTCATCCCCTATATCGCCCGCCTGCTGATGCTGCCGCCGCAGCTCCTGGTGCCGCTGGTGCTGTTCTTCTCGCTCTGTGGCGTCTACCTGGTCTCCTTCAACACCTTCGACATCCATCTGATGGTCGCCTTCGCCGCGGGCGCCGTGGTGCTGCGCCTCTTCGGCTATTCCATGGCGCCGATGATCCTCGGCTTCGTGCTCGGCCGCCTGATGGAGGAGAACCTGCGCCGCGCGCTGGAGATCTACGACGGCTACAGCTTCCTTTGGGAGCGGCCGATCACGCTCGGCATCATGATCCTGACGGCGCTCATCCTGCTGGCGCCGCTGCTCCGCTGGTTCAAGGAGCGCCGCGGCCTCGCCACTGCCGGCGAGGGGGGATAGGAGCTGCATCTCTTCCAAAGACGGCAATGTGCGCCGGAGCCCGCGGTAAGCCATCCCGTTGAATCATCACCATGATGCGCCCATTCTTGCGGGCACCGAACGAACGTCGCCGACTGTTCTCATGATCCCCCAGCTTCTTTCCGCACCCTTCATGCGTGCTCTTGTTCCAGCGCTTCTGCTCGTCGCACTTGTCGCGCCCGCTTCCGCCCAGTCCGATGGCTGCGTGCAGCCGGAGCCGGTCTGCGAGGCGCGGGACGCAGTCTTCGCTGTCTCCGCCTTCGACCCGATTGGCAGCGCCGTGCGCATCGGCGAAAGCCGGCTGGTGACCTCGCGCCATGTGGTGGCCGACGAGCAGGAGGTGACGCTCTTCACCGCCGAGGGGCGGCCGCTCATGGCCCAAGTGGTGCCGACCGACTATCCGGGCGATCTCATCCTGCTGGAAAGCAGTGACCTGCCGCCGGGGCCGGTGCTGACGCCGGAGGCGCTAGAGCCCGCGGCCGATCTCTTCACCGTCGGCGCCGACGTTGGCCTCAGGCGCATCCGCGCCTACGACCCCGGCCGGCTGCGCTTTGCGCCGCGCGCCGATCTGCCGCTCGCCCGTCTGCACCACGGTGCCTACAGCCAGCCGGGCAACAGCGGCGGTGCGCTGGTCGATCAGGATGGGCGACTGGTCGGCATCGTCGCCTCGGGCGGGGAGGGCCGCTTCGAAGCCATTCCGGCCGAGGCTATTGCCACCCTTGCGGTGCGCAGCGGCCCGGAGCATGCGGATGCCAGCGCGGAGATCGGCGCGGCCGTTCGGGTCTGTGCCACGCTGCTCGATACCTACCGCAATCCCGGCCAGCGGCTGGAAGAGCAGCAGGCCAAGGCGGTGGAGACCGCCTGCCGCCGCTCGGGCAACCGCCAGTTCATGGACCTGGCCGGCCAGACCCTGGGGCGCAGCGGCCTGACCGAGCCGGCCATCCGGCTGTTCGAGCAGGGCCTGGCCGAAGACCCCGACGCCATCAACACCCGGCTGAGCTTGGCCATCACCTATCACCTGGCGCGCGACTTCGAGGCCGCCTTGCCGCAGCTGCAGTGGCTGATGGCGCATGCCGACGACGACCTGCAGGTGCTGCGCCTGTCGATCCAGGCGGGAACCTGGGCCGGGGATGACGAATTGGCCGCGCGAGCCTTGGCGCGGCTGAAGGAGGTCAACCCGCAGAGCGCGCCGGCCGCCGAGCGCTTCGTCAACGACCCGCCGCCGCGTCCTCCCAAGCTTCAGTAGACGAGTGCGAAGCGCCTAGCCATCGTCGGTCGGATTGGGGATCCAGCCGACCGCCAGCCGTGGCGCACCGCGTTCGAGCGGCGGGACGGCGCGGGCGAAGATGGCCTGCTTGAGGTCGCTGGTCGTCCAGTCCGGATTTTCCTGCAGCAGCCGCGCCGCCAGCGCCGCCACCCGGGGCACGGCATAGCTCGAGCCCGAAGCGGTACCGCGCGCGCCGCGGTAGTCGGTCACTTCGAGGTTCTCGGCCGGCACCATCAGATCGACGCTGGCGGCGCCCCAGTTCGAGACGGGCGCCAGGCGCCCAAAGCCATCGGCGGAGGTGACCACGATCATGTTCTCCAGGGGCAGGCTGGCGGGGTAGAGCGGGGTGCTGTCGATGTCGCGCCCGTCGTTGCCAGCCGAGACGATGAACAGAATCTCCGGGTGCGCCGCGGCGGCATCGGCGAAGGCCGTCCAGTCCTCCTGTCGCCGACTGCCCATGGGCATGGCCACCACTCGAGTGCCGGCTGCCGCGGCGGTCTCCACCGCCTGGGCCATGCGGGTCATGTCCGGGCGGGGAAAGCGGATAGGGACAAGCCGTATCTCCGGCGCTTCCTTGACCAGCAGGCTGGCGACGGGCGTGCCGTGGCGGATGGGGAAGAAGGGCGAGCGTCCCTGGTCGCCGTCGAAGGGCCGGGCGTCATTGTCCCAGAGGTCGCGGCCGAGCGCGGTGCCTTCAGTGTCGCGGGCGAGGCGCGCCGCAATCTCCGGCAGCAGGTAGTTCACGCCGCTGTCGATGTGGGTGACGGTCACGCCGCCCGGGTCGCTGCCGTTCGGCAGCGGTGGGTTGAGCGGTTCGACCGTCTGAACGGTCTCGAGATCGGCCTCGAAGTGAACCAGCTCCTCCGCCATGCCGTCGCCGGCATAGCGGATGGCGCGGCCGTGCCGCACCCCACAGTCGCCACCTGCCAGCGCCATCATGATCGGGCGATCGTTGGTCAGCCCGTGCACTTCGAAGGTCACGCGGCGCAATCCGGCAGGGGAGCCCGATGCGAAGATGAGGAGCGCTTGATCGCTGTCCGGGTTCTCCAGGCGGATCTCGCGCCGGGCCCAGGTATCACCTCGGCCACGGTCTTCCACCTCCGCCAGCACGAAGTCGGAGAACTGTTCACCGATGCCGGCCGGCTCCAGGATGCCGTCGGGGCAGAGAGCGGCCGGGGCTTGCTGAAGCGTGGCGCGGGCCAGACTTTCCGCACCGTCCTCCGCCATGGCCAGGGCCGGCACGGCCATTGCCAGCAGGCCAGCGAGCGCGAGTTGGTATCGACCTGCGGGAAACGTCATCAAACGGCGGCTCTTTTTCTGGCTTCGGCGGCGTCTCCGCTGCCGACGCTCTCCAGCGCCTCGCCGAGCACGTCGATGCCGGCGCGGATATCGCGCGGCGGGGTGCCGCTGAAGCCCAATACCAGGCCTTGCTGGTCGAGTGGCGTGAGGCTGAAGGCGCCGATGGGGGCGGCGGTGATCTCTCGCTCGGCCGCGGCCTCGCTGACGGCGGCTTCGCAGAGGCCGGGCGGCAAATGGCCGATGGTGTGCAGGCCGCTGCTGGTCGGCACCACCTCGAGCAGCCCGTCGAGGCGCTTGCGCGCGGCGCTCAACAGCGCCTGGTGGCGTTCCGCGTAGATCTTGCGCATGCGCCTGACGTGGGTGGCGAAATGCCCCTGCTCGATGAAGTCGGCCAACACCACTTGCGGGTTGGAGGCGACGCCGTGGAGATAACTGCGCACCACCTTCTCGAAGATCCCGACCAGCGGTTCGGGCGCGAGCAGGTAGCCGAGGCGCATGGCGGGAAAGAGGGTCTTGCTGAAGGTTCCGACGTAGATCACGCAGCCTTTCGTATCGATGCTCTTGAGGGTGGGGAGGGGGCGCTTGCCATAATAGAACTCACCGTCGTAGTCGTCCTCGACGATGAAGGCGCCGGCCCGCTCGGCCGCGCGCAGGAGAGCGAAGCGCCGCTTCAGGCTCATGGTGACGCCGAGCGGTTGCTGGTGCATCGGCGTCACGAAGGCCAGGCGAAAGTCGGGCGCCAGACGCTGGCCTTCGTCGATCACCATGCCGTCCCGGTCGATCGGCAAAGGCACCAGCTCGGCACCGCTGGCCAAGAGGCTGTTGCGCGCGCCGATGGCGCCCGGGTTCTCGAACCAGACCTTGTCGCCCGGGTCGATGAACAGGCTGCCGATCAACTGAAAGGCCTCCTGCGCGCCGCAGAGAACGAAGATCTGCTCGGCCTCGCAGGAGATGCCGCGGTTGGCGCGCAGGTGCGCGGCGATGGCGCGCCTCAGCGGCCAATAGCCGAGCGGGTCGCCGTAGCCCATGACGATGTCGCGCCCGCTGCGCCAATGCTTGGCCATAAGCCGCGACCAAAGCGCCATGGGGAAGGCATCGAAGGCGGGCAGGGCCGTGGTGAAGCAGCGGTTCCGGTGCGGCAGCCGCTCGCTGATCAGGGCCGAGGCTTTCACCAGCGCGCGGGAGAGGGTGGGGGTGTGGCGCGGTTCCTCGTCCTCCTCTTCGATCGGTCCTTCGACCTCCTCCGGCAGGTCTTGGCCGATGGCTGTGCTGACGAAGGAGCCGGCTCCGACCTTGGAGGTGATCAGCCCCTCCGCAGTCAGCCGCTCATAGACGTCGATTACCGTCGTGCGGGAGACGCCAAGCTCCCGCGCCAAGGTACGGCTGGAGGGCAGGCGCCCGCCCGGCTCCAGCCGGCCGGAGAGGATCATCTCGCGCAAGGCGAGCTGCAGCTGGCTGCTGACGGTCTTGCCCGGGCCCTTCTCGATTTTGAGGGTCAGCAGCAGCGTTCCCGCCGGATACTTGACCATCGCTTCCTCCCTGCAACGCGCAGTCCCGACCAATTGGTATGGTCTTTTCGTCAGAATGGACCTTTTGCAGGACCATTACGCAGCGCAGGATGCCCCCTGCGGTCTTAGGGGTAAAGTCGAAGGTGCCGACAAGCAGAACGCAAGGCGCCCATCCTGGACCGATTGTTGGGAGGTTTGCCGCTCTATGAAGATTCAGAGCATCGAGACCTTTAGCACCCGCTTCGTTTGCCTGGTACGGGTACGTTGCGAGAATGGTGATGAGGGTTGGGGCCAAGTCGCGCCCTATCATGCGGACATCACTGCCCAGGTCGTTCATCGTCAGGTCGCGCCGCATGCGCTAGGCGCCGATGTCGATGACATCGATGGCTTGGTGGACCTGGTACCGGAGCGCGAGCACAAGTTTCCCGGCTCTTATGTCAATCGCGCGATGGGTGGCGTCGAGACGGCGCTTTGGGACCTGCGCGGCAAGCGTGAAGGCAAGACTGTCTGCGAACTGCTCGGCGGAACGCCCCGGCCGATCCGCGTCTACGGCTCCAGCATGAGCCGGGCCATCGCGCCGAAGGACGAGGCCGAGCGCATGCAGCGGCTGCGCGACGAGTGCGGCTATGACGCCTTCAAGTTCCGCGTCGGCAAGGAGTGCGGCCGCGACGAGGACGAATGGCCCGGGCGCACCGAAGAAATCGTCAAGACCATGAGCAAGGCCCTGAACGGGGAGGCCGACCTGCTGGTCGATGCGAACAGTTGCTATACGCCCAAGCGCGCCATCGAGGTCGGGCGGATGCTGGAAGACCACGGCATCTGCCACTTCGAGGAGCCTTGCCCCTATTGGGAGATGGCCTGGACCAAGGAGGTCGCCGACGCCCTCGACATCGACGTGACCGGCGGCGAGCAGGACTGTCAGCTATCGATCTGGCGGCGCATGATCGACATGCGCGCGGTCGACGTGGTGCAGCCCGACGTCTGCTATCTCGGCGGCATCAGCCGGACTCTGCGGGTTGCCCAGATGGCGCGCGAGGCCGGCCTGACCTGCACGCCACATTCCGCCAACCTCAGCATGGTGACGGTCTTCACCCTGCATCTGATGGGCGCGATCGAAGGCGGAGGGCCTTATGTCGAGTTCACCATCGAAGGGCCCGACTACTACCCTTGGCAGGACGGCATCTTTGAGCCGGCCCTAGTCGCTCGTGACGGCAAGGTGCAGATCCCCGACGGCCCGGGCTGGGGCGTGGAGATCAACGAGGACTGGCTCCAGTCCGCCGAGCATGGCATCAGCGAGTTCGAGCGGGGGTGCGCCCATGGCTGAGATCGTTCTCTCCGGCGTCACCAAGCGCTTCGGCTCGACGCTTGCCGTCGACGAAGTCTCCATGACCATCGGCGACGGCGAGTTCATGGTTTTCGTCGGACCGTCGGGCTGCGGCAAGTCGACGACCCTGCGCATGATCGCCGGTCTGGAAACCGTGAGCGACGGTCAGATCCACATCGGTCCGCGGGAGGTCACGCGCCTCCAGCCCAAGGACCGTAACGTCGCGATGGTCTTTCAGAACTACGCGCTCTACGCCCACAAAAACGTCTACGACAACCTCGGCTTCGGCCTGAAGGTGCGCGGGACGCCGAAGGACGAGGTCGAACAGCGGGTACGCCGTGCCGCCGATCTCTTGGGCATCGGCGAGCTGCTGCACCGCAAGCCCAAGCAGCTTTCCGGCGGACAGATGCAGCGCGTGGCGCTGGGCCGTGCCCTGGTGCGGGACCCGGAGGTCTTCCTGCTCGACGAGCCGCTCAGCAACCTCGACGCCAAGATGCGGGTGCGCATGCGCGAGGAGATCGGCAAGCTGCACAACGCGACCGGCACCAGCATGATCTACGTCACCCACGACCAGATCGAGGCCATGACGCTGGGCGACCGCATCGCCGTCATGAAGGACGGCCGCGTCCAGCAGATCGGCCGGCCGCTCGAGATCTATGACCATCCGGTCAACATGTTCGTGGCCAACTTCATCGGCTCGCCGGAGATGAACCTGGTCGACGGGCGCTTCGAGAGCAACGCCGGTAGCATCCAGTTGGTCTGCGACGGCTTCTCGATGACGATGCCCGAACAGCTCCTGTCGCGTCGTCCGCAAGGCGACAGCATCGTCCTCGGCCTGCGCCCGGAACATCTTTCGCCGGTCGGCGAGAGCGAGGGAATGATCTCGGCAGAGGTCAGTCACGTTGAGCAGATGGGGGCGCATACGCTGATCTTTTCGCATGCTGGGGGGACGACGCTGAACGCACTGGTGAGCCGTGACGACCATGTTCGGGGCGGCGATCGCATCGCGTTCAGCATCTCATTGGACCAGGTTCATCTGTTCGATCCGGTCGACGGGGAGAGTTTGCTTTCGGCTTCGAAGGCATACGAGGGGGAGCACCCTGAACACTCACAAAGGGAGGTAACCCATGGCTAAGTCTGGAAAGAAGTTATCAAAAAGAACGATTGCTCAGCCTGGTGTCGGGTCCGGTAAGACGGTCTCGCGCCGTTCCGTGGTCAAGGCGGTCGGTGTCGCCGGTGGCGCTGCGGCGCTCGGCTTTCCGGCGCCGTTCGTAAACGCTGCTCAGAAAGAGATTCGTTTCCTCAACGGTGAACCCACCGTCGAGAGCGTGCGGGCGATGAAAGTCGCGGCCGCGCAGTACGAGAAGGAAACCGGCGTCAAGGTCCAGATGGACACGGTCCCGGTCGGCAAGGCCTTCGAAAAGCTGCAGACCGGTATCAAGGCCGGCCGGCCATACGACATCGGCACCCTGTTCTTCATCGGTGACGTTGTGCTTCTGGCCAGCGAGGGGCAGCTCGCTCCGCTGAACGAGATCATCGAGCAGTACGAGTGGGGGCCGAATATCCTCTTCCCGATCGACGGGAACTACTACTGGTACCCCTACGACTACAATCTCTGTTGGATCAACTATCGCCGCGATCTCTACGACAAGCATGGCCTC
>JANQIA010000077.1 GCA_028282405.1 Rhodovibrionaceae bacterium
GGTCGAAGTTGATCGCCGCGAGACGCAGGAAGACCGCGAGGTCGGGCGTGTCGCACTCGCCGGCCATGTAGCTCTCGGCGAAGCCGTTGCTGCCGCCGAACAGCACGCGGCGGAACATGCGCTCGTCGTGGACGATCAGCTCTGCCTGCGGTCCGGGCACCGCTCCGCTGAGCCGGCGCCGGCTGCCGTCCGGCAACGTAAGCTGCAGCTCGCCGGCGTGAAAGCGGCTGCCGAAGGCATCGATCACGAGGCCGTAGCGCGACCTCAAACGCGGGCGTTGCTTCGTGTTGGGCATGTATGTCGTTGTCATGTCAGGCGTGCTCTTGCAGCGGCTGGCGGTTGTCCATGGATGGACTGGAAAGGCTAGCGGAGCCATCCCGGCGAACCAAGCTCACCAATGCATCCGGCTTGGCGGGACGGCGATGGAATTTGGCGCCCTTCATCCAAAGCCAGAGGGCTTCCCAGTGAATGCCGCCCATGATCTTGAAGGTGAGCAGCGGATAGCCGAAGGCGGCCCGCAGGAAGCTGCGCCAGCCGAGCTCGGCGCGCTCGCCCGAATGCGCGGCATAAAGCAGCCGCCCCTCTTCGCCGCCCTCCAGGATGGAGAGGCCGTAGCGCGCGTCGGGCGCCTTCACCTTGATGCGATAGTCCGCCGTCATCTCGATGAAGGGCGAGACGTAGAAGTGCTTGTCGAAGGCGTGGTGCACCCGCTCTTCGCCCGGCTCGACGGGCAGCAGATAAGCATGATGCTGGCCGAAAGTGTTCGAGACCTCATAGAGGACAGCGATAAGCTGCTCCTCAGAGTCGTAGCAAAACCAGAGCGTTATGGGATTGAAGACATAGCCCAGAACGCGCGGGAAGCAGAGCACGCGCACGGGCCCGTCGCTCGGCAATCCCGCGGCCGCGAGCTGGCGCTGGATCCAGGGGCGCGGCGCGCTGCCGTCGCGCGGGCCGAGATCGCGGTCCCAGAGGCTGAGGATGTTCCAGCGGTTGTAGGAGAAGCCGGGCAGGCGTTCGCCGATGCGCTCCAGCTCGTCGAGGTCCGCGAAGAGGCTGAACACCCGATAGGTGAAGCGATGGCGGAAGGGGCGCACCCGGTGGTGCATCACCCGCCCGAAATAGAGCGCCGAGTTCAAGCTGTCTTGCGGCTTAGCCACGACTGTGCGCTGCTCCTTCAAGCGGCTTCGCCCAGGTCCCCGTACCTCCGGGGCGCCGTGTTGGCGGCGGCGGGCGAGGCCGGCTGGACATGGTTCCACCAGGGCGGCGCCGCGTCCAGGGCTGCCGCGACGGTGAGACCCGACTGCAGGGCGTCTTCGTGGAAGCCGTAGCCGAGGTAGCTGCCGCAGAACCAGGTGCGGTTCTCGCCCTGGATCTCGCCGATATCCTGCTGCGCCGCCACGGCCAGGCGGTCGAAGACGGGATGATCGCAGCTATAGGCCAGGTCGACGGTCTCGGCGGCCGGCTCCTCGAGCGGGTTGAGCGAGATGAGCAAGGGCTCGTTGGTTTCCAGGCTTTGCAGGCGGTTCATCCAGTAGGTTACGGAGACCGCGCGCTCGCCGTCCGTCTGCGCGCCCATGAGGTAGTTCCAGCTCGACCAGACCGCCTTGTTGCGCGGCATCAGACGGCGGTCGCGGTGCAGGTAGGCCTGGTTGGCCTGATAGCGGAAGGCGCTTAGCAGCGAACGTTCGGCACCCGATATATCCTGGCCGAGGATCTCCTTGGATTGATCCGCGTGGCAGGCCATCACCACCTGATCGAAGCGGGCCTCGCTTCCGTCGCCGAAGGTTAGCCAGACACCGACCGGCGTGCGGCGCACCGCCTTGACCGCCGTCTCGGCATGGGCTTCGCCGCCGAAGTCCTGCAGCAGGCGCGTGACGTATTCCCGGCTGCCGCCGGTCACGGTGCGCCACTTGGGCCGGCCGCTGAAGCGCAGCAGGCCATGGTTGTCGTGGAAGTTGAAGAAGGAGAGGGCGGGAAAGGCCTTCACCTCCTCGAGCGGACAGGACCAGATGGCGGCGCTCATGGGCAGGATGTGGCGCTCGATCAGGCGCGCCGAATAGCCCTTCCGCTCCATGAAGGCGCCCAGGGTCAGCGCCGGGTCCGGGTCTTCGAGAAAGGCGTAAGCATCGGCGTAGAAGCGTTTGATTTCCCAAAGAAGGCGCCAGGCATCAGGCCGGAAGGCCTGGCCGCTGTGCCCAAAGAAGCCCTTGAGATCGCCGGCGTACTCGAAGGCGGGGTCGCTCTGGGAGAAGGCGAAGGACATGGTGCTCGGGTGGGTCGCCACGCCGAGATGCGCGAAAAGCTGCGTCAGGTGGGGATAGTTGCGCTCGTTGTAGACGATGAAGCCGGTATCGACGGCGACGGGGCCCTGCTGGTCCGGCACCTCGACCGTGTGGGCATGACCGCCGAAATGGGCGGCCGCTTCGAAAAGAGTAACGTCATGACGGCGGGAGAGGGCCCAAGCAGCTCCCAAGCCGGCGGCACCCGCGCCGACAACAGCGATTTTCATGCAGCTTTCCTTTTTATCGTTTCAAAGGCGTCGAGCGCCA
>JANQIA010000108.1 GCA_028282405.1 Rhodovibrionaceae bacterium
GGGCGCTCAGCCGTTGGCGGCCTTCTTCTCTTCCTCGGCCGTGCGCGTCACGGTCGCGGCGGCAGTGTCCTGTTCCAAGGCCTTAGCGGCTTCGCCTTCGTCGCCCTCAGGGTCTTTTTCCTTGTCTTTCAGGCCCTTCTTGAACTGGTTGATGCCAGAACCGAGGTCCTTCATCAGCTTCGGAATCTTACCGCCGCCGCCGAACAGAACGAGCACGACCGCCAAAACGATCAGCCAATGCCAAATACTAAACGTGCCCATATGGCCATCACTCCCTAGCGTTCCCGCGCTGTCCGATGGCGCAGCCCCTTGTGGGACCTAGCAGGCCATGGTCGAACGTCTGCGCACCCCTTCTCCGGGGCCTCATCGAGAGGACTATGACAAACTCGCTCGGCCGGAGCAACGTCGGCTGCTCCGGCTAGCCCTCTCTAAGTGGCATCGCGGGCCGGAAAAACAAAGGCCAGGGTGGGATCCAGCGCGACGGTGAAGCTGGTCTCGGAGTCCGGTAGGAAGCGCCCGGGCCGGCGCGCATGCATGTGATAGGGGCCGGATGCGCCGTTGGCGATGGAGAGATGAACGATGCTGGTTCGGCCGAGAAAGCGCGCGGCCTCGACGGTGCCACGGCAGTCCGGGTCCCCGGTGACCGAGCCAGGGGGCAGCAGCAGCAACCCCTCGGGACGTATGTAGACTTCGGCCGCCTCGCCTTCCGCGAGATGGCCGGCATCGAGGCTGCCGAGCGGCGTGAACACCCGACCGTCCGAGACACTGGTCCTGAAGTGGTTGATATCGCCGAAGAACCTGGCGACGAACGGGCTTGCCGGCTTGAAGTAGAGCTCGGCGGGCGTGCCGCACTGCACCAGGCGCCCCTCATCCATAAGCGCGATGCGGTCGGCCAGGAACATGGCCTCTTCCGGGTCGTGGGTGACCACCAGGGCCGCGGCACCGCTGCTCTTGAGCACATGGAGGGTGCTGTCGCGCACCTCATGACGCAACTGCGTGTCGAGGTTGGAGAACGGCTCGTCAAGCAGCATGAGCCGCGGCCGCACGGCCATGGCCCGGGCCAGGGCGACTCGCTGCTGCTGCCCGCCGGACAGCATATGCGGATAGGCCTCGGCCATCGCGCTGAGCCCGACTTGAGCCAGCACCTCTGACACCCTTTGGGCCCGTTCGGGCCGCTTCAGCGCTGTCAGGCCGAAGGCGATGTTCTCGGCAACGCTCAAATGCGGAAAGAGCGCATAGTCCTGGAAAACCAGGCCCACCCGGCGGTCCTCCGGCGGGCATTCGCACCCCGGCTCGGCGATCACCTGCTCATCCATGGCGATCTGGCCGGACTGCACGCTCTCCAACCCAGCCACCAGGCGCAGCACCGTGGTCTTGCCACAGCCGGACGGGCCGAGCAGGCAGACGATCTCACCCTCGGCGAGAGAGAGCGAAAAATCCTGCACCGCCCGGGTCTTACCGTAGCGATGCGACAGATGATCGATGTCCAAGGCCCGCATGAGACAGGGCGAGTCCGCAAAAGTTACAAGGTCGGTCGCCCGCCAATGCTAGTGCGAATTATTTGCAAAAACAACGCTGCGCGGCCAGAGGGGCGGAGGCAGCGGCCTCAGGCCCCCAATTCCTGCCGTACAATCTCTTCCATCTCCGCCGGGTCAAGGGCTTCTTCGAGAGACTCTTCGCTCTCTTCCTGGGCCGTCTCCTCGGACTCGCTGTCCTCATCGACCGGCGGCAATTGGCCAAGCCGGCCGATGCTGACGGCCGGGCGGGCATCGAGCAGGCCAGCCGCTTTGAGTTCGTCGAGCCCCGGCAGAGCCTCTAGGCTCTCCAGCCCGAAATGGTCGAGAAAAGCTTCCGATGTCGCCCAAGTGACCGGCCGGCCAGGCGTGCGGCGACGCCCCTTGGGACGGATCCAACCGGCTTCCAGCAGGCTATCCAATGTGCCCTTGGACATGGCCACACCGCGGATCTCCTCGATCTCCGCTCGGGTGACCGGCTGATGGTAGGCAATGATGGCCAGGGTCTCGATGGCGGCGCGGGACAGCTTCTTCTGGACGTTTGTTTCGATGGTCATACGACCGCCGAGGTCGGGCGCCGTGCGGAAGGCCCAGCCCTTGTCGAGCTGCACCAGGTTGACTCCGCGGTTGGCGTAGAGCGCCTGAAGCTCCTCCAAGAGCTTCGGGATATCCGTGCCGTCAGGGAAGTGCCGTGCCAGTTGGGCCGGAGCCATCGGCTCGCAGGAGGCGAACAGCAACGCCTCCAACAAACGCAAGACCTCAAAACGCTCGCTACTCATGATCACTCCGACTGACAGCCGTTTCCTCGGCCGCAACTCCCTCTGGAGCCTCGCCCCCGGCGGCTCCT
>JANQIA010000147.1 GCA_028282405.1 Rhodovibrionaceae bacterium
GCGCCGCAGCTAAGGGCTCTGAGCGGATGGACGGCGCGCTGGGTCATGTCTTGGAGGAGGCGGCCGGCGATTCCGCGCCGCCGCGCCTCCCGGTCGACGACCTGCGTGCCTATCTGCGCGGCTCTTGGCGGCTGACGCGGCAGATCCGCGATCACCGTGCCTATGCCGACGGGGCCTTCGAGGGCAGCGTCTCTTTGACGGACTGCCGCGAGGGCTTGCACTACCGCGAGGAGGGGGAGCTCTCGATCGCCGGCTACCGCGGTGCGGCCTGGCGATGCTACCTGTTCCACTTTCCAAGCAGCGGCCGCGCAGAGGTCACCTTCCCCGGCGGCCGCCACTTTCACAATCTCGATCTGCGATCCGGTACTTGGGATGCGCTGCATCGCTGCGGCCAGGACAGCTATCGCGGCAGCTTCGAAGCCTGCGCCGAAGACCGGCTGCGGGTCACTTGGCGCATTCAGGGGCCGCGCAAGGACCTGCTCCTCGACAGTTGGCTGACGCGCGAAGGCCGCGCGGAGGATGCCGAGAGTAACCCGGGGAGCGTTGCCTGACCGAGGATTGACGCCGCGCCAGAAAGAGGGAGAGCGACCATGCCGGAAGGAGCCATCGGAGTTTCGGTCCAGCGCAAGGAAGACGATCGCTTCCTGCGCGGGCACGGGCGGTACACGGACGACATTACCCTGCCGCAGCAGAGCTATGCGGTGATCTTGCGCTCGCCCTTGGCCCACGCGCGCATCCGTTCCATCGACACGGCGGATGCCAAGGCGATGCCCGGCGTGCTCGCGGTCTTCACCGGCGAAGACGTTGCGGCCGACGGGCTCGGCGGACTGCCCTGCGGCTGGCAGGTGACCGGCAAAGAGGGGCAGGTCATGCAGGAGCCGCCGCATCCGCTCCTGGTGACGGATAAGGTGCGCCATGTCGGCGACAACGTGGCGCTTGTGGTGGCCGAGAGCTTGGCCGAAGCGAGGGACGCCGCTGAGGCCATCGTCGTCGACTACGACCCTTTGCCCGCGGTCAGTGCGGCCTCGGCAGCCTTGGCGGCCGACGCACCCAAGGTTCACGACGATCTTGACTCCAACCTCTGCTACGACTGGGAGATCGGCGACGCTGCCGCGGTCGATCAGGTCTTCGCCGGCGCCCACAAGGTGGCGCGCGTCGAGCTGGTGAACAGCCGCGTGGTGCCCAATGCCATCGAGCCGCGGGCAGCCAACGCCCACTACGACGTCAACGGCGATTCCTTCACGCTCTATCTCACAAGCCAGAACCCGCACGTCATCCGCCTGCTGATGGGCGCCTTCGTGCTGCAGATTCCGGAGCACAAACTGCGCATCGTGGCGCCCGATGTCGGCGGCGGCTTCGGCTCCAAGATCTATCACTATGCCGAGGAGGCGCTGATCACCTGGGCTGCGCGCAAGCTGCGCCGCCCGATCAAGTGGACGGCGGACCGAACGGAGTCCTTCATCACCGACGCCCACGGTCGCGACCACGTCACCACCGCCGAGATGGCGTTGGACGAGCAGGGACAGTTCCTGGCCCTCAGGGTCGAGACCCTGGCCAACATGGGCGCGTATCTCTCCACCTTCGCGCCTTCGATCCCGACCTACTTCTATGCCCTGATGTTCTCCGGGCAGTACCGCACACAGGCCATCCATGTGGACGTCAAAGCCGCCTTCACCCACACGACGGTCGTCGATGCCTATCGCGGCGCCGGACGCTCGGAATGCATGTACGCGCTTGAGCGGGTGGTGGACGAGGCGGCACGGGTGATGAACCTGGACCCGGCGGAGATCCGGCGACGCAATTTTATTCCGGAAGATGGCTTTCCCTTCAGTTCGCCGGTCGGGGTGGTCTACGACAGCGGTGCCTTCGCCAAGAGCCTTGAGATGTCCTTGGAACAGGCGGACCACGACGGCTTTGCTGCCCGCCGTGCCCAATCCGAGGCCGAGGGCAAGCTGCGTGGCTTCGGCCTGGCCTGCTGGATCGAGTCCTCCGGTGCCGCCCCCTCGCAGGCGGTGACGGCGCTCGGCTGTCGCGCCGGACTGTTCGAGGCGGCCAAGATCCGCGTTCATCCCACTGGCGGTGTCACCGTGTTCACCGGCGCTCACAGCCACGGCCAGGGACATGAGACCACGTTCGCGCAGGTGGTAGCGGAGAAGTTCGGTCTCTCGGTCGACCATGTCCATGTCGAGCATGGCGATACCCATGCCGTCCCCTTCGGCATGGGCACCTACGGTTCACGCTCCATGGCGGTTGGCGGCGGTGCGATTTCGCTGACCGCCGACAAGGTGGTCGAGAAGGGCAAGCGCGTCGCGGCCCACCTGCTCGAGGCCGACGTCGGCGACATCGTTTTCGAGGACTCGGCCTTCAAGGTGGCCGGAACGGACAAGCAGCTCGGTTGGGTGGAGATGTCGCTCGCCGCGCATGTGCCCGCCAACTATCCCCTGGGCGAGATGGAGCCCTGCATCGAGGAGACGACCTTCTACGATCCGCCTAACTTCACGTTCCCCAACGGCGTCTTCGTCTGCGAGGTGGAGGTCGACAAGGAGACGGGGCGGGTTGCCGTCGTCAGCCTGACCGGCGTTCACGACGTGGGGACGGTGATCAATCCCATGATCGTGGAAGGCCAGGTCCATGGCGGCGTTGCCCAGGCGGTCGGTCAGACCTTGCTGGAGCAGGTCGCCTTCGATGAGGACGGGCAGCTCGTGACCGGCTCCTACATGGACTACTGCCTGCCGCGCGCCGACGATCTGCCGAGCATCGAGACGGGCATGAACGAGGTAGCCTGCCCGCACAAT
>JANQIA010000190.1 GCA_028282405.1 Rhodovibrionaceae bacterium
TGCTGCGCGCCACGGGGGTGGGGGATCGATGGTGCTGTTCCGGAACCGGGACGACCTCGACCAGCGCGTCGACGTCCATGACTACAAAGATCTGCTGAACTCGAACGTCGAGTTCGGGGCGGAGCTTTATTTTGCCGATTTTCACCGGGTCGGCGACGACTTGCTGATCGTCTCGGAAGACGGGCAAGAGACGGTCATCCGCGACTATTTCACGGCGGAGCAGCCGCTCCTGAAGGTCGCCGATGGCGGGGTCATCGACGGCGAGACCGTGGCGTCCCTGCTGCGGCCCGAGACGCCGCTGCTCTATGCACAGGCCGACGGCGGTGCCGGTGCCGGCCTGCAGCGTATCGGCGAAGTGCGCGAGTCGGAGGGCTTCGTCGAGGCAAGCCGGCCCGACGGAACGACGGTAAGCCTTAACGTCGGGGACTCGGTCTATCAGGGCGACATCCTGGAAACGGGCACCGACGGCAAGGTCGGCATCATCTTCATCGACGGGACGGTGTTCTCCCTGACCGAGAACGGCCGCATGACGCTCAATAACCTGGTCTTCGACCCGGGCGAGAGCGACAGCGCTATGAACCTCTCGGTCCTGCAGGGCACCTTCGTCTTCCTGGGCGGCCAAATCGCCGGCGACTCGGACGAGGGCATGACGGTTCGCACACCGGTCGCGACGCTCGGCGTGCGCGGCACCCAGGTGGGCGGCACGCTCGACAACGGCCTCTTCACACTCTTCCCGGATGACGACACGGGCGATATCGGCGTCGCGACCTTGATCAACCTTGGCGGCCAGGTGGTGCTCGACGATGCCTTCGAGAGCTCGCAGGTCACCGGATTCTTCTCAGCGCCGTCGCCACCCTTCATTCCGCCTGCCAATCAGATCGCGCTGCTCTTCTCGGACGTGCAGCAGCCGCTCAGCCGCCTTGTGCCCCAGCGGCAGGACTTCATTCGCGATGGCGAGGGGCAGGACCAGGACGACGGCTCGCAGGACAATGACTCACGCAACGATGGCGGCGGTGGCGATCAGGAGGGCAGCACCGGCGGCGACGGCCAGCAGCTTGCCGGCATAGAGCCGGCGGCCGGCGTCAACGACTCGGACGCCAGCCTGCCGCAGGCGCCGGACGCGGCCGAGATCGTCGACAGCGATGCGCAGCAGATCGGCCTGGTCCAGGGGCCGGCGGAACTCTTCGATGCGGGCCCCAGCTTCGGCCTCGACGCTCAGGATGGCTTCGGCGAAGGCGATGGTGAGGGAGACGGCAATATCCCCGCGGCCTCCTCGGCCAATCCTTCGGTGCAGGCCGAAACCGCACAGTCGAACGTGCCGACGGGCGGCCCCCTGGCCGGTTTCGAAGGCGATGATGTCATCGTCGGAACGCCTGGCGACGACGTGATTTCCGGTTTTGCCGGCGACGATCTGCTGATCGGTGTCGGCGGCAACGACAGCCTGATCGGCGGCGAAGGCGACGATACGCTGCAAGGCGGCGAAGGTCAGGACCTCGGCCAGTTCTCCGAAAGCGATCAGCAGGTCATCGTCGACCTGCAGGAGGCCAGCGCCAGCGGCGAAGGCGTCGGCTCGGATGTCCTTGAGAACGTCGAGAACATCGCCACGGGCGGCGGCAACGACTCCCTCGCCGGTGACGAGCAGGCCAACCAGCTGGACGCCGGGGCCGGCGACGACACATTGCTCGGTCGTGGCGGCGACGACAGCCTGCTGGGTGGCGAAGGCGCCGATGTCCTGGACGGCGGCACCGGCGACGACCTCGTGGTTGGCGGCCTGGGCGACGACACCATCGTCGGCGGCTCGGGTGAGGGCGACGACACCTTGCAGGGCGGCGAGGGCCGCGACTTCGGCCGCTTCACCAGCACGACCGAGTCTGTCGCAATCGATCTCCAGGCCGGCACGGCCTCGGGCAGCGAGATCGGCACGGACGTCTTGAGCGGCCTGGAGGATATCGCCAGCGGCAGCGGCGACGACAGCTTGGCCGGCGACGGGGCCGACAACATGCTGGATGGCGGCGCTGGCGACGACAGCCTCGCCGGGGGTGGCGGCAACGACACCTTGATCGGCGGCGAGGGCAGGGACCTCGGCGATTTCAGCGAGGCCGCGCAGGACGTGACCGTCGATCTGATGGCGGGAACCGCGAGCGGCGGCGACATCGGCACGGATGAGCTCTCCGGCATCGAAGATGCGACCAGCGGCAGCGGCAATGACCTGCTGGGCGGTGACGATCTCGGCAACGTCCTCGACGGTGGATCCGGCGAAGACACGCTGTCCGGCCGCGGTGGCGACGACAGTCTCGTCGGCGATGCGGGGGCGGACTTGCTGGATGGCGGGGCCGACCAGGATACGCTGATCGGCGGGGCAGGAGAGGACAGCCTGGCCGGGCGCGAGGGCGATGACAGCCTCGTCGGTGGCGAAGACGCCGATGCCCTGGATGGCGGGGCCGGCAACGACACGATGGAGGCTGGCGCCGGCGACGACACGCTGATCGGCGGGTCCGGTGCCGGCGACGATGTCTTGGACGGCGGCGAAGGGCGAGACTTCGCGCAGTACACCAGCACGACCCAGCAGGTGGCGATCGACCTCGAGGCCGGGACGGCAGCCGGCGCCGAGATCGGCAATGATCAGCTTTCCGGCATCGAGGACCTGGCCAGCGGCAGCGGCGACGATTCCCTGGCCGGCGACGGCGCGGACAACGGCCTGGATGCCGGCGCCGGTAACGACACGCTCTCCGGCCGCGGCGGCGACGACGGTCTGACCGGCGGCGAGGGCGCCGACCTGCTCGACGGTGGTGCGGGCCGCGATGCCCTCGACGGAGGAACCGGCAACGATACGCTGATTGGCGGTGCCGGCGACGATACGCTGGCCGGCGGCGAAGACCGTGACCTCGCGGACTTCAGCGCCGCGACACAGACCGTCGACGTCGATCTCGAGGCTGGAACCGCGTCAGGCAGCGAGACCGGAACGGATCAGCTCTCGGGCCTCGAGGATGTCGTCGGCGGCAGCGGCAACGATGCTCTGGCGGGCGATGCTCTGGGCAACCTCCTCGACGGTGGCGCCGGCAGCGACAATCTGGTCGGCCGAGCCGGCGACGACACGCTTATCGGCGGCGCAGGCGACGATAGCCTCAGTGGCGGCAAGGGTCGCGATCTGGGAGACTATGGCGCGACGACGGCCGGCGTGGTTGCCGATCTCGGCGCGGGCATCGCCAGCGGCACCGAAATCGGTAGCGACCAGCTCTCCGGCATCGAGGACGTCACCGGCGGCAGCGGCGGCGATGAACTCGTCGGCGATGACCTCGGCAACGCGCTCGACGGCGGTGCGGGGAACGACAGTCTGTCCGGAAGCGGCGGCGACGACAGCCTGACGGGTGGCGAAGGCGCCGATGTCCTGGACGGCGGTACCGGCGACGACCTTCTGATCGGCGGCATCGGCAACGACGTGCTGATCGGCGGAGCCGGGCTCGCCGGACTGATCGATGCCTCGAATGCGCTGCAGACCGACGAGGGCTTCCTGGTCACGGCGCAGAGCCTGGATCCCGACGGCGAGCTGACCAAAGCGAGCAGCGCCAATCTCTTCCTCTCGGACGATGGCATCGGGGTGCTTGGCGGCACCGGCGATGGGGCGCCGAGGGACCAGCTCGGCTTCGATGCGCAGCTCGGCCTCTCGGAGCAGATCGTCGTCGAGTTCACCAACGAGATCTCAGACGCCGAGGTCGACGTCAGCATGTTCTTCCCGAACGAGGGACCGAACGACGGCGGCGAGGTCGGCCATTGGCAGGCGTTCCTGGGCGACCAGCTTGTCGCCGAGGACAGCTTCTTCGCCTCCGGCAACGACATCTTCACGGTTTCTATCGACCCGGCGGGCGACGCGGTCTTCGACCGGCTGGTGCTTGCGGCCGAGCCGTACAGCGGCGGACAGGGTGAAACCACCGAGAACAGCAGCGACTACTTCGTCACCGAGATCCGCTTCAACGAGGCCGCCTCGGGCGACGACACCCTGATGAGCGGCGAGGGCGACGACCTGCTCGAAGGCCGCGACGGACAAGACAGCCTGATGGGCGGCGAGGGCCAGGACACCCTGTCGGGCGGCGCCGGCGACGACACGCTCGCCGGCGGCCAGGGGGCGGACCGTCACACGGGCGGCAGCGGTGCCGACCGCTTCGCCTTCGAAGTCGGCGAGGATGGCGTCAAGGTCATGCAAAACGTCCGCATCTCGGAGCTGGGCTTCGAAGTGGACGTGATCGAGGACTTCAATGCCGAGGAGGGCGACGAGCTGCTGCTGACCCTGGAGGGAGACGCGGATGCCCTGGCCATCGCTCTTGGCAATTTCGAAACCCTCGAAGGGGAGTATGACGGGACCAACGCAACCTCCGAAGGCTGGCAGAACGGCGAAGCCAGTCTGCTGCTCGACGGCGAAGGCAACCTGATCTACGACGACAACGGCGCCGCGGAGGGCTATACCGTGGTTGCGCAGGTTGAGCCGGGCAGCGTCGCCGCCGAAGATATCCAGGTCTCGGGATAGGCTTCGGGGTCTGATCGGCGCGCAGGGCGCCCGGGCTGACCTTGGTGCAGAGCGGAACGAACAGCGCAATGGCGAGCACCAAGTGGACCCGACGTAAGCTGCTGAGGCGCGCCTTCGGCGGCATCTGGCAAGAGCTGCTGCTCTACTCGCTCTTCCTCAACCTCATCATGCTAAGCGTGCCGATCTTCGTGCTGCAGGTCTATGACCGGGTGGTGGCGCACACCGGCCTGACGACCTTGCAGGCCCTGGTCGCCGGCATGGCCGTGGCGCTGCTGTTCGATTTCGTGCTGCGACAGGCGCGCAGCCGGGTGCTGCACCGGGTCGGCGCCAAGATCGATGCCGACCTGGGCCACACGGTGAACCGCAAGATCCTGGCGCTGCCGCTCAGCACCTTGGAAGGGCAGCCGACCAGCCATTGGCAGGCGCTCTACCGCGACGTCGAGGGCGCCCGCGGGGTCTTGAGCGGTGCCGCGGTGCTGCTGCTGTTCGATCTGCCCTTCGTGTTTCTCTTCTTCGGCGTGATCGTGGTGATCGCCGCACCGGTCGCCTGGGTGCTGCTGGTCAGCCTGGCGCTCCTGATCGCCATTGCCGCCATCGGTGCCGCCGTCGTTTCGGCCGCGAGCCGGCGGGAGCGCAAGGCAGCACTTGAGCGCGACCGCCTGACCGGCGAGGTCCTCTCCGGCCGGGGCAGCGTCAAGGCCCTGGGCTTGGCCGAGCGCTTTGACGACGCTTGGCAGGGCCAGCAGGCCGAGGTCATGCAGAAGGCGCTGACGCGCGGGCGTTTGGCCGACAGCTTCCAGAACGCGGCGCAGACCATCGCCTTGGCCAACACCGTCGCCATCACCGCGGTCGGCGCCCTGGCCATTCTCGATCAGCAGATGACCATCGGCGCGCTGGTGGCCGCCAACATCCTGGGCGGCCGATTCATCGCGCCGCTGGTGCAGCTCGTGCCGCACTGGCGCGGCTTCGCCACGGTCAAGCAGTCGCTGAACCGTCTGCGCCACCTCCTGTCGCTGGAAGAGGACGGCGAGGCGCGCCTCGAATTGCCGCGGCCCGAAGGGCGCCTGGCGCTGGAGGGAGTCAGTTTCGGCTACCCCGGCCGGGACCGCCCGGTGATCGAAGCCATGACCCTGAAGGTCGGGCCCGGCGGCCTGCATGCCGTCGCCGGCGCGAACGGCTGCGGCAAGAGCACGCTGCTCAAGCTGCTGCTCGGCCTCTACCCGGTCGGCAAAGGCCGGGTGCTGCTGGACGGTGCGGAGATCGGGCAGTTCTCTCGCGCCCAGCTCGCCAAGGACATCGGCTATTTGCCGCAGAGCCTGCATCTCTTCGATGGGACGATCCGCGACAACATCGCGATGGCCGGGCCGGCGCATGACGATGCGGAGGTGATCGCCGCGGCCAAGCGGGCCGGCATCCATGACGCCATCATCGACAGCCCCCAGGGCTACAGCACACCGGTCGGTGAGGCCGGGCAGTGGCTGTCCGGCGGCCAGCGTCAGCGCATCGGCTTGGCCCGCGCCCTGATCACCGACCCGGCCGTGCTGCTGCTCGACGAGCCGACCGCCTTCCTCGACCAGCGGGCCGAGCAGGACGTGGTCGAGCTGCTCACCGAGCTGGCCCAAGACAAGACGGTGGTCGTCGCGACCCACAGCCGGGGGCTGCTGCGACAAGCGGACTCGGTTGTGATCATGAACCGCGGCCGCATCGTCCGGGCCGGCCGGCCGAGCGAGGTCTTCGCCGAGGACAAGAGTGCGCAGGACAAGACGGCACAGGGTGCCGTGGTCGATCTCAGGGGGACGACGCGATGACGCCGGTGCTGCAAGACGCGCTCAAGAGCAGCCAGCGCTCGTCCTGGCGCCTGCTGGCCGCACTGGTGGTCGCCGCGGTCTGCGCCTTCTTCGCCTGGTCCTCCTTCGCCAAGATCGACGAGGTGGTCACGGCCTTCGGCGAGGTGGCGCCCGAAGGCCGCACCAAGATCGTTCAGCATCTGGAAGGCGGCATCATCCGCCAGCTCCACGTGGAGGAGGGGCAGTCGGTCGACGCCGGCGACGCGCTGATGGAGATCATCCTGCCGACCACGGCGATCAACCAGGAGGAGCTGCAGGTCCGGGAAGACGGCTTGCGGCTGACCCTGGCGCGTCTTGCGGCCGAGCAGACGGGGAGCAGTTTGATCTTTCCCTCGGAGGAGGAGGCGCGCCGCCCGGCGCTGGCGCGAGCGGAGCGCGAGGCCTTCGAAGCGCGCCTGACCCAGCGGGCCGGGAGCTTGGCTTCTCTTGCTGAGCAGATCCGCCAGAAGGAATTCGCCATCGCCGAGATGGAAACAAAGCAAAGCGCCTTGAGCGCCGACCTTGCGCTGGCACGGCAGAACTTGGCCATCTCCGCCGACCTGCTGCGCGACCAGCTCACCTCCCGCATGGAGCATGTCGAGCTGCAGCGGCAGACCCGGCGCATCGAAGGCGAGCTGAACACCGTGACGGCCGGTCTGCCGCGCGTCACCGCCGAGCTGGAGGAGGCGCGCCGCAACTTCGATAAGATGGAGTCCAGCTTCGCCCGCGAGGTGCTGGAGGAGGCGCGCGCGGCGGAGGTCGAGCTGGCCCGCACCGTCGAGCTTCTGGCCGATGCGGAGGAGCAGTCTCAGCGCACGACCATCCGCAGCCCGACCAACGGCATCGTCAAGAACCTGCGCTATGTCACCATCGGCGGCGTGGTCCGCCCCGGCGAAGCCATTCTGGAGCTGGTGCCGAGCGAGGACAGGCTGGTGCTGGAAGCCTTCCTGAGCCCGACCGACCGAGGTGCCGTTTCGGTGGGGCAGCGGGCGCGGGCCAAGATCACCGCCTACGATTTCATCCGCTACGGCGTGCTGGAAGGCACCATCACCCAGATCGCGCCGGACACCACCGTCGACGGCGACGGCACGGCCCACTTCCGCGTCCTGATCGAGCCCGACGCCGACTACCTGGAAGCCGAAGGCGAGCAGCTCCCCATCGTTCCCGGCATGCAGGCCGAGGTCGATATCGCGACCGGCAGCCGGACCATCCTGAGCTCGCTCCTGCAGCCCTTCACGCGCGTCCGCCTGGAAGCCTTCCGCGAGCGGATTTAGGTCATGTACTCATAAGCGGCATTCACTATACCGCCGCAACATCCGCAACAGAGTCCGCTCTTGGAGCAAGGCCCGCCGGGTCATGATGGCTGACCAAACAGCCGGGCTTAGCCATTAAGCGACATCTTAGAATTGTGAATCCGATGGATATGTGCACGATGCTGCCATGGGCGACGAGACGACATCTGTGAGGAGTAGTGGGCTGCTGTACAGTTGTTGGTGCAAGGGAACCAAGAGCGAAGACTCTGAACCAAGGTATTCACACAATTGGATTGCGGCTCGGAGAGCAAAATTTCGAGTGTTTTGCGACAAAATCCAATGTGGAGATTGGAATATTCAATTCTCAGATATTGATCAGGCAATCGTTTACAGAGCCCGACAGTGGTTTATTCCAGTGACGATACTGCGCCTTATTACCAAGGACGGAAGCTATCAGTTTGGATTTAACCCCTGGGCAGATCCCATTGAGCATTTGAAGTTAGATTTCTCGGAGCAAGAAGTGCGGCTGAGATATTCTCTCTTCAGTATTGTCATACGAGTGACCGTCGTGGCGCTGATCATTTTTGCAGTCTGGGAATATTTTTGGTCGAACTAGTCATTTTGTAATTGGCGCAGAACGTCCGCGCGGGGCCAGGTTCAGACTCCAGCACCCATCGGTAGAAACGTCCGCTGCCGGCGACCCAGCAGACGGCGTGCGCACAGCATCCGTTTATGAGTCCATGACCTAAAGCGCCGCGATCACACCTCTTTGACGAAGTGCTCGAGCGGTTGCCCTGCACCTCTTCAATCTTGGCATTCCGCCGACGCTCCCAGGCATCCACGGGGTCGCCCGTCCGGCGCAGGCTACTTGGCAAAGAAACCCGTTGCTCGAGACGGAAAGATCTCGTGTAGGGTCTCCTCGAGTCTCTTCCATTCGGCGGTGACTTTGGCCCTTGCCTCCGGACTGTCGAAGGCCCGCACGTTTGCAGCCTCACGTGTAAACACGAAGGCACTGAGCTCGATGCCAATCCCGGCCGGAAAGGCACTGATCATGTTCCGAACGTTCCTTGCGTGATCGTCAAGGAACACGATTGCCTTGATGTCGGCATCGGTCCGATGCAACAGCATGCGCAGCATGGCGCCCTTGGGCTGGCCGGCGGTCATGTAGATGCCGTTGCGATAGCTGACCGGTCTAGGCTCACCGAGCCCCAACGCGGTCACTTCCGCCAACGTAAGTCCGGAAGCCGCCAGGTCGCCCGGGCTGTAAGGAAGATAGGGATCATTCGGGAAGCCGGGCCGCGGTGGCAGCGCATTTCGGGAAAGATCATAGCCGCTGCGCCTTAGCTCGCGGCGGGTCGCGTCCCTGGATCGATAGCCACGCGAAGTGTGGGCGATAACGGGAAAGCCCTGATTTTGGAGTTCGGCTAGAACTTCAGGCTGCGTCGGCTCCGGCGGATGCATGTGGCTGATAGCAAGGAGGAGCCGCAGTGTGACCAAAAACTCCTCCCAATTCTCCGCCACAGCAGCGTCCGGCAAGGGTGACTGCTTCAGGAGTCCCCTCTGCCAATTGAGCCATTGGTCCGAGCCGAGCGGTTGATCCATGGCGAGCAAGGTGTTGTCGATATCGAGCACCAGTAGGACATTCGGCCGGCCGTACTTCTCACCGAGCCTCTGGCTTTCGTCATAGAAGGTCTGGAACTCATTCGTGCAGACCAGCTCCTCTGGGCAGCTCTCCTCAGCCACCGCGGCGTTAGGGAATAGGACAGCAAGGGTGATAAAGCCGACCAGCAATGCGCGCATGTTTGACTCCCCTTGAGAAACAACCGCTCGGAGATCGAGCCCTCACGACGATGTCGTGTGTATGAAAACCATCATAACCATGAGCATAGGTTATGACCTTTCTTATACTGACCACGTCGGGCGGACTCTAAGCCTGCACTGACTGGCACCGTCACGACTGTTTCAGAGCCACAATCAGAGCTGATGGATCGCGCGCGCCGGCGAACCCCTCGATTACTCCGCAGAGGGATTGGCTTGGGAGAAGTTGCGCGTTTGTGTCCTCTTTGGGTCAGGTTCAGACTCCAGCACCCATCGGTAGAAACGTCCGCTGCCGGCGGCCCAGCAGATGGCGTGCGCACAGCATCCGTTTATGAGTCCATGACCTAAAGCGCCGCTATCACACCTCTTTGACGAAGTGCTCGAGCGGCAGCCGTGCTTGCCAGCCTTCGCGCTCCAGCTCCGGGCGCTCCTGCGCCTCGGTCGGCCAGCCGATGCAGAGATAGCCGACGAAGCGCCAGCCCGGCTCGGCGGCGAGATCGGCGCTCAGCCGCTCCGGCTCCAAGATCGAGACCCAGCCGAGCCCGAGGCCTTCGGCGCGCAGCAGCAGCCAGAGGCATTGAATGGCGGCGACCACGGAATAGGCCTTGGTCTCCGGCATGGTCCTGGCGCCGAGGCCGTCGCCTTCGGCGCCGTCCAACTCGGCGAAGACGGCGATCTGTACTGGCGCGATGTCCAGGCCCGAGAGCTTGAGCCGCGCATAGCGCTCGGCCTTCTCGCCGTGATAGGACGCCAGCGCATCGGCGTTGGCGCTTTCGAAGTTGGCTTTCACCTTGGCGCGTGCGTCCGGCGTGTCGACGAAGACGAAGCGCCAGGGCTGGCTGTTGCCCACGCTCGGCCCCTTGCAGGCCTCCTCCAGGCAGGCCATGACCAGCGCGCGGTCGACGGAGTCGCTGCGAAAGTGCCGCACGTCGCGGCGCCAGCGCATCAGGTCGCGCAGCTCCCGGCGGAACGCCGTGTCGAACTCGGGCGGCTCTTCACTGTGGGATGGGCGCGGCTCGCTCATGGGCAGCTTACGATCCTGCATGGCTCTGGCTCTTCCTTAGCGGCTTCGGCCGGGCTACGACAATCCGCAGAAAGCGCAAGCACGAGAGGATGTTGAATGCCGGCAGCGCTCGATGGGCTCTTGGTCCTCGACTTTTCGACTCTGCTTCCCGGCCCCTTGGCGACCTTGATGCTGGCCGAGGCGGGGGCGGAGGTGGTCAAGATCGAGCGGCCGGAGGTGGGAGACGACATGCGCCACTACCCGCCGCAATGGGGCGAGTCCGGCGCTCCCTTCAGCCTGCTCAACCGCGGCAAGAAGAGCCTGGCGATCGACCTCAAGGCGGCCGATGCCGTCGCCCGTCTGCGGCCTCTCATTGCCCGCGCCGATGTTCTGGTCGAGCAGTTCCGGCCCGGCGTGATGACGCGCCTCGGCTTGGGCTACGAGGCCTGCCGCGCGATCAACCCGCGCCTGGTCTACTGCTCGATCACCGGCTATGGGCAGAGCGGCGAGAACAGCGGTCGCGCCGGGCACGACCTGAACTACCATGCCGAGACGGGCCTGCTGTCGCTCAGCCATGGCAGCCTCGATCAGCCGGTGGTGCCGCCGGTGCTGAGCGCCGACATCGCCGGCGGCGCCTATCCCGCCGTGATCAACATCCTGATGGCGCTGCGCCAGCGCGAGACGACGGGGGAGGGGGCGCATCTCGATGTCGCCATGGCCGATGGCCTCTTCACGCTGCCCTTCTGGGCCTTGGCCGAGGGGCAGGCGGCCGGCAACTGGCCCGGCAACGCGGACTCGTTGCTGTCGGGCGGCACGCCGCGCTACCGGCTCTATCCTACGGCCGATGGCGCTTTGCTGGCCGTCGCCGCCATCGAACAGAAATTCTGGGAGGCCTTCTGCGAGGCCATCGGCCTCGAGGCGGAGCTGCGCGACGACCGCCGGAACCCCGAGGCGACGACCCATCGCATCGGCGAGATCGTGGGGGCTCAGCCGGCGGCCGACTGGACGGAGCTCTTCGACCGGGTCGACTGCTGCTGCAATCTGGTGCGCGGCTTGGAGGAGGCGCAGGCCGACCCGCGCTTTCGGGCGCGCGGCCTGTTTTCCGAGCGCTTGGTCAACGGAGCCGGGCAGGACATGAGCGCATTGCCGTTGCCCATCGACCCGGCCCTGAGAGCCAACAGGGGAGAGCCTGCGTCGGCCCCGTCTCTCGGCGCCGACAACGCTCTGCTGGACGACCCCTCCTAGAGGGCTGTGCTTGTCGGCCGAAGACTGTTAGATCCTCGCCGCAACGAACCGGAGCGGGCAACCAAGGCCATGCCGAACGACTCACCTGCGCAGAACCTCACGGTCGAGAGCTGGGGCGACCCCAGCATTCTCGTGACCCAGTTCCCGGATACCGAGGACTTCCACGGTCGGCTCATCGAGACCGTCCTGCGGCTGGAGCAGGATAGGAACTTGACGCAGCATTTCGACGGCTATGTGGGCGAAAGCAAGGTCTACCACGTCGAGCGCTGGGACTGTCCCGCAGCCCGGCTGATCGACGAGCGAGCCAAGGCGCTCTTCAAATCGGCGCTCAAGAAGGACGACGCCGTGGTCGATCTGAGCTGGGCCAGCGTCTACCGCGCCGGCAGCTACTGCCTGCCGCACAGCCATTTCCGCTCGGCCGCCAGCCTGGTCTACTTCCTCGATCTCGGCGACGAGAACGCCGGCGGGCGTTTTCTCTTCGCCGACCCGCGCCTCAAGATCTGCTGCAAGCACGAGCCGGGTCGCATGACCTCGCCGGTGGGTCCGGAGCCGCGGCCGGGCATCCTGATGATGTTCCCCTCGCAGTGCGTCCACATGGTGACGCCCTACCAGGGCAGCCGCCCGCGCATCACCATGTCCTGGAACATCGACGACAAGGCACTGCCGGGGGATCCCTTGTCGAGCTAGCTGCTTGCGTTGCCCTGCGCCGGGTGAAGGTCGACCATCAGCTCGTTGGCCAGGGCTTCCAGCGCGTCCTGCACATCGCCGATCGGCAGCCCCTCCGGCTTGTCGAGCTTGGCCTTGGCTTTGAAGATGACGCCGCCGGCCATGGCGCCGCTGACGTACTCGGTGGTCAGCTCATCGATGTTGACCTTGAGGGCAGCCAGAGCGCGAGAGATGTCCTGTACGATGCCGGCCCGGTCATGGCCCATGAGCTCCAGATCGTAGCGCGTGCCCTGCGCTGCGCTTTCGCGAATGGCCGGCTCGACCAGCAGATTGAGGTCCTGGCTTTGCAAGGCGAGGAGCGCTTGCGTCAGGCTATCCGCCTTGTCCGTCGCGACGCTGAGGAGCACGGTCCCGGCGAAGCGTCCGGCGATGCTGTTCATATGGCCGTCGAGCCAGTTGCCGCCTTGCGCGGCAATGGCCTCGGACAGGCGATAGACCAGCCCGGGCTGGTCCCGCCCGATCACGGCGCAGACGAGGCGCGTCTCCATTCCCAACTCCTGTTTTTCGTTAAGCCGAGCCTGGCATCACAAAGATGCCACGTCCAGCGTGCAGGCTGCGATGCGCATAGACTCTTCCGGGCAATGGGGACATCATCCCTGCGTGCGACGTTCAACCGTGCCTGCGCCAGCCGAGCGCGCAGGACAGGGAGGCATAAATGACAAAGGAAACTTGGCTTAAGCGTTTGATCGGTGAGGGTAAAATCGGTCGACGCGATTTTCTGATGCAGGCGGCGGCTGTCGGCGTGGGTGCCGCGGCGGCCGGCTCGATATTCGATGCGGCACAGGCCGCGACACCGAAGTCCGGCGGCCACTACAAGCAGGGCCTGACCGGTGGCGCCACCAGCGACACGCTGGATCCGGCGCAAATTCTCGACTCTTACATGATCAACGTCAGCTTCGGGCAGCTCCGCAACAACCTGACCGAGATCGCCCCGAGCGGGGAACTGATCGGCGAGCTGGCCGAGAGCTGGGACGCGTCGCCGGACGCGGCGACCTGGACCTTCAAGATCCGCGATGGCGTCGAGTTCCACAACGGCAAGACCATGACGGTCGAAGACGTGATCGCCTCCTTCAACCATCACCGGGGCGAGGACACGAAGTCCGCCGCCAAGGGCATCGTGGCACCTATTCAGGACGTGCGTGCCGATGGGCCGGACCGGGTGGTCTTCGTTCTCGAAGGCGGCAACGCCGACTTCCCCTTCCTGGTCAGCGACTACCATCTGGCCATCTGCCCCGCCAAGGACGACAGCATCGACTGGCAGTCCGGTGTCGGCACCGGCGGCTATTCGCTCGAGAGCTTCGAGCCCGGGGTCAACACCATCGTCAAGCGCAACCCCAACTACTGGAAGGACGGGCGCGCCCACTTCGAGTCCGTGGAGAACCTCTTCATCGCCGACGCGACGGCGCGCACCAACGCGCTCAAGACCGGCGAGATCTACTCCATGTCCAACTTGGAGCTGAAGACGGTTCACCTGCTGCAGCGCGACCCGAACCTGCAGATCTTCCCGATCACCGGCAACAAGCACAACACGCTGCCGATGCACACCAACAAGGCGCCCTTCGACAACAACGATGTGCGTCTGGCGCTCAAGTACGCCATCGATCGCGAAGAGATGCTGCAGAAGATCATCAAGGGCCAGGGGGAGCTCGGCAACGACAACCCGGTCGGCCCGGCCAACATCTACCGGGCGACGACGGAGGAGCTGCCGCAGCGCGACTACGATCCGGAGAAGGCGAAGTTCCATCTCAAGAAAGCCGGCATGGAGAACCTCTCGGTCCAGCTTCACGTTGCCGACACGGCCTTCGAAGGCGCGGTCGATTCAGGGCAGCTCTTCGCCGAAACGGCCAAGGCCGCCGGCATCACCATCGACGTGGTGCGGGAG
>JANQIA010000197.1 GCA_028282405.1 Rhodovibrionaceae bacterium
CGACGGCAACACCACCGACCGGCTGGATCCGGGGACGACGGAGAGCGTCTACATGATCCAGTTGAATCATGCGTTCCGCAGCTATCTCACCGAGATCACTAACTTCAACGAGATTGGCCCCGATGCCGCCCAGTCTTGGGAGGCTTCGGCCGATGCGGCGACCTGGACCTTCCAGCTCTTCCAGGACGTCGAGTTCCACAACGGCAAGCCCTTTACCGCGGACGATGCGGTCGCTTCGCTGAACTACCACCGCAACGAAGAATCCAAGTCGGCAGCTAAGGCCCTGCTTGAGGATGTCGAGGACATCAAGGCCGACGGCAAGCATACGGTCGTCATCAAGATGAAGTCGGGCAACGCCGACTTGCCTTATCTCCTCTCGGACTACCACTTGGTCATGATGCCCTCGGACGGAGAGGGCAATGTCGATTGGCAGAGCGGCATCGGCACCGGGCCCTACAAGATCGAGTCCCACGACCCGGGCGTGCAGTCGGCGCTGACTCGGCACGAGAACTATCACCGCACGACCTACTTCGATGCTGTGACCACGACCGTGGTCAACGATGTCAGTGCCCGGCAGTCGGCGCTGTTGACCGGCGAGTTCGATGCCATCAGCGATGTCGATCTCAAGACGGTCCGCCTGCTCGGCCGCGATCGCAACATCGAGATCGATGAGGTGCCGAGCGGCGCGCATTGCACCATCCCGATGTTCTGCGACGTGGCGCCCTTCGATAACCTCGATGTGCGCCTGGCGCTCAAGTACGGCATCGACCGGGACGAGATCGTCGACAAGATCCTGCTCGGTCACGGCACCAAGGGCAACGATCACCCGATCGGGCCGACCTTGCCGTTCCATGCCGACCTGCCGCAGCGCGACTACGACCCGGACAAGGCCAAGTTCCACCTCGAGAAGGCCGGGATGACGAACCTCAAGGTTTCGCTCTCGTCGGCCGACTTTATCTTCTCGGGCGCCGTCGACATGGCCGTGCTGTTCCGCGAGCACGCCTCGCAGGCCGGTATCGACATCGACGTGGTGCGGGAGCCGAACGACGGCTACTGGTCCAACGTCTGGCTGGTGAAGCCCTTCGTGGTCGTGCAGTGGGGCGCAAGGCCGACGCCCGACGTGATGTTCTCCCTGGCCTACAAGGACGACGCGGCCTGGAACGAGAGCCACTGGAAGAACGAGCGCTTCAACACGCTGTTGCGCGAAGCCAAGGCGGAGCTCGACGACGTCAAGCGCAACGACATGTATCGCGAGATGCAGATGCTCTGCCGCGACGACGGCGGCACCATCGTGCCCTTCTTCCGCAACCGCGTGTTTGCCCGCCGCTCCAACGTCCAGCACGTGGAGCAGATCGCCGGCAACTGGGAGCTGGACGGGGCACGCTCCTTCCAGCGCTGGTGGTTCGACTCCTGATCGTCCGCTCGGCCAATCCGAGACAGCAGAAGGGGCGGAGCATCGGCTTCGCCCCTTTTTCTTTGCGCAATCGCTAGCCGGCGGTGGCCGGCGGCCCGTCGCGGTGAGGGCTCAGGGCAGCTTGAACCATGGCGTGGACCGGCGTCGGCACGCCGTGCTCTTTGCCGAGGCGGACCACGGCGCCGCTCAGGTCGTCGAGCTCCAGGCGCTTGCCGCGCTCCAGGTCGTCGAGCATGGAGGCCCGCATGTGCCACGGCATCTTCTGGGCGAAGGCAAAGCTCTTGTCGGCCACGGTCTCGCCCAGCGCCGGGCAGGCCATCCGTCCCACCGCATGGGTCTCGTCGATGGCCGCTCGGAACAGCGTCCGGCTGCGTTCGTCGGCGAGAATGGCGCCGATGGGCAGGCGGGTTAGGGTGGTGATGGCGCTGAGCGCGCTCAAGATCACCAGCTTTTCCCAGATGCGCACGTCGATATTGTCGACGAGGAGCGCTTCCATGCCATCGACGTCGAGGGTCGCAGCCAGTGCCTCGCAGCGCGCGCTAGCCTGGCCGTCGAACTCGCCGAAGATCAGCTTGGCGAAGGGGCCGTTGTGGCGCACCACACCGGGCGCCTTGATGTCGGCCGGGATGACCGCCATGCCGCCGATCACCCGTGCCTCGCCTACGACGGCAGCGATGCGCTGCCAGCCGTCGATGCCGTTCTGGAAGGAGGCCACGGCCGTCTCAGGCCCAAGCAGGGGCGCCATGGCGTGGGCCGCCTCTTCGGTGTCATAGAGCTTGACCATGAAGAGCACCATGTCCACCGGGCCAATCTCGCCCGGGTCGCTGGTCGCCGCCACTGTGGGCAGGTGGGCGTCGCCGAGCGGGCTTTCGATCCTAAGGCCGTTGTGCTGGAGCGCTTCGAGGTGGGCGCCGCGCGCAATGAAGGACACGTCGCGGCCAGCCTGTAGCAGGCGGCCGCCGTAGTAGCACCCCAGGGCGCCGGCGCCCATGACGGCGATCTTCATGTCTCTGATGTCCTTTTGCTGGCTCGGACGTGTCTCGATGATCTCGACCAGGGCTGCGATCATGGACGAGCCGGCATGCCTGCGCCAGTTCGGCTCGGTGTCGGAGTGGTCGTGTCCCCTGAGCGAGCCCGGAGCGCCGAGGCCAAAGCCGCCTGGACGGAAGCCGCTCGTAGGCGGCGATCCAGGGCCTGCCGAACAGAGGAGGCGGGGGTGAAATCCTCGGCTTGGCCCAGCTTTCTGCATGTCAGCTTTGCTTCTGAGAGCGGGGCTGAGCCGGATTTGTGTGATCTCATTAACAAATTAGAAAATCTTATTGGAGTATCAATTGAAATAGCTTGCTGCACTGCGGTAGGACGCCTAAATAGCTCAACAAGTGCAGAGAACAGAAA
>JANQIA010000268.1 GCA_028282405.1 Rhodovibrionaceae bacterium
TTCCAAGCGAGCTTCCCGCCTGGATCACCCCCGTTACCATAATCTTGTCGTAACCGCGGCGCAGCAGCTCAGGGAGGGCGATGGAGGCGCCGATGGCCATGCCGGCGACGCTCAGGCCGTTCATGGCGGAGATCACCACCATCAGGCCGATGGTGCCGATGGCGAGCCCGCCCTTCAGCGCGCCGAACCAGACATGGAACATGCGGTAGAGGTCATCGGCGATGCCCGATTCCGACAGCATGTATCCCATGAAGATGAAGAGCGGCAGCGTCAGCAGCGGATACCACTTCATCAGCTTCATGCTGGCGCTGAAGGCCATCTCGACACCGCCGTCGCCCCAGAGCAACAAGGCGGAGGCGGCGGCGACGAAGCCGATGGCGCCGAAGACGCGCTGCCCGGTCAGCAGCATCAGCATCATGGTGCAAAACATCATGAGCGCGATGAACTCGTAGCTCATGAGGCGGGCTCTCCCTCGGCCGGCTCATCGGTCAGCGACAGGCCTCTGGCCTTGGCCCAGTCCTTGAAGAAGGTGGCGGTGACCTGGAGGAGCATCAGGGTGATGCCGATGCACATGATGATCTTGATCGGCGCCATGGGTGGTGCCCAGGAGGAGTAGCTCTGCTCCCCGTACTCCACGGCATAGCGCGTGCTGGAGATGCCCCCGAACAGCAGCAGGCCGATATAGAACAGCAGGAAGAGGATGGTGAAGACGTCCACCATCGCCTTGGTCCGGGGCGACCAACGGCCGTAGAGCAGGTCCATGCGAACATGAGAATGGGTCTGCAGTGAATAGCCCCCGCCCAAGAGGTAGTATGCGGCCATGGTGAACTGGGCCATCTCGAAGGTCCAAAGGGAGGGATTGAAGAAGTTCTTGCTGATCGTGGAGTAGAAGAGGATCCCGATCATCGCGAAGACCAGGTACATGGCGACGTGACCGACCACCCGGTTGATGGCGTCGACGGCGCGCACGTAGGCCTTGATCGCTCTCGGCATCCTATCCCTGTCTCAAGGGCGGTTGGACCGCGACACGCCCCACTTGTGAGGCGTTCGCAGCTTGCCGCCTGCGTCTTCTTTTCTTATCGATCTTGACCGTGTGAAGCCCAAATCGGAAGTGTGCAAAGCCTAGTCGCCCGGCCTGCTTCGCTTCAAGCTCTTCCAAGGTCGAAAGGCGGGGGCGATCTGCTATGCTCGCCACGGCGAACCGGGCTGACGAGGAAGACGAACGGCGGAACCGCGAAGAAACGTCATGGATACCATCAACACAGTTCCCATGACCGAGGCCAGCTTCCGCCTCGCGGAGCCCTACGAGGGTCTCGAGCTAGCCTATCTCGACTGGGGCGACCCAACCTCGGACCACGTCGTGGTTTGCGTGCATGGCCTGACGCGGAATGCTCACGATTTCGACGAACTGGCCAAGGCCCTGGCCGGCCACGGCGCGCGGGTGCTCGCGATCGACGTGGTCGGGCGCGGACGCAGCTCCTGGCTCGCGGAGCCGCACGACTATTCGGCCGAGAACTACGCCGCTCAAATCCTGTCTCTTTTGGCTGAGCTCGGCGTAGGCAAGGTCGATTGGATCGGCACCTCCATGGGAGGGCTGATCGGTATGGGCATCGCCTCCCTGGAGCAGCACCCCATCAGCCGCCTGGTCCTGAACGACATCGGGCCGTTCGTGCCTGAGGCGGCGCTGAAGCAGATCCAGAGCTATCTCGGCCTCGAGTTGCGCTTCGACAGCTTCGAGGAGCTGGAAGACCACCTTCGATTCATCCACGCCGGCTTCGGCCGGCTGACCGATGCGCAGTGGCGCCACCTGGCGAAGCACAGTGCGCGGCAGGACGCGGACGGCTGGCACCTCAACTACGATCCCGGCATTCGCGTGCCCTATGCGGAGTTGGCGACCGGCGATATCGCCTTCTGGGAGCTTTGGGACAAGATTTCCTGCCCGACCTTTGTCATCCGCGGCTCGGAAAGCCCCATCCTGCTGCGGCAAACCGCGGAGGAAATGACCCAGCGTGGTCCCAAGGCAACGCTCGCGACCTTTGCAGGCGTCGGCCATGCTCCGGCATTGATGTCACGGGATCAGATCTTCACTATCGAGCGTTGGCTGGACTTGGGGACCAAGCATCCGGCCGCTGCGTAAGACAGCGAATTGGATTGATCGGAACGGCCAGCCGACTATGCTGCGGCCGCCGGTCTATCAGGGCTGAAAAAACGAATATGGAAAGAGAGATGGACGCTCCTGTTGAGATTACGTTTGAAGGAATGGGACCTTCCGATGCGGTGCGTGCGCGGGTCGAGAAGGAAGTGGAGAAGCTGGAGCAGTTTCAGGATCGTCTGACGTCCTGCCGGGTTGCGGTCATCGCGCCCAGCCACCACCAGACCAAAGGCGGTTTGTTCGAGGTTCACATCCACGCGACGCTGCCTGGCAATCACGACATCGTGGTGGATCGCCACCCCTCGAAGGACCATGCGCACGAGGATGTCTACATCGCCATCCGCGATGCCTTTGCCGCCGCCCGCCGGCAGCTCAAGGACGTGTCGGACAAGATGAAGGGCAAGGTGAAGCGGCACGACTAGCCGCTTCAAATTCCTCGTTCAATCAGGCCTCGGCGCCGAAGGTCACGTGGCGGCCCGGCGCCGCTTCCAGCAGAGCGCGGGTGTAGGGGTGTTGCGGGTGGGCGTAGACCTCCGCGGTCAGGCCTTCCTCCACCACCTCGCCCTGCTTCATCACCATGATGCGGTCGCAGACCTGCGCTGCGACCCTGAGATCGTGGGTGATGAACAGCATGGCGAGGTCGAACTCGTTGCGCACCCGGTCGAGCAGTTCCAGAACCTGGGCCTGAACCGAGACGTCGAGGGCGGAGACCGCTTCGTCGGCAATCAGCACCTTCGGCTCCATGGCCAGGGCCCGGGCAATGCAGATGCGTTGCCGCTGGCCGCCTGAGAACTGGTGGGGAAAGCGATCGAGCGCATCGGGCGAGAGCCCGACCACTTGCATGAGGTCGCGCGCCCGGGCCACCGCTTCTTCCCGGCCGAGGCCGAAGTTCATCGGTCCCTCGATGACCGAGGCGCCCACCTTGCGCCGCGGGTTGAGCGAGCGATAAGGGTCCTGGAAGACGATCTGCACATCGCGGCGGAAGGGGCGCAAGGCGCCCTGGTTGATCTCGGCGATCTGATGCCCGGCGAGCCAGATTTCGCCGGCGGTCGGGTCGATCAGTCGGACGATACAGCGCGCCACTGTGGACTTGCCCGAGCCGGACTCGCCGACCACGCCGAGCGTCTCACCGCGCCGTACCACAAGCTGCACGGCGTCGGCCGCCTTGACCGTGCGTTTGCGTCCCAGCCAGCCGCCGGCGACGTAGGTCTTGGCGAGCCCGATGGTCTGCAGCGCGATCTCGGCGTGGGCGAGTGAGGCTCGCTGAGGCGGCTCCAGGCTGGGCACGGAGGCCATCAGCATCTTGGTGTAGGCATGCTCGGGATGGGAGAGGACCAGCTTGGCCTGGCCTTGCTCCACCACCTTGCCATGCTGCATCACCACCACGCGGTCGGCGATCTCCGCCACCACACCGAAGTCGTGGGTGATGAACATGACGCCGGTGCCATGGCGGCGCTGGATGTCCTTGATCAATTCCAGGATCTGCGCCTGGGTGGTGACATCGAGCGCCGTGGTCGGTTCGTCGGCGATCAGCAGCACCGGCTCCAGCGCCAGGGCCATGGCGATCATGATGCGCTGGCGCTGCCCGCCCGAGAGCTGATGCGGATAGCTGTGCACCAGGCGCTCGGGTTCCGGCAGGTTGACGTCCCGCATCACCTCGACAACCCGCTTGAGCCGCGCCGCCTTGTCCATGTCGGTATGGATCTCAAGCATTTCAGAGATCTGGTCGCCGACCTTCATGACCGGGTTGAGCGCGGTCATCGGCTCCTGGAAGATCATGGCCATGCGCTCGCCACGCAGCCTGCGAAGCTGTGTCTCGGACTTGGTCAGCAGGTCCTCGCCGAGCAGCATGGCCTGACCGGCCACCGGCTTCAGGTCGCGGCGGGGAATGAGCCCCATGACGGTCTGGGCCGTGACCGACTTGCCGGAACCGGACTCGCCGACGACGCAGACGATCTCGCCGGCATTGACGGTGAAGGAGACGTCCTCGACCGCGTACTTTCGGTCCGCGTTCGCAGGAAGCTCGACGCTCAAGCCGCGGACGTCGAGGACGGTGCCGGTCGCCGGCGTTCGGCGGATGGGGCGGGCGAGGGTCGCGTTGTCCGATGCCATGGCCGCTACATCTTCCGGGCGATGCGGGGGTCGAGCGTGTCGCGCAGGCCGTCGCCGAGGACGTTCACGGCCAGCACGGTGAGCGCGAGCGCGATACCGGGGTAGAAGATGATCCAGGGCGCGAGCTGGAAGTAGGTGCGGCCCTCGGCCATGATGTTGCCCCAGCTCGGGATTTCCGGCGGGATGCCGGCGCCGAGGAAACCCAGGATGGCCTCTGTCAGCATGGCCGAGGCGCAGATATAGGTGGCCTGCACGATCAGGGGTGCCACCGTGTTGGGCAGCACGTGGCGCAGCAGGATGAGCGGCAAGGGGGTGCCGATGGAGATCGCCGCCTCCACATAGGGCTCCTCGCGAACCGAGAGCACCACCGAGCGCACCAGGCGCACCACCCTTGGTATTTCGGGAATCATAATGGCGATGATCACGGTCATCAGGGTGGCGCCGGACAGCGAGATCAAGGCGATAGCCAGCAGGATGCCGGGGATGGCCATGAGGCCGTCCATCACCCGCATGATGATGCCGTCGAGCGCCCGGATGTAGCCGGAGATCATTCCGATGGCGAGGCCGATGATCACGGCGACCGCGGAGACGGCAATTCCGACGACCAGCGAGACGCGCGCGCCGTTGACCAGGCGAGAGAGGTTGTCGCGGCCCAGGAAGTCGGTGCCAAAGAGATGCTCCGAAGAGGGTTCCTGGAGGCGGTCGATGGGGTTGAGCGCCCTCGGATCTTCCGTGAACTGCGGGCCGATGACCGCGATGAGCACCATGGCGAGCAACAGGATGGCGCCGAAGAGAATCGAGCTGTGCCCGAGCAGCAGCCCGAGCATGCCTGGCTGTGCGCGGGCGCCGGCTGCGGCGGCAACCTCGGGAACCGCGTCCTCAGCCTTGGACTTGCCCGGCAGATCTCCTGGTAGATCGGTCAATAGCGGATCCTCGGGTCGAAGACGGTGTAGAGCAGGTCGATCATCAGGTTGATCAGGATGTAGACGAAGCTGAACA
>JANQIA010000299.1 GCA_028282405.1 Rhodovibrionaceae bacterium
CCGGCGGCCTGTGCCACTTGGTTCGAGTGCATGGCGATTTCATTCATCACTCACCTCACGAAAAATCGTTGGGTCCAACGGGCAACAAGGTTCGAACGAAAGAGGTCATGCGGCCTTCCCCTCGGCCAGTCCCTCGAGACAAGACAGTGTGACCTTGGCGGCGCCGGCGCGGCGCGCGGCGGCCTCGGCCGAGTCGCGTAGCTGCTTGGCGTAAGAGATGCGGGTGATGACCGGATGCCGCGCGACCAGCGCATCGAGCGCTTCCATCGCGTCCGGCTCCCACGGCAGTTCCTTGTGCAGGCGCGAGAGCGTCGCCTCGGCCTTATCCAGCTCCGTGCCCAGCGGCAGGATGTGGAACAGCGCATCGAAGAGCTGGTTGCAGAACTCCTGCACCAGGTAGGTCGCGCCGGCGTAGCCCATGAAGGGCGTGCCCGTGTGCCGCCGCACCACGGCGCCGGGGAAGGAGGCCGGGATGTACATGCTCCGCGCCCCGATCTCCGCCAGGTACATGCGCTCGTTGTAGCTGCCGAAAAGCACCAGCGGCGTGTTGTCCCGCACGGCCTGGCGCACCGCTTCGTTGTCGGGCTTCACCCCGGCGCTGCGCTTGAAGGAGAAGCTGCAGGGCAGGCCGAGCTCGGTCTCGAAGAAGTTGCGCACGCCGCGCTCATAGGTCTCGTTGGCGACGATGGCGAAGCTCGCCGTGCCGAAGAAGTCCTGGGTGACCGAGCGCCAGAGGTCCCACACCGGCTTGATCGTCGTGTGCTTCTCGCGCTCGATGAAGGGCTCCGGGTCGAGGCCCGTGAGCTCGCCCAGGGTGCGCAGGAACTTGGTGGTGGAGTGCAGGCCGATCGGCGCCTGCAGATAGGGCTTGTCCAGCGCCTCGCAGAGCATGCGGCCGAACTCGCGGTAGAGGCAGATGTTGACGTCCGCATCGACCAGCCGCCCGGTCTCTTTCAGGTGGCTGCCCAGCGGGAAGACCATGTTGACCTCGCAGCCGATGCCTTCCACCAGACGGCGGATCTCGGCCAGGTCGCTCGGCATGTTGAACATGCCGTAGGTCGGCCCGATGATGTTCACCCGCGGCTTGTCGCCCTCCTTGCGCGGGCTCTCCTTGGGCATCTTGCCCTTCTTCAGGCCGAACTCCGTCCACAGCCAGTTCATCGCCCGGTTGGCGCTTTGCCACTGGTCTTCGTCGATGGTGCGCGGCAGGAAGCGGCGGATGTTGGTGCCCTCCGGCGTCACGCCGCCGCCGATCATCTCGGCGATGGAGCCGGTGACGACGACCGAGGGCATGGTCGGGTCGAGCACCTGATGGGCGCGCTTCATGGCGCCCTCGGTGCCCTTCTGCCCGAGCTCCTCTTCGGCCAGGCCGGTGACGACGACCGGCAGCTCATGCGGCGGCAGAGCGTCCGTGTAGTGCAGCACCGCGGTGACCGGCAGATTCTCGCAGCCGACCGGCCCGTCGATGATCACCTGCAGGCCCTTGACCGCCGCGAAGACGTAGACGGAGCCCCAGTAGCCGCCGGCGCGATCGTGGTCGAGCACTAGCATGCGCCAGCCTCCTTGAGCGACTGCTCCTTCGGGGCTTTCGGGGGCTTCTTCGCTTTGACGACGGGCCGCGGCGGCGCCTTGGGTTCGACCGGAACGTCTTCCCAGACGCCCGCCGCATAGCCCTGCCCGACCCCCTCGAAGAAAGCGTTCATCTCATCGAAGCGCGGCTTGCTGCCGAGGGCGGCGTTGACCACCTGGCCGAGCGAGCCGGCGCCGGCTGGGCCCATCAGCGGCCGCGCCGAGATGAGGTTGGTGAAGTAGAGCGACGGGATCGCCGCTTCCTTGGCCTTCTGGACGACCGGCGTGGTGCCGACGGCGAGGTCGGGCTTGAACTCCGCCATGGCCGCCAGGTCCTGCTCCAGCGAGGCGCGGTAGGTCACGGTGACGCCGCGCGCTTCGAGCCATTCGCGGTCCGGATCCGACCAAGGCGTCTTGGGGCAGGCGGTGCCGACATAGCGGACGTCGGCGCCGCTCTCGATCAGCAGGCGGGCGACGATCAGCTCGGAGCCCTCGTAGCCCGAGAGCGTGATGCGCCCCTTGATCGACGCCGTCGCCAGAGCGGCCTGGGTGGCCGGCAGGAACTTGGCCTTGGCTGCGTCGATGTCCTTGGCGGGCACGTTGCAGGCCTCGCCGATCGCTTCGAGCCAGGCGGCGGTGCCCTCGACACCGACCGGGGCGGACCCGACGATCGGCCGCCCGGCTTCGCGGAACTCGCGCACCGAAGCGGTGTAGTAGGGATGGATGGCAGCGACCGCGACACCGTCCAGGGCGGCATAGAGCTCGCGCCATTCGCGGGTCGGCACACAAGGTCCTGCGGCCAGGCCCAACGGCTCCAGCATGGCGCCGATGCTCATGGGGTCGGCCGGGAACATCTCGCCGAGCAAGGTCACGGTCGGAAGATCGCTGCGCCCTGTCTTGGGGGCGGCCACCGGCCCCTGCTCGACCTCGGTGCGCGCGTAGTTCAGCATGGCGCCGGCCAGCACGTCCTTGGCCTCAGCATGGGTCGGCACGCCGAAGCCCGGCACGTCGATGCCGATGATGCGGACGCCGTTGATCTCCTTGGGCAGGAGCTGCAGCGGCACGCCGGAGGCGGTGGGAACGCAGAGGTTGGTGATGACCACGGTGTCGTAGAGCTCCGGGTCGGCCAGCTTGTAGACCGCGTCGCGGATGTCCTCGAACAGCTTGCCGGTCACCAGGGTTTCGGAGTTGAAGGGCACGTAGCCGACCGTCCGCCGCGCGCCGTAGAAGTGCGAGGTGAAGGTCAGGCCGTAGACGCAGCAGGCCGAGCCCGACAGCACCGTCGCCGTGCGCCGCATGCGCAGGCCAACGCGCAGGGAGCCGAAGGCCGGGCACATGGACTGCGGCTGGTCGTGCGGACCGGTCGGATAGTCCTCGGCGTAACGTTGCAGCGTCTCGGACTTGCCGGCCTTCTCTGCCGCGGCCTTGAGCTGGTCCTTGCCGGCGTGACAGCCGAGTCCGTCGCTCTTGGTCGCGTCCAGGTTCACGTCGGTCTTGGCGGTGTCGGCTGCCGGCGCCTCGTCGGGCACCGAGGACTCCGCGACGCTCGCCGCCGTGTTTTCCAGATCTCTTGCGCTGCCGTCCATGGTCTCGCTCTTCGCTTCGCGGTGCCGGCCTCAGACCTCGTCGTAGATCACTTCGAGGGAGGGCTTATGGATGGCCGCATGGCCGCACATGTCTTCCAGGGTCGCCGGCTCGAGCACCACGTCGCGTCCGGTGTCGGAGGCCGAGAAGAGGCCCAGGAGACCGTCCTGGTCGAGCGGTGCCGGCTGCTGCGGCGGCGCCTCGGCGACGTTCTTGGCCAGCTCTTCGAACAGCGAGCCCCACTCGCCGCCGGGATAGCCGATGATCTGGTAGTTGGCGGACTTGCGCCGGATGTCCTCGTGGGCGGGGATGGAGGCCAGCACCGGGATGCTGACTGCATCGGCGAAGGCCTGCGCCTCGCCCGTGCCGTCGTCCTTGTTGATCACCAGGCCGGCGACGCCGACGTTGCCGCCCAGCTTGCGGAAGTACTCGGTGGCCGAGCAGACGTTGTTGGCGACGTAGAGGGACTGCAGGTCGTTGGAGCCGACCACGATGACCTTCTGGCACATGTCCCGCGCGATCGGCAGGCCGAAGCCGCCGCAGACCACGTCGCCCAGGAAGTCGAGCAGCACGAAGTCGAAGCCCCAGTCGTGG
>JANQIA010000330.1 GCA_028282405.1 Rhodovibrionaceae bacterium
CTCCCTTTGGACAGAAGAGCGTTTCGCCCCCTCGCGAGAATTTTTTATTACTGAAGTGAAACACATAATTTTGCGCCTGCGAAGTGAAAATTGCTGCAACCGCGAAGAGCGAGATGGAAAAAACGAGCGGCGCCGCCAGTCTGGCGACGCCGCGAAGTGGGCTTAGGCTAGAGGAAGAAAAGGCGGCCAAGGCGGCTCAGCGAGCGGCGATGACAGAGCTGGTCCCACGCACATGGCGGACGACCGCCTGGTTGACCGGCTCGGCGTGGGTCACCGGCCCCATGTGGCCGGCGCGCTTGATCTCGATGCGGCGCGCGGTCCGTAGCCGGGTGTAGAGCAGCTCCGCCACCTTGCGGGTCGAGGCGGGCGCGTGCTCGCCCACCATCAGGAGCACCGGCATGTCGAGCCGCGCGAAGTCCTCATCGGCCACCGGCTCTTCCAGCAGCGCATGGAAGTCGAGCAGCGCCTTGGGGCTCCAGCGCAGAAGCGCGTCTCTCAGGTTCGGCCGCATGCCCTGCCAGGCCCCCGGGCCGCACCAGTAGTCGATGAAGCTCTGCATGGCCGCATCGTAGTTGCCGGTGGCGATGCCCTCGCGCACGTCGTCGACGATGCCCTCGATCTCAGCCAGCTCCTTGGCCGCGGCGGGGCCGGCCGCCTTCAGCAGATAGAAGGCGGAAGGCTCGTAGAGCGAGAGGCTCGCCACCGCCTGCGGCCGGGCGAGCGCGGCATGCAGGGCCACGCCGCCGCCGTAGGAGTGGCCGACCAGGTGCAACGGCTGCGCCGCCTCGTCGAGCAGGCCGATGATGTGCTGCGCTTCGTCGGCGAGCGAGAAGGCCTTGGTGCCGGGCCAGGGGCCGGCGCTGACCGTGCCGTACTGCTCGGGCGCCAGAAGGGCTGCGTCCGGTGCCAGGGCTTCGGCCAAGGCGCGCCATTGGCCAGCGCCGGAGCCGGAGCAGTGCAGCGCGATGACCGTCTCGATCTCCTGCGGGTCCGGAATGTAGGAGTCCGGCATAGGGGGCTCAGGCACGAGCTTCAGGCAGGCGCTGCTAGGCATGCTCGCCTCCCGGGCCGCTCGACCCCGGGCCGCTGCGGCCGTTGCGGCCGTTTCTGTCCATCGTTGCTGTCGTCATCTCTAACAATCGCTTCCTGCTGAGGCCGGCCGCCGGACGCCGTCGTCGGTATGGCCGTGCCGAGAGTGTGGAGGGGATGGCGGGTCCGGAGGCTGTGTTCCGGACCCGCCACCAGGGTTCGGCCGTGGGGAACGGCCTTGGGGACTCTGCCTCTGGGATTAGAGGCCCGCGCGCGGCGGCAGGTCGGCGAAGAGCTGGATGTGCGCGTTCTTCGCGAAGTCGCCCGGCAGCACGCCGTAGGTCTGACCGTCGCTATGCCAGTTCAGCGCCAGGCCGGCGGCGAGATGCTCGCCGGAGAGCTGCAGGCAGGGCGTGAAGGTCCGGTCGTAGACCGCGTTGCCTTCGGCATCGGCGACGAAGATCGACTGCGCTCCGTCGCGGCTGCCGAGCGGCAGGTCGTAGGTGCCGATGAAGGGCTCGGTCGGCGGCGTCGCCATGAAGTAGTGCCAGATGGTGTAGACCCCGTCCGGCACCAGCCCGGTGAAGTGAAGCTGGATGTGGCCCAGGCCGTTCTCGCAGGTGTAGGTGCCGCCGCCTTCGGCCTGCAGCCAATCGCCGAGCGAGATGTCGAGCGCCGCCCCCTTGGGGAAAGGGCCGTTGGCTTTGGGGTCGAAGGGCGCGTGATGCTGCGGCTCGGCCGCGGCATAGAGCGGCGCCGTCATGTCGCGCTCGGCGGGACCGGGCCGGAAGACCTGGCCGGAGCCGGGCTTGGGCTCGATGAAGACGTCCTGCTCGGCCACGTCGACCTCGACATGGGTGACGAAGGCCAGCTCGTGGCACACCGGCGCATCGTAGGCCCCGTCATGGGCATCGTCCCGGTTCGAGTTGTCGGCCAAGGCGATGGCCGAGACCAGGGCGGTGCCGGCGAGAACGCTGATCACCGGCAGAGTGACTGAAGAGCTACGCATGACTCTGTCCTTTCGCGGATGGGGTTCGGTTGGTTGGGGTTGATCGTTGGTCGGGAAAGCCGCTCCGGCCGCTCAGTCGGCGACGGGCAGGCCGCTCGGCACGCGGGCCGGAGTGAGATGATCGAGTTCGCGGGCCCGCGGGTCGGTGAGCGCTTCGAGGAAGGCCACCAGGTCTGCGACCGAGGCGTCGTCGAGCGGCACGGCCGGGCGCTCGTTCGCCGCGGCGATGCGCGCCCTGAGCGCGGCGCTCTGCTGCACCCAGCCGTCGCGACGGTCGAAGCCCGCCCGGCGGGCCGGATTGACCGGCTGCTCGCTGAGGGCCGACCCCCGAGCGACCGTCTGGGCGACGCGAGAGAGCGGCGGCAGATGCCCCGGCGTCAGGCGATAGGCCTTCAGCGAAGCCGTCGGGTCCAGGTGGTGGCGCACCACCGACTCCAAGCTGGCGAAAGCCCCCGCATGACCCCAGGGGCCGGTCAGGGCGACGTTGCGCAGGGAGGGCGTGCGGAAGCGGAAGAGGTCGCCGGCCCGCCCGCTGATCGGCGCGCGGCCGACATCTTCCAGCCGGGCGGGGAAACCGGTCGCCTCGAAGTAGGAGGCGTCGGTGCCGTCGCCCTTGCCGGGCCCGATCTGCGGCATGGCGATGGCGTGGAAAGCCTGATCGCTCTGGAACTTGCCGCTGTGGCAGGCGGCGCAGCCGGCCTTGCCATAGAACAGGTCCATGCCGCGCCGCGCCGCCGGCGTCAGCAGGCCCGCGTCATGGGTGCGCAGGTAGCGGTCGAAGGGACTGTCGTCGAAGCGAAAGGCCGTCGCCTGAAAAGCGGCGAGCGCGTTGGCCGCCTGGACGAAGGTGATGTCGGCCGGGCCGCGCAGCTCGGGATAGGCCTTTTGAAACAGCACCCGGTATTCCGGAATGTTGCGCAGCCGCGCGGCGAGCAGGGCCCAGACGCCCTTGGGTCCGCCGAAGCGGCGCAGCGCCGTGGCGTCGGCGATCTCGTTCTCGCCGCGGCCACCCGCCATCTCGGCATCGGAGGTGACGGGGAACATGGCCTGGGCCGCCAGCGCATTGTCGAGGCCCTCGGGGAGCTGCTCGCGCGCCGGCGTCCAGAAGCCGCTGGCCCAGGGGCCTTTGGGGTCCGCCTCGACGCGGCCGTCATGGAACAGGCGGCTGAACTGCTTGGCGCCGAGGTTGGCGAGCGAGGGCGAATTGCGCGGAATGCGGCCCAGGACCGCCGCGCCCTCCGGCACCTGCCGCTTGGGCGCCAGGCCCACACCGCCTTCGCCGATGCCGAGCGCCAAGCCGTCTGTGGTCGCATGGCGCGGATGGTGGCAGGTGGCGCAGGAGATGTTGCGGTTGCTGCTCAGGACCTTGTCGAAGAACAGCATCCGCCCGAGCGCGACCTTGGCCGGGTCGTGACGGCCGTTTTGATAGAAGTCCGCATCGACGACGGGCGCGATGTCCGCCGCCCGGCCCGGCGCCGTCGCCAAGAGCAGGGCTGCGCCCGCAACCGCAAGCGCTTTCGCGATCATCGGCGCGCGTCCGATGTCGACGCGTACCGTAGCCCTTCGCCGTCGATCTCTCGGCTCAAGCCGATGTCCTTGAGCGTGCGCGCATCGAGGTGGCTCACCAGCCGGCGGTCGCGATGCTGTCTGGCCCGGCGCTTGAGCGCCTCCAGCAACCACGCCAGAGGAGAGAGCGGTGCGGGCGCTTCCGAGAGCGCGCTCGGCGTCGTCCGGCTCGCGGCCAGGGCTTCGAGATTTCCGTCCATGACATCCTCCACGATCTGTCCGACCGGGCGGCAGGACCGCCTTGTCTTCAGGCTCGGACCCTAGGCGGCCCGGCCGCCAGTCGCTTGAGGATGCGGTGGAGAACTCCTGAGGATTGTCTGGGGATTTGCTGGACGGGGAGTCTAAGGGGTGGCGGTTGTTTCGCTCAGGATGTCATCCTTGGGCGAGCCGCTGTGCGGCGAGACCCGCCTGCGGGCCGCAGCCCTCTCGCCTCGGCGAAGCCTCCGGCGCAGCCAGGGTCGGCGCGGCGAAGGCCCGAGG
>JANQIA010000403.1 GCA_028282405.1 Rhodovibrionaceae bacterium
GCCTGGGGCCACGGCTTCCCCTACGGCATCTTCAGCCATCTCGATTGGGTCTCCAACGTCGGCTACCAGTACCTGCACTTCCACTACAATCCGGCGCACATGATCGCGGTGAGCTTCTTCTTCACCACGACCCTGGCGCTGTCGCTGCACGGCGGCCTGGTGCTCTCCGCGGCCAATCCGGCCAAGGGAGAAGCCTCCAAGACCACCGAGCACGAAGACACCTTCTTCCGCGACTTCGTCGGCTATTCCATCGGGACGCTCGGCATTCATCGCCTCGGCCTCTTTCTGGCGCTGAACGCGGGTTTCTGGAGCGCGGTCTGCATCGTCATCAGCGGACCCTTCTGGAACCGCAGCTGGCCGGAATGGTGGACCTGGTGGCTCGACCTGCCGATCTGGCGCTAGGAGGCGAGAGCGATGGCTGAATACATCAACATCTACACCCAAACGCAGGTACGCGGCCCGGCGGAGATGGGCGTTCCGCTCACCAAGGAGCTTTGGCCGCGCCTCGGCAAACCGGGCTTCGTCCACCTGTTCGGCCGCTTCGGGAATGCGCAGATCGGCCCCATCTTCCTTGGCACCACCGGCATGGTGTCCTTGGCTTGCGGCGCGATCGCCATCGTCATCATGGGCATGAACATGTGGGCCTCGGTCGGCTGGGACCCGGTGCAGTTCGTCCGCCAGCTGCCCTGGCTCGCGCTCGAGCCGCCGCCGCCGAAGTACGGCCTGCAGATTCTGCCGCCCTTGCGCGAAGGCGGCTGGTGGTTGATTGCCGGCTTCTTCCTGACGGCGTCCATCCTGCTCTGGTGGCTTAGAACCTACCGACGGGCGGTCGCTCTCGGGATGGGCACCCACGTCGCCTGGGCCTTCGCGGCGGCCATCTGGCTCTACCTGGTGCTCGGGTTCATCCGGCCCATCCTGATGGGGAGCTGGAGCGAGGCCGTGCCCTTCGGCATCCTGCCGCACCTCGATTGGACCGCGGCGTTCTCCATCCGCTACGGCAACCTCTTCTACAACCCCTTCCACTGCCTCTCGATCGTCTTCCTTTACGGCTCGACGCTGCTCTTCGCGATGCACGGCGGAACCATTCTCTCCGTCTCGCGTCTCGGCGGCGACCGGGAGCTCGATCAGATCTACGATCGCGGCACGGCCTCCGAGCGCGCCGCCCTGTTCTGGCGCTGGACCATGGGCTTCAACGCGACCATGGAATCCATCCATCGCTGGGCCTGGTGGTTCGCGGTGCTGACCCCGCTGACCGGCGGCATCGGCATCCTGCTCTCCGGCACCGTGGTCGATAACTGGTACCTCTGGGGCATCAAGCACGGCATCGTGCCGCCCTATCCCGAGTATCACCAAGGCATGAGCGACCCGTCGATGGGAGCAGGACAATGATGAAGATCCCCTTGGGGCTCCTCGCGATCATCGCCGGCTTCCTGACGTTGGCCATGTTCACCACGGCGGGTTGGGATCTGCCTCCCACCGACGACGTGCAGACCGGCTTCCGCGGCACGGGCATGGTCCAGATCGACGATCGGGAGCAGGTCCGCGAAGAGCGGGCGATGAACCAGGTGCCCGAGCCCCCTTGGGAGCTCGACACCTCTGGCGAACGGGCTGGCGACATCTATGAGAACCTGCAGGTGCTCGGCGACCTCAGCGACGATCAGTTCAATCGCCTGATGGCCGCCGTCACCGAGTGGGTCTCCCCGGAAGAGGGCTGCAACTACTGCCACAATCCGGAGAACCTGGCCGACGACAACATCTACACCAAGGTTGTCGCCCGGCGCATGTTCCAGATGACCCAGGCGATCAACTCCGAGTGGGAGGACCACGTCGCCCAGACCGGGGTCACCTGCTACACCTGCCACCGCGGCCAGCCGGTTCCGGAGTACATCTGGTTCAAGGATGCCGGCGCCGTGCCCTCGGTGGGCATGCTCGGCTACGCCGCGGGTCAGAACACCGTGTCGATCGGCGCAACGTCGCTGCACACCGATCCCTTCTCCGCGCTGCTCAACGACGACGGAGAGATCCGCGTCGAGGCGACCCAGGCGCTGCCCTCGGACCATGTCGCCTCGATCCAGGATACGGAGCGCACCTTCTCCTTGATGATCCACATGAGCGAGGGCTTGGGCGTCAACTGCGCCTTCTGCCACAACAGCCGCGCCTTCAACGAGTGGACGGAAAGCACGCCGCAACGCATGACCGCCTGGTTCGGCATCCAGATGGTGCGGGAGATCAACCAGGAGTATCTCGAGCCGCTGACCGGGGTCTTCCCGGAAGAACGGCTGGGGCCGCTCGGCGACGTGGCCAAGACCAACTGCACCACCTGCCATCAAGGCGTGAACAAGCCGCTGCTCGGTGCGCCGATGGCCGCCGACTATCCAAGCCTCTGGGTGCCGCCGCAATCGGCTGCCCTCAGCCCGGGCCCGAGCGTACCGACGCAGCTGCGTAGCGAGGTTGTCAGCGAGTAGCCGCTGACCAAAGGAGCGAGTCGCCCTCAACTCTGGCCGCTGCCCTCCGGGCGAGCGGCCATCTCTTTATCTGCATCTCGCCGGTCTGGGCCGGTCGACTGCGGGGGCGCCGCGGCGGCGGCTAGGCAATAGCCTTTCGGCGATGCGCAGCACCCCCCTCCCGGCGCTGCGCGCCGACCCCTTAAGGGGGAGGTGTGAGTGATTGCCGTGAGATCGCGATCCCCTCCCCCCAACGAGGGGGAGGGTTAGGGTGGGGGGTGTCCGCGAAGCGGACAAGAGAATGCGCTGCTGCACTTAACCGGACGACCGTGGCGAAGATGCGCCGTCGCAGCAGCTCTATCTCAGCAGGGATGGCTCCAAGCTCGACAAGGCTCTCGCTTCGGGCCCAGTGAACCTAGCCGAAAGGCTGGTTCAGGCGAACGATCTGGAGGTTGAGCAGGGCGGCGATGCTGACCCAGACGAGGTAGGGCACCAGCAGCAGGGCGGCGATGCGCGCGCGCCGCCAGAGCACGACGATCAGGGTGGCGACCGCGGCCCAGAGGAAGACCACCTCGAACAGCGACCAGTCCGGCCGCTTGAGCGAGAAGAAGAGCGCCGACCAGGCGATGTTGAGGATGCCGGTCAGCAGATAGAGGATGATAATGGCGGCACGCGCGCCGCGGTTGGGCACGGCCCACCAGGCCTTGGCGACCGACAACGCCGCCAGCGCGAAGATCGCCGTCCAGATCGGCGCGAAGGCCCAGTCAGGCGGCTTCCAGTCGGGCTTGGCGAGGGCCTGATACCAGGGCCCCACGTCGGTCATGCTGCCGCCGATCGCGGCGACCGCCAGGGCGGCCAGCGCGCCGAGGCCGAGGGGAAGCCAGGAGCGCCGGCTCTTGGCCGGTGCCTCTCCCAGCTCCCGGCTCTGACTCACGGAGAGACGACGCGCAGGAGGTGCGCCATGTCCTTGATGAAGATGCGCAGGTGCGCGCCCGGACGGGCCTTCACCAGCTTCTTCTCCATGTAGGCCTGCCACGTCAGGTACTGGACGTCCGGGTCGCGGCAGATCGAGACGAAACGCTCGCGGCGCCGGTCGGTCGAGTACCAGAACTTCTGCATCATGCCGAGGATCCAGAAGACCCGGCCGTGCTCCCGCATGAAGCGCTTGCGCGCCTGCTTGAGCAGCCGGACGTCGCCTGCGGCAAGGGCTTCCGCCGCTGTCTGGGCGACGATCTGGCCGCAGAGCATGGCGTAGTAGATACCCTCGCCCGAGGCCGGCGCCACGACCCCTGCGGCGTCGCCGGCGGCGATCACGTCGCGGCCGTTGTCCCAGCGCTTGAGGGGCTTGAGCGGGATGGGCGCACCCTCCCGCCGAATGGTCTCGTTGCCTTCCATGCCGGTCTGTCCGCGCAAGGCGGCGACGGCGCCGCGCAGGGAGAAGCCCTTGTTGGCCGAGCCGACGCCGACCGAGGTCTGCGCGCCGTGCGGGAAGACCCAGGCATAGAAGTCGGGCGACAGCTTGCCCTGGTAGTAGACGTCGCAGCGGTCGCCGGCGAAGGCGTCGGAGCTCTCTTCCGGCGAGGCGACGATCTCATGATAGGCGAAGACGCAGGGCACGTTTTCCGCATTGGGGATTCCGGCCTGCTTGGCGACCTGGGAGCGGGCGCCGTCGGCGGCGATCACCAGCTTGGCGCGCGCCTGGCGCAAGCCCTGGCTGTTGCGGCCGGCGCCCGTGCTGTAGGCGATGACGGCCTCGCCGTCGGCGTTGCGCGAGAAGCACTCGAAGCGGCCGGTCTGGCGCATCGCGCCGTCATGCGCGGCGCGCTCGCGCAGCCATTCGTCGAACTCGCAGCGGTCGACCATGCCGACGTAGCCGCCGTCGATGGGCATATCCACGGCCTTGTCGCTCGGCGAGACCATGCGCGCCGAGGTGATGCGGGCCTTGAGCAGATGGTTGGGAATGGCGAAGTCGCGAATCAGCCGCGGCGGCACGGCCCCGCCGCAGGGCTTGATGCGTCCGGCGCGGTCGAGCAGCAGGACCGAGTGGCCGCTCTTGGCCAGCTCGCTGGCTGCCGTGGCGCCCGACGGTCCTCCGCCGACGACGATGACGTCGAAGACCTCGTCGGTCGCTTGGTCCACGCTTGCCTCTGTCCGCTCCATCATGACGTGCTACTCCTTTGGCCAGGTCCGTTTCAGCCGGCGGTGGATACGCTCAGTTGTGTGCTGCGCAGATCTGCGTCCTGCCTTCGGGTCAGCCCGACCGCCAGATGGGCCGCCACCAGGAACAGCAGCGCTTCGCAGAGGAAGACCGCGGCGTAAGCCGCCGAGGGGGAGTCGATGAACAGCCGCGCTATGTCGATGGCCGCGGTGCCGAGGAAGCCGCCCAGACCGAAGGCGACCGCTTGCGCAGCCCCCCACAAGCCCATGCGCACGCCTTCGCGGGCGCCTTGGCCGGCGGTGGCGAGGCTCATCATCGAGCCGATGGCCGCCACGGCGAAGCAGCCGTTGGCTACGCCGAGGATGAAGATCGAAGGCTTCAGCGGCCAGTCGCCGCCGATCAAACCGCCGATGGCGATGTTGGCGATGGCCAGGGCCGAAGCGATGCAGCCGCCGACGATCCAGGTGTAGAGCGAGCCGATGCGGCGGTTGCGCAGCCAGCTACCGACGATGCCGACGATCAGCATGCCGACGAACACGCCGCCGTGCTGCACGCCGGCCAACTGGGTCGACTGGCCCGGCGTCAGGCCGAAGACCGTGCCGGCGAAGGGCTCGAGGATGAGGTCCTGCGCGCTGTAGGCCAGCATGGAGACGAAGACGAAGATGGCGAAGCGCCGCGCCGCGGGCTCGGCCCAGACGTTGGTCAGGGCCTCGCGGAAGGAGGCATCGGCGCGTGGCTGCTCGGCCTCCGTCCCCTCGGCGGAGACCGTTTGCCGCTGGCCCTCGACGCCGGCGATGGCGACGAGCGTCAGCAGGAAGGCGGCGAGCGAGACGCTGCCCGAGACGACCACCAGGCGGGTGAAGCTAAAGGGATCCAGGAAGTGGCCGGCCAAGGTCGCCGTGACCACGAAGCCGGCGATCATCATCAGCCAGACCGTGGTGGCCGCGGCCGCCCGGCGCTGGGGCGCGACATTGGTGGCCAAGAGCGTGAGCAGCGCGGTGCCGGAGGCGCCGACACCGCCGCCGATCAGGACGAAGGCCAAGGTGGCCAGCGCGATGCCGGCGGCCGTGTTGGTCGCCATCCAGGCCGTCGCGGCGGCCGCCATCAGCCCGCCCAGCGCCAGGACCGCCATGCCGCCGACGATCCAAGGCGTGCGCCGGCCGCCTTTGTCGGAGCCGTAACCCCAGCGCGGCCGCATGATCTGCAGTGCGTAGTGCAGCGCTACCAATGCGCCGGGCAGCATGGCCGGCAGCATGAGCTCGACCACCATCACGCGGTTGATGGTCGAGGTGGTCAGGACGACGATTGCGCCGAGCGCGGTCTGCACGAGACCCAGGCGGACGATGCCAAACCAGCCGAGCGTCGCCTGAGCCATGGGCTCAACCTCCCTGCGCCAGCGCGGCCATGTCGGGGCGAATGGCAAAGGCGCTGACCAGCATGCCGATCACGTAGAGGGTGGTTCCCGTGGCGTTGTACCAGGGCGCGTACTTGCGCGGGTCCTGCACCAGCCGGGCCATGAGCGCGATCTGCACCATCAGAAGCGCGGCGACGATGGCGGCATGGACCGGGTGGCCCCAGTCGATCAGGAACCACATGACCGCGAGCTGCGGGACGGTCATGACGATGCAGGTCAAGCGGGCTGCGCCGGCGACCCCGAGCTGCACCGGCAAGGAGCGCACGCCCATCCGCTGGTCACCTTCGATCGCCTTGAAGTCGTTCAAGGTCATGATGCCGTGGGCGCCGAGGGAATAGAGACCGGCCAGCGCGACGATCTTCCAGTCCGGCGCCGCCGCCATCATCAGCGCAGCGCCGGTGAACCAGGGAATGCCCTCGTAGGAGATGGCCACGGCCGAATTGCCCCACCAGCCGTTCAGCTTCAAGCGCGCCGGCGGCATGGAATAGGCCCAAGCCAGCACCAGGCCCAGGACGGCGGCATAGAAGACCCAGACACCGAGGATCCAGGCGACCACGAGCGAAAGAACGGACCAGACGATCGCTGTATAGAGGCCCCAGCGCCCCGGCACCCGGCCCGAGGGGATCGGGCGGTTGGGCTCGTTGATCGCATCGACATGGCGGTCGAACCAGTCGTTCACCGCCTGGCTGGTGGCACAAACCAGAGGGCCCGCCAGGGCGATTCCCAGGAGGATTTCCCACCAGCGCTCGGCCAGTGGCACACCTGAGGAAACCACGCCGCACATCAAGGCCCACATCGGCGCAAACCAGGTTATCGGCTTGAGCAATTGGAGCAGAGCGGCAGGCTCAGGCAGACTACGCGAGGTTGGCTGGATGACGTGATCGCTCATGACTGTAGCTTCACTTTGACAGACAAAAGTGTCAAGTTAAACTGACAGTCGTTCAGCGCGAAAGTTTGCCGCGGCCGCAACGCACAACGGCTGCTTTACCGGTCGGAAACGGGACTACTGGAGGTCTTGGCTGGCGATGCTGATGCCGTAGCGGCGCAGCTTGGCGTAGAGGCTCTGGCGGCTCAGACCGAGCATCTGTGCGGCCGATGCCCGGTTGTCTCCGGTCAGCTTCAGCGCGGCCTCGATACACAGCCGCTCGATAATATCGGTCGCTTCACGCACCAGCTCTTTCAGCGGGACGCGCCCGACCAGTTCGGTAAGCTGATCGACTGACTGCGGCAGCTCCTGGTTCATGCGGAAGTCCAGCCCGACACGACGGCCGACGTTGCGAATGACAAAGCCGACGCAGGGTTCCTCGCCGTTCTCTACCGAGACCGCCGAGATCTCGATCTCGTCGGTGGTGCCGAGCTCCGAATGCAAGACCGATCCGTAGTTATTGATGGCGCCATGATCGCGCAGGGCCTTGGCCAGGATCTGGGTGTCGACACCGGGGCGCCCCACCCAGCGTTCGATCGACTGGCCTTGGGCCTGTGCCTCGCTAGCCAACTGAACCATCTCGAGAAAGGCGGCATTGGCCGTCAGGATACGCCAGGCCGGATCGGTAACGACGAAGCCGTCGGGCATGTGCTCCATGACCTTGAGCGCCCGCGGCTCGGTCTTGAGTAGGCTGACCTCGCTAAGAACGCCGCGCAGCGGATGCAGACGAACCAGGAAGTGTGCCGTCCGCTCCTGTCGGAACAGCGTGGCCGAGACGCTGAGCTGCCGATCGTTCGCTGCCAGCGCGGCATCGACCTCGTCGCCGCGGCCGATAGCCCGCGCCGTGGCCAAAAGCGCTTCCAGTCCGGCCCGGCTCGCGGTCCCGAACATCTCCATGAAAGCCCTGCCGACCAGCGTTCTTTCGTCGCCTTCCAGCAGGTCGCCGACCGCGGGATTGGCGTCGACGACGGTCATGGTGTTGGCGTCGACGATGACGACGGCCTCCGAGGAGATCTGGAACAGCAGGCGATAGCGGGTTTCCGCATGGCGCAGGCGCGCGTACTCGCGCTCCATCGATTGCTGAAAGCCCATGAAGCGCTGCTGAGTGGCGGCGACGGCGGTCAAATCCCGGCCGATCGCGACGATACGGCCGCAGCTCCCGGCCTGAAGCGCTGTATAGCGGATCGGCGTCGATAGATTCTCGGCGGCGAGATGATTGATTTCTCGCCAGCGGGTCGGTTCCTCTCCCTTGGCCGCCTTCATCAGGCTGTCGACCTTAGCCCGGCTTTCCGCCGTCACCGTGTCGACCCAGGGATAGCCGATCCAGCGCCGAACGTCTTCCAGCCCGCCGCCTTCCGTACCGAGGGCCACGTCGCAGATCGTTCCGTCAGGGTCGAGGAGCAGGGCGATATCGGATGCCGTGGCGATCAGCCGTGCCGCCATGTCAGCATCGAGATCTCCAAGAGCCGATTTTGGTTCGCTGAAAGGTATTATATCGTCTTGAGAGGCCCGATGCTCCATTGCGTCCCTACAGTCTCTTCGCGCGAGGTGCTCCTCCCATCGCGCGCCTGGAGGCCAGCAGCTTGTCTGCCAGCAACACTGCCTGAGGGGCGTTGCCCGCTATTCCGTCCGCATCGATCTGCGAGGATAGTTCGGGCTGTCGCTCGAAAGCGGACCCACCGACAATTA
>JANQIA010000410.1 GCA_028282405.1 Rhodovibrionaceae bacterium
CTGCACTCCCGCCTGCTGGAGCGGGCGGCGAAGCTCAACGAGGATCACGGCTCCGGCTCGCTGACGGCGCTGCCGATCATCGAGACCCAGGCCGGCGACGTCTCGGCCTACATTCCGACCAACGTGATCTCAATCACCGACGGCCAGATCTTCCTCGAGACCAACCTCTTCTATAAAGGCATCCGCCCGGCGGTGAACGTCGGTCTCTCGGTCAGCCGAGTCGGCTCGGCGGCCCAGATCAAGGCCATGAAGAAGGTGGCCGGAACGATTAAGCTTGAGCTCGCGCAGTACCGCGAGATGGAAGCCTTCTCGCAATTCGCCTCGGACCTCGATGCGGCGACGCAGCGCCTGCTGGCCCGCGGTGCCCGACTGACCGAGCTCTTGAAGCAGCCGCAGTACCAACCGCTGCCGGTTGAGGAGCAGGTCGCCGTGATTTTCTCCGGCGTGCGCGGCTATCTCGACAATCTCGCCATCGGCAAGGTCACCGACTTCGAAACGAAGCTGCTGGACGAGCTGCGCGACAAGGGCGCCCCCATCCTGGAGGCGATCCGCAGCGAGCGCGATATTTCTTCGGAGACCGAAGAGAAGCTCAAGTCGCTGCTCGACGACTTCGTGAAGACCTTCGTCTAGGTCCTGAGCGCACGCAAGAGAGCAAGCTAGAGAGAGCACGCCCGGCATGCCGAGCCTGAAGGACCTCCGCGTACGTATCGCCAGCGTCAAGTCGACGCAGAAGATCACCTCCGCCATGAAGATGGTGGCGGCGGCCAAGTTGCGCCGTGCCCAGGAGCAAGCGGAAGCCTCGCGGCCCTTCTCCGACCGTATGGGGCGCATGCTGGCCAATGTCGCCGGCAGCGCCAAAGGCTCGGCGGGTGCGCCGCGTCTGCTCAGCGGCACCGGCAGCGAAAAACGGCATCTCTTGGTGGTGGCCACGGCCGATCGCGGCCTCTGCGGCGGCTTCAACTCGAACATCGCGCGCGAAGGTCGGCGCGCCATCGAGCTTCTCAAGGCCGAGGGCAAGGAGGTGCAGGTCCTCTGTGTCGGGCGTAAAGGCCGCGACATCCTTCGGCGGCTCTATCCCAACGACATCATCGACACCATCGAGGATGTGGCGAAGCCCGCCCTGACCTACGAGAGCGCGGAAGCCATCGGGCAACGCATCCTGCAGATGTTCGACGAGGACAGCTTCGACGTCTGTCAGATCGTCTATGCGCGCTTCAAGTCGGCCATGACCCAGGTGGTCACGCGCGAGCAGCTCATTCCCTTCGTCCCGGCGCCGCCGCAGGACGACGAGGAAGAGGCGCCGCAGGAGAGCAGCCTGGCGCCCGGCCAGGTCTACGACTACGAGCCGGAGCAGGAGGAGATCCTGGCCGAGCTTTTGCCGCTCAACCTCTCGGTCCAGATCTACAAGGCGCTGCTCGAGAACAACGCCAGTGAGCAGGGCGCGCGGATGACCGCCATGGACAGCGCGACCCGCAACGCCGGCGACATGATCAAGAACCTGACCTTGACCTACAACCGGACGCGTCAGGCTGTCATTACCAGAGAGCTGATCGAGATCATCTCCGCCAAGGAAGCCATGTAAGGGCTGCCTCAGGGCGAACAGGAACAGCGTTTCGAGGAAGGAGTACAGAAGTATGGCCGGAAACCTCGTCGGACAGATCACTCAGGTGATGGGGCCGGTGGTCGACGTGCAGTTCGAGGGCGATTTGCCGCCGATCTTGAATGCGCTCGAAACGGAGAACCAGGGCAACAAGCTGATCCTGGAAGTGGCGCAGCATCTTGGCGAGAACGCCGTGCGTACCATCGCCATGGACAGCACCGAAGGCCTGGTTCGGGGCCATGACGTGCGTGATACGGGCGGCCCGATTTCGGTCCCCGTCGGCCCGGAAACCCTGGGGCGCATCCTCAACGTCATCGGTGAGCCGGTGGACGAGCGCGGCCCGGTCCAGTCCAAGCTGACCTATCCCATCCACCGCCCGGCGCCCGCCTACATCGATCAGTCGACCGATGCTGAAATCCTGATTACCGGCATCAAGGTCGTCGATCTGCTGGCGCCCTATGCCAAGGGCGGCAAGATCGGCCTGTTCGGCGGCGCCGGCGTGGGCAAGACGGTGCTGATCATGGAATTGATCAACAACGTCGCCAAGACGCACGGCGGCTATTCGGTCTTCGCCGGCGTCGGTGAGCGCACCCGTGAGGGCAACGACCTCTATCACGAGATGATCGACTCCAAGGTGATCAACCTGGACGGCGACTCCAAGGCGGCGCTGGTCTACGGCCAGATGAACGAGCCGCCGGGGGCGCGTGCCCGCGTCGGCCTGACCGGCCTGACCCTGGCCGAGTACTTCCGCGATGAGGAGGGCCAGGACGTGCTCTTCTTCGTCGACAACATCTTCCGCTTCACCCAGGCGGGCTCCGAGGTCTCGGCGCTGCTCGGTCGTATCCCGTCGGCGGTGGGCTATCAGCCGACGCTCGCGACCGACATGGGCACCCTGCAGGAGCGCATCACCACCACCAAGAAGGGCTCGATCACCTCGGTGCAGGCGATCTACGTACCGGCCGACGATTTGACCGACCCGGCGCCGGCCACCTCCTTCTCGCACTTGGATGCCACGACCGTGCTGTCGCGGCAGATCGCCGAGCTCGGCATCTATCCGGCGGTCGACCCGCTCGACTCCACCAGCCGGATCCTGGAGCCGGGCGTCGTCGGCGAAGAGCACTACGAGGTTGCTCGCCGGGTGCAGGAGACGCTGCAGACCTACAAGTCGCTGCAGGACATCATCGCCATTCTGGGCATGGACGAGCTTTCCGAAGAGGACAAGCTGACGGTGGCCCGGGCGCGGAAGATCCAGCGCTTCCTCTCGCAGCCCTTCGACGTCGCCGAGGTCTTCACCGGCTCTCCGGGCGTCCAGGTGCCGCTGGAAGAGACCATTCGCGGCTTCAAGGGCCTGGTCGACGGCGAGTACGACCACCTGCCCGAAGCCGCCTTCTACATGGTCGGCACCATCGACAAGGCGATCGAGAAGGCCCAGCGCATGGCGGCCGAGGCGGCCTAGCACAACCCGCGTTCGAAGCGGGCGTCGTGCCCGCTTTGCGACAAGGAATAGAGATCAATGGCGGAAACGCTTCAGTTCGAGCTTGTCTCTCCGGAGCGCTTGCTGGCCTCCGAGCAGGTGGCGATGGTCGTGGTGCCGGGCAGCGAAGGCGACTTCGGCGTCTTGCCGCGGCATGCGCCCTTGATCGCCACGGTGCGGCCCGGCGCCATCTCGGTCTATGAGACGCGGGCTGAGGTATCTCGTCGCATCTTCGTCGCCGGCGGCTTCGCCGAGGTGGTCGGGGATCGCTGCACGGTGCTGGTCGAGGAAGCCATTCCGGTGGAGGAGCTCGACCGCGCCGCCGTCGAGCAGGCACTGCGCGAGGCACGCGAAGATGCCAGCGATGCCAAGAACGATCAGGAACGCGCCGATGCGAACAAACGCATCAAGATCGCCGAGGAGCAACTGCGCGTTCTGAAGCGTTAGAGGGAAGGCGCCGACCCTTTAGGCGCCTGTTCCGATTGATGAGCCGACGTGCGAGGGGGTTGCACGAGACTCGGTTAACCATCAAATATTGATCGGCCGCACTTTGGGTGGCGGTTTAAAGGCGTTCGGGGCTAGTAGGTCAATGGTCGCAGAGAATTGGACGATCGAGGGTATCGACTGGGGTCGCTTCGACCCCTCGAAAGTCGATCCGGATATTCTTCTGCTGGTCAAGGCCGCCAGCCTCGTCGAATACAACGGCGGCGACTACGCCACCTACCTCAGCAACGTCTTCAGCGACGACGAGAGCTTCTGCGACGCCGCTGAGCTCTGGGCCGGCGAAGAGGTCAAGCATGGCGAGGCCCTCGGCCGCTGGGCTCAGATGGCCGATCCCGACTTCGACTTCCAGGCCAGCTTCAAGCGCTTTCGCGAGGGCTTCCACCTGCACCTCCAAGCCGAGGAGTCGATCAGAGGCTCCCGCTCGGGCGAGCTGGTCGCCCGCTGCATGGTGGAGATAGGCACCTCGTCCTACTACAGCTCCCTGGCAGAAGCGGCGCAGGAACCGGTCCTGAAAGAGATTTGCCAGCACATCGCCGCCGACGAATTGCGGCACTACAAGCTGTTCTACACCCACCTCAAGCGATACCTGGAGAAGGAGCGGATTGGCCGGCTGCGCCGCTTCCTGATCGCCGCCTCCCGCTTCAAGGAAACCGAGGACGACGAGCTCTCCTACGCGTTCTATGCCGCCAACTCGCCCGAGGGCAGCGACTACGACCGGCGCTACTACAATCGCGCCTATATCAACCGGGCCTTCCGCTACTATTCGCGCAAGCAGTTCAAGCGCGGCATGGCCATGATGTGGAAGGCGGCGGGCCTCAACCCGCAAAGCCGCCTGGTCGACGTGGCCGGCTACGGCCTGCACCTCTTCGCCCGTTGGCGCGCAAAGCAGGTTCTGCCGGCCTAGCGCCCGCAAGCATACCCTAGGACATCCCTCCGCGTCGGTCCTGCGCTAGTTTTTCACATCTGACGGCTGCATGATTGCCGTCGGCCGAGCGGTGGCTCGGCCGATCGCTCTAGGCCCTTGGTTTCCATGGTCCCCAAGTCTCTTCTGCCTCTGCTTGCGTCGGCGGGTATCCTGCTGGCGGGCAACGGCATGCAGATCACCCTGGTCGCCGTGCGCGCCGGCCAGGAAGGTTTTCCGCCCAGCCTCATCGGCTTGATGGGGACGCTCTACTTCACCGGCTACATCATCAGTTGCCTGGTCGGGGCACAACTGATCGCGCGCGCCGGCCATATTCGGGTTTTCGCCGCGCTCTCCGCCTTGGCTGCGGTCGGTGCCCTGGTCTTCGCGCTGGTGGTCGAGCCCTGGGTCTGGATGGCGGTGCGCCTGGTCATGGGCTTTTGCTTCGCCGGGCTCTTCATGGTCATGGAGAGCTGGCTTAACAGCGAGTCCGAGGAGAGCGGCCGCGGCCGCATCTTGAGCGTCTACCGCCTGGTCGACCTCGGGGCGGTGGCCGCCTCGCAGCTCGTGCTGCCGATCATCGGCACCATGGGCTACGAGGCCTTTTCCGTGGTCGCCATCCTCTTTTGCCTGGCTCTTCTGCCCATCGCCCTCTCGCGCGGCGGCAACCCCAAGGCACCGGTCTCGCCGCGCCTGCGCCTCGGCCACGTCTGGGCCATCTCTCCCGTGGGCTGCATGGGTTGCGTGACCATTGGCCTGACCAACAGCGCCTTCCGCAACATCGGCCCGATCTATGCGCAGGAGATCGGCTTCGACGTGGAAGGCGTCGCCTTCTTCATGACCGCGGGCATCGTCGGCGGCGCCTTGGCGCAGTACCCACTCGGCTGGCTGTCCGACAAGTTCAACCGCCGCAACGTCCTGATGGGCTGCACCCTGGGCGCAGCCGCCGCCGGTGCCCTGCTAACGGCGCTGACCGGCAGCTCGGCCGATGCCATCTACTTCGGCGCCTTCGTCTTTGGTGCCGCGGCCCTGCCGCTCTATTCCATCTCCATCGCCCACGCCAACGACCGTGCCGGCCCCGGCGACTATGTCGAGCTCTCGGCGGGCCTCATCCTGTTCTTCAGCGTCGGCGCCGCCATCGGCCCCTTCTTCGCCTCGCTGGTGTTGGAGCACTACGGCGCACAAGGATTTTTTGCCTATACATCGGTGCTTCACCTCGCCTTTCTCGTCTTCGTCCTCTATCGAATCACCCGCCGCGCCGCGGTCCCGCGGGAGCTCAAGACCCACTTCGAGGCGCTCCTGCGCACCTCGCCGGCCATCTTCAAGCTGGCGCGCCGCGACAGCGGCGCGGACGACGATGCGCGGTGAGGGGCGGGACTGCGCGCGGTTGGGCGGGGCGGAATTGCCATGGATTTGCCATGCTGCCGGTCCCATGTCCTCGGTATGACAGAGGTTACGCTCTCGCGCCGACGCTTCCTCACGCTCGGCCTCGCCGCAGTCTTCGCCGCTACAGCGTCGCCGGTGGGTGGGCCGGCCGCGGCGGACGAGGCGACGAGCAGCACCCGCTACTACTTCGGCAGGCCCGGCGTTCGGCGTCAGCTTTCCCCCACCGTGCGGCGGGACCTGAGGCGGCCGAGCACGAGCGGGCCCAACAGCCTGCTGCTCAACAATCCGACCAAGAAGCCAAGCGGTGTGGAGCGCAGCAAGGCCGAGCGCTACAAGCGCCGCGCCGGCCAAGCCATCCGGCGCCTGGAGCGGGCTCCAGGGGGGCGCGACAACCGCATCGATCGCCGCATCCGAACGCTGCGCGGCGAGCAAAGGCGCATTTCGCGAAGCTTGAGAGACGCGCGCTGACAGGCCCTAGTGCGGCGGGGTAACGCGCTGTTGTGCGGCCGCGGCCTTTCCTTGTGTGCCTCTCGGCAGCATATCGATGGCCGAAAGCGGGCTATGTAGAACAAGAAACAGGGGCTCACACGGAATGCTGTGGCTGATCAATCGCGTTCATGTCTTGCTCGCGCTCGCGGTGCCGGCGCTTCTGGCGGGCGCCGCCGCCGCGGCGGAGGTCAAATCTTCTGAGCAGCATAGCTTTCGCGTGGTCACGCTTGCCGAGGAGCTGCGGAATCCCTGGGGTCTGGCCTTCCTGCCCGATGGCGGATGGCTGGTCACGGAGCGCAGCGGGTTCCTGCGCCGCATTGCCCCCGACGGCAGCAAGCGCCGCGTCGACGGCCTGCCCGAGATCGTCGCGCGGGGCCAAGGTGGGCTGCTGGACGTGGTGCTCGACCCCGCCTTTGCCGAGAACGGGCTCGTCTACCTGGCCTATGTCGCCGGGCAGGACGGGGTGAGCACCGAGGTCGGGCGGGGCCGGCTGAACGGCAGCCGTTTGGAGGACTTCGAGGTCATCCTGGTTTCCCAGCCCAAGCTCAGCGGCGGGCATCACTTCGGCGCCCGCCTGCGCTTCGCCCCCGATGGCGCGCTGCTGGTGACGCTCGGCGACCGCTACAGCCAGTTGGAGCGCGCGCAGGAGCTGGGCGACCACATCGGCAAGGTGCTGCGGCTCAATCCAGATGGCAGCGTTCCGGACGACAACCCCTTCCTCGAGACGACGGGCGCACGGCCCGAGATCTTCACCTACGGCCATCGCAACGTCCAAGGGCTCGCGGTCCATCCGGAGACCGGCGCGATCTGGATCCATGAGCACGGGCCGCGCGGCGGCGACGAAGTGAACGTTCTGAGGCCCGGCGCGAACTACGGTTGGCCGGAGATCACCTACGGCATCGACTACTCCGGCCGCATCATCTCCGAGTACACGGAGAAGCCCGGCATGGAGCAGCCCTTGATCTATTGGGATCCCTCGATCGCGCCCTCGGGCATGGATTTCTACGACGGCGAGGCCTTTCCCGCCTGGCGCGGCGACCTCTTCGTCGGCGCCCTCAGGCAGCGTCATCTCCGCCGGCTGGAGCTGGAGGGCGACCGCATCGTGGCGCAGGAGGTGCTTTTGGCGGACCTCGACGAGCGCATTCGCGATGTCCTGACGGGCCCGGACGGCTTCCTCTACCTGCTGACCGACAGCTACGACGGCCGCTTGCTACGCCTGGAGCCGGTGGAGTAGGTCCCCGGCCCGCGAACTTGCCAGGAAATCTCCGCAATCGTAGGGCTAACTCAAGGGTCTTGGCCTAAGGCGGCTGAAGGCGCTACGAATCGTAGCAGGGCGCCGCTGTGACGGGCAGTTCATGTGGCGCGCCAGACGGCCGGAGATCGCGTGCCGCCAGGAGAGTGTTGATGTTCAGAGGTTGTTTGGCAGTCGTCGCGGCGGCGTTGATCGGCTTGGTATGGACCGCCTCGGCGCAGGCCCATCCCCACGTGCTTGTCGACATCAAGGTCGAAGCGGTCTTCAACGACAGTGGCGAAGTGATCGGCCTGCGCGAGCTCTGGATTTTCGATGAGATCTATACGGCCTTCGCGGTGAGCGGGCTCGATACCGACGGCGACGGCACGCCGGACGAGGACATGATGGCCGACCTCTTGAACGCCAACATGACCAACCTCAAGGACTACGACTACTTCACCAGCGTCCTGCTCGACGAGCAGCCGGTTACGTTGGCGACCGCCGGCGATGCCTCTGCCTGGTTGCTCAACGATCGCCTGCGCATGCGCTTCTTCCTGCCCTTTGCCGAGCCCGTGGACATCGCCGACAAGGACTTCCGCTACGCGGTCTACGATCCGACTTACTTCGTCGAGCTGCTGCACTCCGGTGCGCCCGATGCCATCGTCTTGAGCGAAGCGCCGGCGAGTTGCTCCTACGCGCTGGAGGAGCCGAACCCGACCCCGGAGACCGTCTCTCTCGCCGCGTCCATAGATCTCACCCAGTCGGCCAGCGATGGCCTTGGCGTTCTCTTCGCCGAATGGGTGACCGTCGCATGCAACTGAAACTGCGGCCCCTATCCGCAAGCCTGCTGTTGACGGCGGTCGTCTGTGTCTTCGCGACTGCGGCCTGGAGCCAGGGGCTGGTGCAGGGGGCGGATGCGCAGCCGGCGGCGCCACCGGCCGAGCCGTCGCTCTGGTCCGAGATGATCGGCTGGATCTATGTCCAGCAGCGCGCCTTTCATCAGGAGCTGATCGACGGCTTGCGCAGCCTGACCAGGGACGGTGGAGCCGCGGCGGCCTGGACGCTGATCTCGGCAAGCTTCCTCTATGGCATCTTCCACGCCGCCGGGCCCGGCCACGGCAAGGCCGTTCTGACGACCTATCTGATGACCCATCGGGAGCAGACGAAGCGCGGGGTTCTTTTGGCGGTGGTGTCGGCCTTCACTCAAGGCCTCGTCGCCATCGTCTTGGTGTACGGCTTGATCCTTCTGGCCGGTTGGTTGCCGCGAGAGACTTCGGAGGCGGTGAGCTGGAGCGAGCGGGCCAGCTTTGCCCTCCTGACCGCACTGGGCGGCTATCTGATCTATCGGGCGGCGCGCAGCGGCCTGAAGCGCTGGCGAGGGCAGCATGCCGGCTGCTGCGGCCATTCCCACGCGCCCTCCGAGGAGCAGATCGCCGCGACCGGCAGTTTTCGGGCGACCTTGGGCGTGGTGCTCTCGATCGGTCTCCGGCCCTGCACCGGAGCCGTGCTGGTGCTCGTGTTCGCGCAGATCGCCGGTCTCTATTGGGCCGGCGTCGTGGCGGTTCTCGCCATGTCGGCCGGCACGGCCATCGCCGTCGCCGCGCTGGCTTTCGCCGCGGTCAATGCCCGTTCTTTCGCCGGCCGGCTTGTGGCGAGCCGAGGGGGAAGCTGGATGTTCTCGGCCGACCTCGTCGCCTTGGGCGGGGGCGTGCTGCTTGCGCTGATCGGCTATTCGCTGCTGCTTGCGTCCTTTGGACCGCGTCATCCGCTCGGATTTTAAGGGTGTTGGCTTACAGCTTGGCTTGGTCCTTTTGGCGGAACGCCGTCGCGGACGTGCTAAATCGAGACATCATCGGCGCGACGGGGGAGTGCACGCCAAGTACCTCGGGTCCGGAGTGTTCGCAACGGCGCTCCGTCAAAAGGACCAAACCTGCTGCAACGACGCTTTGGCGATCGCTTGGCACCAAGGGCGCAAGCAGTCCTTCAAATCGCTTGCGAGATTGCGAAGACGTGTCTCACAGGCATCTGGGCCCGGCTCGATCTCGGGCAGCCGCTTGACGCCCAATGCCCTTCCCTTCATGTCTGCAATCCAACCCTGTCCCGATTTGCAGCACATAATGTTATACTATAACAAAAGATCGCCTGCGCTGTTGCCGCTGTCAATCGTCGATCGAGGCCCATGAGCAAGTTTCGTGAGACCGCGATGAAGTCCCTGTCGGGCGATGGCCACGACCATGAGACCTGTGTCGCCGACGCCTTGCAGCGCGCCGATGCCATTTGCGCTGCACGCGGCGTGCGCTTGACCAAGCTGCGCCGGCACGTGCTGGAGTTGGTCTGGAAGTCGGGCCATGCGCCGATCGGCGCATACGAATTGCTCCGTCGGCTCGACAAAGAGCACGCCAGCGCCGTGCCCCCGACCATCTATCGGGCGCTCGACTTTCTGATCGAGCAAGGCCTGGTGCACCGCATCGAGAGCCTCAATGCCTTCGTCGGCTGCGCCTCGCCGCAGGAGAAGCATGTCGGCCAGTTCCTGATTTGCCGCGGCTGCGGGACGGCGGCGGAGATGAACGACGCGCGCATCGATCGAGCGATCGACAAGGTGGCAGCCGAGCTCGGTTTCGCGACGGACGGCCGGGTGATCGAGGTGCGCGGCCTTTGTCCGAGCTGCCGCGGCACCGAGGCCTGAGCGCGCCGTGCCCTGCGTTCGGGCGTTTTCGCGTGCGTCCGAAGGGGCAAGGTAGAGCGCCAGCCGAGGAACACAACTTCTGGTTCGATAGATTTCTTCAGCGGCTATTTACGGAAAAATTACCCGTATTCATAACACTTCCACCTAGGTGCTCGCCTGTGCGTTTCCCTGTCCGGCCCTTCGGATGCGGAGGCGACATCGGCAGTAGATGGTGACTGAGTTTCTGGTGCGGCCGGTCTTGTCTGGCGGCCGGGGCGAGGTACGCCTCTTGCGGAGACGCGGTGTATGACTGCCCAGACTGCATTCGAGGTTCAGTGCTTTAAGAGCGGCCGTTGGGAGATCCGGTCGATCTTCGACGATCGCCATACGGCTCTGGCCGAGGCCGACCGCCTGGAACGGCGTGGAATCAAGCGCTTACGCGTGGTCCAGGAGCGCATGGACGGCGATTGCGAGCTGGTTCATTCGCGCACGATCTACCAGTCCGGCGCGCTCGAAGAGGGCGACTCCTCAAAGGTCAAGAAGCTCAAAAGCGCAAAGAGCCCCGCGGCGAACGACGTGGAGACTCCCGTCAACGTTCCGCAACCGAAGTCCAGGCGGGCGAGCGACAAGGACAGTCTGCCGCGCATCCTGATTACGGCGGCCCTTCTCCTCGCTGCCGGCATCGGTGCGCTGATAGCCCTGCGCTCCATCTAGGCGTTGAAATCAGGCGAATTCGAGCAACCCCCCGGGCGTTGCCAGGCCTCTACTCCAATTCCTTTGGATAGCCGTATTTTCTTCCTAACTTGGAGCTGACGGGCTGCAACGCGTCGGGGCGTTTCCCATTGCGGTTCGGGCACTGAGCAAGGGTCCCCTGTGCGCACGCTTATCCTACGAGTGATATCGCTGATCTGTATCGGTGCGGGGGCGATCACCTTGCCGCTGCCGATCCCGCTCGGCATTCCCCTGCTCGCCGTCGGCTTCGCGCTGCTGCTGACGACCAGCAACCGGGCGCGCGCCTGGCTGCGCCATAGGCGCCGGCGCTCGGACTGGCTGGACGGCAACCTCCAGCGTGTCGAGCCACGGCTGCCTCGCCGCCTGGGCGCGGCCCTCTCCCGCACGGCGTCCGTGCGGCGGCGCCTCGGCAAGTGCCGGCCGTGGCGTCCGCTATCCCAGAAAGTGGCGCACGACGGAGCGAATGGTGAGGCCCTGCACGACGATCGAGAAGATCACCACCACGTAGGTCACCGTCAGGATCAGCGGCTTCCACTCGCTGTCCGGCAGGGACAGCGCCAGGGCCACGGAGATGCCGCCGCGCAACCCGCCCCAGGTCATGATCGGCACGGCGCCGTCGGTGAACTCGCGCCGGAAGCGAAGCAGGCTGACGGTAAAGAGCACGGCGACGAAGCGCGCGCCGATGACCAGCGGGATCATCATCAGGCCAAGCAGCAGCCAGTCCATCCGTAGGGCCAGGGCGAAGACCTCCAAGCCGATCAGCAGAAACAGCACCGCGTTCAGGATCTCGTCGACCAGCCGCCAGAAGGCGTCGACGTGCTGCCGGGTCGTCTCGCTCATCCCGAAGCGCACGCCGGTGTTGCCGATGAACAGCCCGGCGATCACCACGGCGATGGGACCGCTCATGTGCAAGGCGCTGGCCAGGGCGTAGAGCCCCATGACCAGGGCGAGGGTGAGCAGCACCTCGAGCGCGTAGTCGTCGATGCGGCGCATGGCTTGGAAGACCAGCCAGCCCGCCGCACCACCCAGAATGGCGCCGCCGCCGACCTCCAGCACGAAGAGCTCGACGAACTCGACGGCGCCGATCGGCGCCTCGCCATGCCCTTGCCCGAAGGCAAGGGCCACCAGGATGAGGAAGAGCACGTAGGCGACGCCGTCGTTGAACAGGCTCTCGCCGGCGATCTTCACCTCCAGGGACTTGGGCACCTGGGCCGACTTCAGGATGCCGAGCACGGCGACCGGGTCGGTGGGCGAGATCAGGGCACCGAACACCAGGGCGATGAGCAGCGGCGCGCCGGCCAGCCAGCCGAAGCCGGCCGCGACGAGCGCCGTGGAGATCAGCACGCCGACCGAGGCGGTGACCGCGACGACCCATTTCTGCTGTCGCAGGGTCTCCAGGTCGACGTGCAGTGCCCCGGCGAAGAGCAGAAAGCCCAGCATGCCTTCCAGAAGCGCGTCGGAGAAGTCGATCTCCAGCACCAGCCGCCGCACGGTCTCCTCGATCGTCAGGGCGGGAAAGAGCTCATCGAGGCCGATGATCGCGAGCGCCGCCACGAGGCCGGTGACCACCAGCCCGATCGCCGAAGGCAGGCGCAGGAGGAAGTGATTGACCACGCCGAGAAAGGCGGCGAGGCAGACCAGCAAGCTGGCGATCTGCAGGGGTGTCATCGGCTCAGTCTCCCATTCTACAGAAAGCTTATGCCGTTCGTGCCGCGACCGCTTCAAGCAAACGAGATTTTGGCTCCGTCGGCCGGCGTGCTAGCGTGCTACTTGAGGATTCATAGAGGGGGCTGGACGACCATGGCCGGAATAGCCTTGCGTCGCGTTTTCCTTCCGGCATTGCTCTGCCTTTCGCTTGTCGCTTCGGGGGCGCTTGCGGCCGACGACTACCTCTCGGCCGAGCAGATCGAGGCGGCGTTGTCGGACCGCGTGGTTCGGGGCAATCAGGACGGCGTCGAGTGGCGGCAAAGCTTCTCCGCCGGCGGTGCCACGATCTTCAGCCAGTCGGGCCGCGAGTCGCCGGGGCGCTGGGCGGCGCGCAGCGATGCCGAAGGCGGGCTCTACTGCTCTCTCTGGCCACCAAGCGAACGCTGGGACTGCTATCGCATGACGCAAGACGGAGACAGCATCGGCTGGGAGCCGCTCGGCGGCGGCGACCTCTGGCTCGGCCAGCTCCTGCCGCGCTAGCGCCCTGCCGCACCGCATGTTTCACCAAAGTAAAATCCACCCCGCGGCGCATCCGCCGCTAAGCTGACAACAAAAACACGATCAACCAGAGAAAGAAGGAAGACGATATGACCCGTAAGCTCACCGCATTCACCTTGGCCGGCGTGCTGGCCGCGTTGTCGCTTGTCGGACTGGCAGCGGCCGAGACCAGCCCGGACAACGCCATCAAGTACCGCAAGGCGGTGATGTCGGTGGTCGGCGGGAACATGTCCGCCTTGGTCATGATCGCCAAGGGCGAGGTCGAGCACGCGGCGGCTCTGGCCCCTCATGCCCAGATGCTTGCGGAGACCTCCGAGCTGTCGTTGGCCGCCTTCCGCCAGAACACCGACGGTCAGGGCCGGGAGAAGACCACGGCGATCGCCAAGGTCTGGGGCGATTGGGACGATTTCGAGAAGGGCATGGAGGCCTTCACCGAGGAGGCGAACAAGCTGGCGAGCATGGCCGAGGCCGGCGACATGGATGGGCTGCGCAGTCAGATCGGTGCCCTCGGCAAAACCTGCAAGGACTGCCACGACGACTTCCGCAGCAAGTAGCCTGCGCCTGTCTAGAGCCGGGTGACCACCAGGTAGACGGCCCCGGCCGCGACGCACAGAAGGGCAAGCGCGAGCAACGGGCTGCGCAGATGCGGTGCCGCTTGACCCGGCTCTGGCGGCGTGCGGCCGGTGATCATGGGTGTGATGAGGTCCTGCTTGAGCAGGAAGCGGTAGATGAGGTTGGCCGCCACATGAATGGCTGCAAAGGCGAGCAGTAGGTCGAAGACGGTTTTGTGGATGACCGTCAGCTCGTCCGAGGTCTCCTTGCTGACGAGATGGGTCAGTGGCCCGTCGGTGAAGATGTCATCGTTGGCGAAAAGCCCCGTGCTCGCCTGCACCCCGGCAAGCAGCAGCAGCGCGAGAATCATCAGCGTGCCCAGCGGGTTGTGGCCCAGCGGGTGGGGCGGATGGCCGGCGAGCAACGCCCGGGCATAGGCAATGACGGCCTT
>JANQIA010000502.1 GCA_028282405.1 Rhodovibrionaceae bacterium
GCTGCGCTGCATCCGCTGCGGCGCCTGCATGAACCACTGCCCGGTTTACAACGCGGTCGGCGGGCACGCCTACGGCTGGGTCTATCCCGGGCCCATCGGCGCGGTGCTGACCCCGAGCCTGATCGGCGTCGAGGAGGCCGGGCATCTGCCCAACGCCTCGACCTTCTGCGGCCGCTGCGAAGCGGTCTGCCCCATGCGCATTCCGCTGCCGAAAATGATGCGGCACTGGCGGGAGAAGGAGTTCGAGCGCAACCTGACGCCGACGGCGGCGCGTAGCGGCCTCAAGCTCTGGGCCTTCTTCGCCAAGCGGCCGGCGCTTTATGCCCTGCTGAATCGCTTCAACGCCCGCCTGCTGCGCGCGCTCGGCGGCCGCAAGGGGCGCCTCAAGTCTCTCCCGCTCGCCGGCGGCTGGACCGACCACCGCGATTTCCCTGCGCCCCAGGGCAAGAGTTTCCAGGAGCTTTGGGCCAAACGGCAGAACGGATCCGGAGCCTCGCCTAGGACACCTGGGGCATGAGCGGCCGCGAGCAGATTTTGGGTGCCGTCCGCCGCTCCCTGAAGCGTCAGGCGGACGACGGCGGTGCGGAGCGGGTGGCCGAACGCCTGGCCGAGCATCCGCGCGGGCCGGTGCCGGCGCGTGCCCAGCTTCCGCACGACGAACAGGTCGCGCTGTTCCAGGCCCAAGCCGAGGCGGTGCATACCACGGTGGACCGCCTGGCCGATCTCTCCGAGGTGCCCAAGGCCGTCTCGGCCTATCTCAGCAGCCAGAACCTGCCGCAGAGCCTGCGCGTGTCACCCGACGGCCGCTTGGGCGCCTTGCCCTGGCAGGCGGAGGCACCCTTGCTGGAGGTCGGCACCGGGCCGGCGCGGGCAGACGATGCCACCTCCCTCACCCCGGTCTTCGCCGCGGTGGCGGAGACGGGAACCCTCATGCTGCGCTCCGGCCCCGAGACCCCGGTCACCCTCAACTTCCTGCCCGAGACCCATATCGCCGTGGTCTTCGCCAGCCAGATCGTCGGCAGCTACGAGGACGCCTGGCAGCGTTTCCGCGAGGCGGGCAACGACAGCCGCCTGCCGCGGACGATCAACTTCATCACCGGGCCCTCGCGGACCGGCGACATCGAGCAGACCATCCTGCTCGGCGCCCACGGGCCCAAGCGCCTGCACCTGCTGCTGATCGACGATGTCGCATAAGCCCAAGGACATGGAGCTTTGGCACCAGGTCGCCCGTAGCGCCAAGCCGCTGCGCGGTCGCGACCGCCATGCCGTCTTGAGCCCGCTCAAGCAGACGGGCGATGACGCCGGCCAGGCGCCGCCGCGGCGCAAGGCGGCCGGCACCCAGCCTGCTACTGCGCGGCGCGCGGCCGGTGACAGCGTGCTGCCCTCCGCCGTGGCCAAGACGGATCGGGCAAAGCACAGGCAGCCCTGCCTGGCCCACGGCCAGGTCGCCGGGGTCGACCGGCGCACGGCGGAGCGCCTCAAGCGCGGCAAGATGCAGGTCGATGGGCGGCTCGACCTGCACGGTATGACTCAGGCGGAGGCGCACCGCGCCCTCGATGCCTTCATCGCGGCGAGTTATGACGCCGGGCGACGCACCCTGCTGGTGATCACCGGCAAGGGTCAGGGCAAGCAGGAGGGCGGCGTTCTGCGAGGAAAAGTGCCTCTTTGGCTCAATCAGGCGCCCAACCGCGGCCGGGTTCTGGCCTTCGATTACGCGCAGCAGCGCGACGGCGGCACCGGCGCTCTCTACGTCATGCTGCGCCGCAAACGATGAGCTTTGTTACAGCCGCAATCGCGAGAGTTGCAGCCGGTGCTGACATTGCGTTCCAATATAATGTATAGTTAAGTCAAAGGCCGGCTGTTCACCTCGGGTCGGATGGGTCTTCAGTTGTCGGCGGGGACCCGGGGAAAGAGCGGCGGCAAGCTTGGGGCAAGGGATTTGGGGAGACTGCACAATGACTCCGTTTGGAGCGCGCTTGCGTAAGCTGCGTGCGCAACGCGGCTTATCGCTCAAGGACATGGCGGCCGGGCTGGGCGTGTCGCCGGCGTACCTTTCTGCTTTGGAGCACGGCCGACGCGGGCGGCCGAACCGCCGAACCATTCACCGGATTTGCCAGTACTTCCAGATCATCTGGGACGAGGCGGAAGAGCTCGAGGCGCTGGCGCGCATCTCCCACCCGCGGGTGGTGGTCGACAGCGGCGGCCTCTCGCCCAAGGCGACTCAGGCCGCCAACCTCCTGGCGCAGCGCATTCGCAGCCTCGACGACCGGGCGCTCGACCAGATCCTCGAGGTGCTCGAGGCCCAGGGCCGCAGCGCCGGCGCCAAGGCCCCCCTTACACAGCCAGCGCGCCCCCACGGACTGTCATCCCGGCCTTGAGCCGGGATCCACTTCCCGGCCCGCGCCCAACGTCGACATGGGCCCCGGCTCAAGGCCGGGGTGACGATGTGTGGTGTGGCGATGTCTGCAACGACTCTCAGCATGCCATCCCGGACGCGGGCTTCGCCCTTGGCCGGGGTGACGACCGAAGGAATGGCGCGCCGGCTGTGCGGCCCCACGGCCTGTCATCCCGGCCTTGAGCCGGGATCCATTTCCCGGCCCGCGCCCAGCGTCGACATGGGCCCCGGCTCAAGGCCGGGGTGACGACTTGTGGTGTGGCGATGTCTGCAGCGACTCTCGAAATGCCATCCCGGACACGCGGGCTTCGCCCTTGGCCGGGGTGAGATGCTGAAAGAAGCTGCTAAGGGCATAGTAGCGCCGGCGCCAAGGCCCCCCTTACACAGCCAGCGCGCCCCTCAAGCGGTTCGCTTGCGGGTTAGAGAACTTCCGCTCGATGACGATCTGCCGCGCGGTGACCGCCTGGCCGTAGTAGCCCTGCATGAAGGACTCGCGCACCAGCATGGCGGCGCCGGCCAGGGAGCCGCCGCCGAACAGTCCGACGGCGCTTGAGAAGGAATAAACGTCGGCGTCCAGGTTGGTGGTCGTCGCCGCCTCGGTGCCGGCGCCATAGGGGCCGACCGCGACGGAGAGATCGCCGCCGAACTTGACGTTGTTTTCCAGGATGGCGTCGAGCCCGCCGTCGGTCATCACCGTGAAGCAGACCTTGGAGACCTGGCCGCCGATCTGCAGGCCGATGCTGCCGCCGGCCAGGGTGTAG
>JANQIA010000509.1 GCA_028282405.1 Rhodovibrionaceae bacterium
CGACGCTGACCGGGCGCAGCAGGATGCCGGCCGCGGTCACTTCCGCTTCCAGATAGTCGCCTTCCTTGAGACGCGCTGCCCGCCGGATCTCCAACGGCAGGGTGATCTGTGCCGCGCGGCGCAACTTGACCAAGGTCATTCTCTTCTCTCTCGCATTCATCGCCTGAGGGTACTCCGAAAATAAGAGAACTTGAAATTACGAAATTCGTAGAAAACGAGAATCGTACGCACGCTACGTGCCAACCCCTTCGCGACTGCAGCAATTTTCACTTCGCAGGCGCAAAATTATGTGTTTCACTTCAGTAATAAAAAATTCTCGCGAGGGGGCGAAACGCTCTTCTGTCCAAAGGGAGAGCTAAACAATGGAACAGGAATTGGCTGAGTTGGCGGCGAAAGTCGCCGCGCTCGAAGAGGCAGGCGGTTGGACCACGACCGTCACCATGGAGGTCTTCTACTGGTGGTGCATTGCCTTCATGTTTGTGATTCACGCAGGGTTTCTCGCCTACGAGATGGGCGCATCTCGAAAGAAGAACGTGCTGGCGTCAGGCATCAAGAACATCCTGGCCTTCGCGTTCATGATCCCGACCTTCTTCTTTTTCGGCTGGTGGTTCTATCTCGCATCGCCCGGCGGCCTGCCGAGCTTCTCGATGGAAACCGGCGGCGTGCCCTGGTCGGACGCCATGGGCCCGAACCTGGCCGATAACGCGACGGGCATCTTCTGGGGCGCCTTCGCGCTCTTCGCCGCGACCACGGCCTCGATCTTCTCCGGCGCGGTCATCGAGCGCATCAAGCTCTCGGGCTTCCTCATCCTCGCCATCCTGCTCGGCTCGGTGGTCTGGATCATCGGCGCCTCCTGGGCCTGGCACGGCGACGGCTGGCTCCTGACCGAGTTCGGCTGGCACGACTTCGGCGCCGCGGGTGCGGTGCACATGATCGCCGGCTTCTTCGCGCTCGGTGTCTTGATCAACCTCGGCCCGCGCATCGGCCGCTTCGCGCCCGACGGCTCCTCGCCGGACGATCTTCTGCCGCACAACGTGCCCATGGCGACCTTCGGCCTGATGCTGCTGATCGTCGGCTTCTTCGGGTTCCTCGGCGGCTGCATCATCTACAACGGCTCGGGGCAGTGGACGACGATCTTCGGCAATCAGACGACGCTCTCGTCGGTCGCCTTCAACACGCTGATGTGTTTCGGCGGCGGCATCATCGGCGGCTGGCTCGCCACCCGCGATCCCTTCTGGATGATGTCCGGCGCGCTTGCCGGCATCTTCTCGGCGGCCTCGGGTCTCGATGTCTATTGGCCACCGCTCGCCTTCCTGCTCGGCGTCTGCGGCGGCATCATCGCGCCGCTGGGTGCCAAGTGGCTGGCCGACAAGTTCAAGATCGACGATGCCGTCGGTGCGGTCTCCGTGCACGGCTTCGCCGGCCTGTTCGGCGTCCTGGCCTTCGGCGTCTTCGGCTCGGGCTATCCCAACGGCGACTATCCGGACACCAACTTCATGGGCCAGCTGATCGGTGCGGTCTCCATGCTGCTGCTCGGCTTCATCCCCGGCTATGTGGTCTCGCTGATCCTCAAGAAGGTCGGCCTGCTGCGCATTCCGGAGAGTGTCGAGATCATGGGCATGGACCTCGCCAAGGTGCCGACCTTCGCCTACCCGGAGGGCATGGAGACGACGCCGACGGCGGCCAAGCCCGCGCCGGCCGAATGACGGCCCCTTCGGCAACGACGATCTAACGGAAGGAAAGGACAAGACTCATGGGCTCACCCATCGACTCTTGGGAGAACGCGACAGCGATCTTCACCGGCGCCGGCGGCGCCTCGCCCGTCATCATCCTGCTGCTCGCGGTGGTGGTCTGCTTCGGCGCCATCGCCTACGGCGGGATAAAGGAAGAAGAGAGCTACAAGAAGCACAAGTAAGGGCCACGCGCCCACGTGAACCTGGAACCGGGCCGCCCTCTGCGGCCCGGTTCTCACTTTAGGAGCAGCGGAGTATCTCAATGGTAGCTATGCCGCAGCGTGATTTGTAGAACCGATCTTCTTCCAAAACTACCGCGCAGCTGATGCTTGGCTGAGTCTTGTGAGGCCAATCACTTTCGGCCTTTCGGTACGTTGGGCAGATAGAAGCTCAGTTGTTTCTTTAGGCACAACGTGTCCTCCAGCGAGATTGTGTGAGGGAAACGTCGTTGGTTGCCTGAGGCTGTAAGGACCTCGAGATCCGGATTGTCGAAAATCGCAGCGTGGATATCGTCGCTGTGAGCAGGCGTCTCGTTGTAAATGCTGCGGTAAAACTCTGACATCCCGATAGTGTCGCCACCATCTGCAACCAACCTCGGAATATCGTCCGGCAACTGCTGTCGAGCTACTTCTCTTGACCCTGCATCGAACAGGTACAGCGAACTGTTTTCGTGATCAGGATCATACGACAGCATGCGGAGCCCAGCACGACCGAAATGGGCCTGTTCACTGCTATTGTCATGGAGGACGTCATTATAGACTTGGCGCGCTCTGTAACTATTTGCAAAGTGCATGAACCAGTACCGCCAGCCATCGGGATTATTGATTGAGAACGGAGTGACAAATGGGGCAGATTCTCCAAAATGCTCAAATACAATTCGCTCTGCAGTCCCGAGCCATTCATTCTTGCTCATTAGCTCATCAGTAAACGCTAGCGCCCCTGGGCGTAGATTCAGATACTCAAGACGCCGCCGAATTGTTTCGGGATCGTTCTGATCGAGAAATGTAATTAGGGACTGCACCGCATAGGTGAGGAAGAGTTCGACGGACTTTTTTGAACGAACAAGTCTGTTAATTGTTCCTCGTTTTACGTGGCTATGCCCGCACTGATCCAGATTGTAGATCACGTTCCGATAGCTGCCGCTCTCAACGCGAGCTGAAAACTCATCCACCGAAGCCTCGAATTCCCCCTGATAGAATTCAATCTGCAAGGCCAAATGCGAACTTTCTTGCTGAGCACTGGACACAAAGGGCGCAACGGCCTCCCGAAGCCTAAGAATGGCTTCAGTATCAGCGTCATTGAGAATCATCAGGCAATCAACTTCGACCGACGGCATGTCATCGGCGGCTCTTTCGACATTGATCTCTTCAACGACATTCAACAGGGTTTGAGCGAAGATCACCGGTGACCCGGGGCTTCCGTCTTCATAGCGGCCCCCACCCGCGAAGCCATCAATGATCGCTAGCCGAAAGCGTCGGCTATTGGGGTTCTTGCATCGTTCGCGAAGGTATCGACGAAAGTACTCGGCCAGGATTTTGTGCTTCCGCTTCGAGTGCTTTGCGAGGGTAGCCCCCTCTTTCCAATCGTATCGCTTCTCGACCAAACTAGTAGGCCCTCAAACTGAACCAACGACAGGCATCTCATCCCAGGTCTGGCCTCGGTAAGTCCGGCCATTCTGCTTCTTGGATCGGCGTTTGTTGTCCTTGCCCCACGCGCCCCACTGCTTGAAGAAGAACGCTGTCTTGTAGTGCCGGCACGCACTATGGATTTCGTCAATCCATGCCTCTCGAATTGGTCGGGCCCTCGGGCCGCTTTCTCCGCCAACAATTGCCCAGTCAATCCCCGTCAGATCAATAGACCCAACCGAGCCAATAAGAGGCTCGAACGAGATGAACCTGATCGCTGTTGGTACCTTACGAAGCTCGTCAATGCGATGGACGACGTGCTCGTCCTCGACGCTAGTTCCCAGCCAGACATTCGGTAGTTTGTTCAATTGCGCGGACGCCGATAGTTCGGCCATGCGATCTGGGCGTTTCGTCAAAATCTGATAACTGTGACGTGGTGTTCGCTCCATTACCGACCAAACCTTGGAGATAAACTCTGATGAGATCGAAGGATGGAACAGGTCGCTCATGGAGTTAACGAACACCTTTCGAGGTTTCTTCCAGCGAACCGGGATGTCCAAAGAACTGTGGTCTTCGTGAACAATGCCCTTCCAGACGGTTCTAGAGCCTGATTTCCGTGTGAGGCCTTTGTATTTCTCGATACCCATCGCTTCCAATCGGCGGGCCATCTGCATCGCATAGCAGTTGGTGCAGCCAGCAGACATGATGCTGCACCCGGCGACCGGGTTCCAGGTTGAGTCTGTCCATTCAATGGCACTTTCGCTCATGGGCCACCTCTCAACACGAACATACGGAAAAGGAACAAAATAGCAACATTGAATGGTTGCTACAAACTCTTGCGGCCTTTGTTTAGCGCAAGTGGCTTCCGCGTGGAATCCGCTCCGGCGCGTCGCGCCGTAGCTAGATTTTGGCTTTGTTGAAATCGGCGAAAGCGGATGGCGCGCCCGGGAAGATTCGAACTCCCAACCTCCTGATCCGTAGTCAGACGCTCTATCCAGTTGAGCTACGGGCGCATCTGCCGGGGGACCCCGGCGAAAGAGGGGCGGAACCTACGTCAAGGTCCGCGACCGTGCAAGACTTATGCAGGCGCTTCGATCGCTTCAACGCTTAACGCCGCGTTAGCCGCTTCGACGTTAAGAGCCCCTTCCATGCGGTTGGAAAGTGCTGTAACTGCACGGGAATTGCTGCTTGTACCGATCCGGGCCATAACCTACACTCGCGAAAAATCGGGAGTCCGACTCCGGGACACAGCGCCTAATCGCTTGAGACAGAAGAGAAAAAGGCACGGCGTGGGGTCGAGAAATCAGGGTTTGAGAGGCAGAATGTCAGTGCCCCGACGAACCATCCTGGTCGCTTGCGTGACCGGTATGCTCGCTGGTTGTTCCACCTTCGACGACGTCTTCCTTCCGGCGGCCAACGAGCAGGGCACCGAGGTCTTCGCGCAAGGAACGGCGGGCCCGGCGCTCGGCACCGGCACCTTCGAGCCGGAAGGGGTGACGCCCGGACAGCCGACGGGCACAGCGGTGGGCCAGCGCGTGCAGCAGCTCCGCGCAGATCTGCAGCGCCTGCAAGGCCAGCTCAGCAACGAGAACGGCCGCCTGCAGCAACTGCGCACCAATGCGCGCGGCACCGCCGGCATCTATCACACCCTGGTCGGCGACATAAACGCCCGCCTGCAGGTCGGCACCACGCCCGGCAACCCCAATCTCGTCGCGATGTGGAACGAGGCGCAGCAGGAGCTGCAGCGCGTCGAGGTGCAGCTCTCCGAGATGACCGGGCTGTCCAACGACAGCGCCTCGACCTCGACCCTGGCCGCCTACATGCTCGGCGCGACCCGGGCGACCTACGGCCTCTCCGGCGCCGTCGACGAAGACCACCGGCAGCTCGCTGTGCTGGAGGACGAGGTCAACCAGACCGTCGTCCTGATCGACCGGCTGATGACCGAGCTGACCGAGGACATTCAGCGCACCACCAGCTATACGGCGACCGAGCGCGCCAACCTGACCGCTCTGTCGGTCGCGGTGCGCAACGGCGAGTATCTCGGCGGCAGCCTGGCCAACCGCGCCTTCGGCGTGCCGCCGCCGCCCTTCCCCGGCGGAGGCGCCTCGCTGGTCGGACGCACCGCGCCGTTGGTCGTCATCCGTTTCGACCAGCCGCAGGTGCAGTACGAACAGGCGCTGTTCAGCGCCGTCAACCGCGCGCTCGAGCGGCGCCCCAATGCCGGCTTCGACCTCGTCGGCGTCGCCCCCTCCACCGGTACGCCGGCGCAGGTGGCCCTGGCCTCCGGCCGCACCCAGCGCCATGCCGAGCAGGTCTTGCGCTCGCTCATGAGCATGGGCCTGCCGGCGGAGCGGGTGTCCCTGTCCTCGACCACCACCCCGGCCGCGCAGGTCGACGAGGTGCACGTCTACGTGCGGTAGGCGCGACTGGCGCGCTGGCACAGGTTTGCGCTCCCAAGAGTTTTTCTAGGGCGCGCCTGCGCCTCGTTAGCTCCGTGTCTCCTTCCGGAGGCGCCCCGTTCTGTTCCGTCCCCGTTGGGAGCCCACCTCAGACTGTCATCCCGGCCAAGGGCGAAGCCCGCGAGCCGGGAACCATGGTGGCTTCTGTACGGGCGTCTACATGGACCCCGGCTCAAGGCCACTGCTGTCCGGTTGAGCGAGGAAGAGCTTTCTCTTGTCCGCTCCGCGGACACCCCCCACCCTAACCCTCCCCCTCGCTGGGGGGAGGGAATTATGCTTTCATCGCAGTCATTTACACCTCCCCCCTTGAGGGGGAGGTGGGCGCAAAGCGCCGGGAGGGGGGTGGCGCGCAGCGCTAAAAGACCTCTGGCTGCCGCGGCAAGTCCCTGTCCAGCCGAAAGCCGCGATACCCAAGCCAGTGCAGAGCCTTACGGCCAATACCGCGACGCTCAACCGGACAGCAGTGGATCAAGGCCGACCATGACAGCTTGAGAGGAACACCTAATCCAACCGCCGCAGCGCGACGGCGCGGTCGACGCCGCCGACGCTGCCGTGCTCGACCTGCGGCCAGTCGAGGCGCGGCCGGTAGCCTTGTTGCAGCGCCAGCTCGTAGGCGTCGGCGGTCGTCACTCCGCGGCTGCCGAAATCCTTGTTCGCCTTCTCCAGCTTGGCGGAGATGTTGACGGCATCGCCGATCACCGTGAACTCCAGGCGCGAGCTGTCCCCGACCGCGCCGAACAGCACCGGACCGGTCGCCAGCGCGCCGTTGACCGAGGGACAGGCGCGGCCCTCGGCGGCGCAGGTCTCCTCCCAGCGGCGCGCCTCTGCCAGGCAGTCGGCCAGCGCCGCCACGCCATCGGCCGCATAGGTCTCGCTGGGCTTGGCCGCCCCGAAGCTGGCCATGATGCCGTCGCCGAGAAACTTGTCGATCGAGCCGCCGTGCCGCTGGATGACCGGGATCATGCGCGCCTGGTATTCGCCCAGGATGCGCATGACGACCTCCGGCGATTCGCTGCCGGCGAGACGGGTGAAGCCGCGCATGTCGAGGTTGAGCACGGCGGCGTGGCGGGTGACCGCGTTGCCGGCGGCGATGGCCTGATTGGACTGCTTGATTTGCGCCGCCACCTCCGGCGCGAAGAAGCGGGAGAGCTCCTGCGCGGCGATGCCTTCCGAGACCGAGCGGATCAAAAGCTGCCGCCCGCGCCAGAGGGCCACCGCCAGCACGCCCGAGACGACGAGGATCGAGATCATCTTGTCGAACTCGGCACCCAGCAGGACCGAGTTGGAGGTGAGATAGGTGATGTAGTCCCGCGTGATCATCATGTCCTGCGGGTTGGAATAGACGACATAGACCAGGAGCATGCCCCAGCCCGCCGCGGCGACCAGACCGGTCAGCAGCACGAAGCGGTAGTCGAAGCGCAAGGCGCGTATGGCGATGAAGATGAAGATGTAGAGCATCGTCGGCGCCTTCAGGGAGAAGGAGGCCGGCTGATCGTATTGCAGATGGAACGACCAGATGAGGACGAGCAGAACGCCGACGTCGAAGAAGATCGAAATGGTCAGCGACCAGTCGGGCAGCCGGCGGGTGTACGACCAGATAATGCGGATGACCGTCAGCCCGAGGTAGATCGAGAGCACCCAGGGCACCGGCTGAAAGGGCGCGTCCGGACTGGCCGTCTTGGGCGACAGCATATAGAGCAGCCCGAAGGTGCAGACGATGGCGAGCTGAATCCAGGAGATCAGCCGCTCCGTCTTGTCCTCCTGCTCGGAGATCGCGCGCTCGACCCTGTCCGGCAAGAGCGGCGTAGGCGCCCCGCGCCACAAGCGTGCTACCACCAGATCGCCTCCGCTTCTATGAGCTTGTCATCGACATACCGTTAGGTGCCCCGCTGGGCCGTCACGGCAATTCAGATTCGCGTGACGCCGGCCCCTCGGCCCGCTTGCGCAGCCAAAGGCTGTTCTCGTGACTCTCGCGCCAGCACGGCAGGCCGGCAATGACACTATGGGTGAAGGCTTGGCTCATGCGGGTTCGCACGTAGTGGGAGGCGAACTCCGGCGTCCAGGTCCCTGCCAGGATCAGCGGCAGCAGCGCCTGCTGCTCGTTGTAGCCGCGCCAGGTCCAGCTCTCCGGATAGGGGTCGGGCAGAAAGATGTCGTGGAAATGCAGATAGACTCCCGCCGGCAGGCGCGGGAGCACACGGCCGAGGAAGAAGTCCAGGTCGGTCCCCGGCATCAGGATGTGACTGGAGTCGATCATGACGAGGTCGCCGGCGGCAACCTCGTCGAAGAGGCCGAGGGGCGCCTCTTGCAGCGGGCATTGGTGGAGGGTCAGCGGCAAGCGGCTGATATCGGCGCGCGGCGCCGGAT
>JANQIA010000016.1 GCA_028282405.1 Rhodovibrionaceae bacterium
CAACGGGAGTCCGGAGCGGACAGGGCCGCCACGGGAGGCAACGCATGCAGATCAGAGACCGTCTCGCCGCCAGTCCCAAGCCGGCGCCCTTCACCGTCACGGCGGACCAAATGGTGGCCGATGCCGTGGCTGGCATGGCTGAGCACAATTTCGGCTCGGCCATTGTCGTCGATGGCGACAACAAGGTGACCGGCATCTTGACCGAGCGGGACATCGTCAAGCGCCTGGTCAACGCAGGCCGATCGGCAGGCGACACCCCGATCTCCGAGATCATGACGGCCGAGCCGCGCGTGGCCCGGGAGAACGACGAAGTCGAGCACTGGATGCGGGAGATGACGCAGGGGCGTTTTCGCCGCGTCCCGATCGTCGACGAGGCCGGGCGTATCATTTCGGTCCTGACCCAGACGGACATGGTGGCCTACGCCTGGCCGGTCATGATGGCGCAAGCCAAGGAGCTGGCCGACCGGGAGGCACGGCGCAACACCGTCCTGCTGATGATCGGCGGCGGCATTCTTGCCTATGCCATCGCAATGGTCATAGCCATCGATCTGATCATGCTTTGAGGGCACGTAGGCAGGCATCGCCCCAGCGCCCCATTAATCGCTTCAAACTTCGCCCAGAAATCTCCCGCCGGCCGCGCTCAAATCAAGGCGGAGAAGCGGGCGCAAAAAAATTCTGCCTTTGCCGAGAATAGAATTCGTCTTGCGCCGTTGTCCCAGCATTGCACCTGCAAGCGAAGGAGGCGGAACGTGCAAAGCAAAGGCGAATTCCTCGGCAGATGCGGCGATACGGTGACAGCGATCCCGGCCGTTCACTTTTCCTACCACCACTCGTCTAGACAGCATGGCCCGGACGAGGACTCTCAAGACAACGAATTCCAATTCGGCGAACCGGCCCGCAGCGAGCCCCTGTCCTTGAGCCGCCTGCAAGCGGCCAAGCGCTCCTATGCGACACGGCGCATCGCGCTGAACGACGCCGCTTTTCTCTTGACCGACGGGGTCGTGCCGCAGAGCGGCGATCTGGTCCTGGCCCGCATCGAGCATCTCGGTCATCACCGCCGCCTGGAGAGCCCGGAAGGCCGGCGCAGCCAGCTTTATGTCGGCGACGAGATTCTGCTCTGCTACGGCGCCCGCTATGCCAGCGACCAGTTCGAGGCCTTGGTGCCCGACAGCTTGGAGCCCTGTCACATGGTGGCGGCCGGCGGCATCGCGGCGAAGTGCCTCAACCGGCACGACGCGACCAAGACCCCGACGCGCATCCGCCCCCTCGGCCTGGTCGCCGATGCGGCCGGCCACAAGCTCAACCTCAAACGCTATGCGCTGCCGGCCGCAACGCCGACAGGCGCATCCCTCGGCAAGAAGCCCTACTGCATGGCCGTTGTCGGCACCTCGATGAACGCCGGCAAGACCACGACCATCGCGGGCTTGGTCAAGGGCATGAGCCGCAACGGCTTCACCGTCGCCGTCGGCAAGGTGACCGGCACGGGCGCCGGGGGCGACCGTTGGGCCTATGTCGATGCCGGCGCCGCCGAGGTGCTGGACTTCACCGACTTCGGCTACGCCTCAACCTACAAAGTTCCACGTGAAACACTGAAGGCGCTGCTACCGGCCATGGTTCAGCGTTTGGCCCAAGGGCAGCCCGACGTCATCGTGCTCGAGCTCGCCGACGGCCTCTATTTCTCCGAGACCTCCGAGCTGGTGGAGTCGAGCGTTTTCGCCGATCAGGTCGACGACGTCGTGGTGGCGGCGAGCGACGCGATGGGCGCCGATGCCGGCGTGCGCTGGCTGACCGACCGCTCGATCACGCCTGTGGCCCTGGCCGGGCGCATGACCTCGAGCCCGCTGGCTGTCCGGGAAGCCACGCGCGCGGTGGCGACACCGATCGTGCCCCTGGACGACCTGGTGCATGGCGCGTGGCAGCCGCCGCGCCTGCAGCGCTTCATCCGCCTCTCCGCCTAACCCAGCGTGCGGGTCTCCCATGCCTCTCCCTCCAGTTCTCTCCGGCCGGCGCCGGCGGCGCTTCGCCTATCTCGTTGCCAACGGCATCGCACAGGCAGGCGTGGCCGTCGCCACAGCCATGCTGGTGAAGAACGGCTTCGATCAGATGATCGGACCGGAGGTCCAGTTGCCGCTCGGCGAGATGGCCCTCTTCGCCGGCGGCCTTTGCCTCGCCATCCTGTCCGGCGCCTGGCTGCGTTGGCGTGGGCATCTGGATGCCGAGCACCTCGGCCAAGGCTACGTCCACAGCCTGCGCTTGCGCCTCTTTCGGCATCTGGCGCGGATCGGCGCGGACGGGGCCCGGCAAATGAGCCGCGGCGCCATCGTGCTACGCTTCGTCGGCGACCTGACGGCCATTCGGCAGTGGGTCAGCTATGGGCTGGCCCGCCTGACCGTCAGCGGCTTGGCGGCCGTTCTCGCGATCGTCGTCCTGGCGTTCGTCGAGCCAGTCGTCGCGCTCTCCGTCGGTATCGCCATTGCCGTCGCCGCAGCCCTGGCCCTCTGCATCGGGCCGCATCTGCGTGCCACCACGCGCGAGTCCCGCCGCCGCCGCGGCCACCTCGCGGCACAGCTCAACGACCGCGTCGCCAACCTGGCCGTCATCGAAGCCTTCGGCCAAGAGGCGCGGGAGAAGAAACGCTTCGAGCGCCTCAGCAGCAAGCTGCGCCAGTCCTTGATCGCCCGTGCCCGGGTGATCGGCCTGCTGCGCGCCTTGTCGGAGGCCAGCGCCAGCTTCGCCGGCGCCTGCGCTCTTTTCGTCGGAGCCCTGCAAGTCGGCATGGGCTTTGCCAGCCCGGGCGCCGTGGTCGCGGCCATGGTCGTTGCCGGCCTGCTGGCGCCGCGCCTGCAAGATCTCGGTCGCGTCTACGAGTACTGGAACGGGGCCTTGATCGCGCGGGAAAAGCTGTCGCAGATGCTTGGCCTGAAGCCGGTCCGCCGCCGCATGGCCGAGCGGGGTTCGGTGAGCTTGGAGCCGGGCCCTGGCCGGATCGAGCTCGGCGGTCTGAAGCTCTCCGGCCTATTTGACGGACTGGATCTGACCGTCGATGCGGGCGAGCGCATTGCCCTGCTGGGCGCCAACGGCGCCGGCAAGTCGACCGTGCTGCGCCTCATCGCCGGACTGCTCGACCCCGAAGAAGGTCAGGTGAAGCTGGACGGTCAGGACCTCGCCGAGTGCCGTTGGGACGACCTGCGGCAGGCCTTCGCCATGGTCTCGCCCGACCTGCCGCTGCTGCGCGGCACGCTGCGGCTCAATCTGACCTACGGCGCCAAGGACTGGACCCAGGAACAGCTCGAGCGCGTGATCGAGGATCTCTCGCTGGACACGCTCGCGGCCCGGCTGCCGTCGGGGATCGAAAGCCGCATCTCGGAGATGGGCAGCGGCCTGTCGACCGGCGAGCGCGCCCGTATCGCCCTGGCCCGCGCCCTGCTCTCTCAGCCCCGCGTGCTGCTGCTCGACGAGGCCGAAGCCAACCTCGACGCCGCCTCTCGGCGCGCCCTCGACCGGGCGATCGCCGGGTTCCCCGGCACGGTGGTTTTCATCACCCACGACATGACACGTGCCGCCGGCGCCGATCGGGCCGTCCGGCTGAAGGACGGACATCTGCAGGAGCTGTCGGCGGACGAACTGATCGCCGAAAGCGCCGCCCCGCCCGCCCTTCAGGTGGTGCGCTGACCTGTTTCCCTGTTTTACGCCCAGACAACGGGAGAACGAGACCCATGAAGTACTTTCACCGCATGAAGCACAACGTCACCATCGAGCCCTTTCTCAACGAGATCGCCGGCATTCCGGACGCCTGGGACATGAGCACCGGGCGCCAGGACAAGATCAAGGTTCAGCGGGAGGCTGAGGCCATCCCCCTGCGCGGGCTGGTGAAGTCCAAGATCGGCGGCCGCAAGCGCTGCGACGTGCATGAGAGCCGCTACACCACCGGCTCGGCCAAGTTCCCCGTCGCCCGCGCCTTTCTCGAAAGCTTCGCCGCCGAGCAGGATGCCGAACTGGGGCGCGCCAAGATCGTCCGCCTGATGCCCGGGCGTCGGGTTTTCCCCCACATCGACCGCGGCGAGTACTACCGCCTGCGCGACCGCTATCATCTGGTCCTCTGCAGCCAAGCCGGCAGCTATCTCAAGAGCGGCGACGAAGAGGTCCGGATGCAGGAGGGCGAGCTCTGGTGGTTCGATAACAAAGCCGTCCACGAAGCCTTCAACGACGGCCAGGCCGAGCGCATTCACATGATCTTCGACCTCTTGCCGCGGGCCCGCTTCTCCGAGGCCTACGGCGACCACCGCGCGGCCTGACCCACGCCAGGCACCACCCGTCATTCCAAGCCATCTATGAAGAGGTTCGTCGTGCTGACCAGCCTTGCCGCCATCGCCACAGCCCTGCCTCAGGGCGCACTGGCGCAGCAGAGCATCACCGCCGTCCATGCCCTCCACAGCAGTCCCGAGCTGCAAGCGCCGGACGTGGAGGAGGGCATCTCCTACTATCTTTACGTACCCAGCCGCGTCGACCCGACGGCACGGCCGTTGGTCGTGGTCCACGGCATTTCCCGCCGGGCGCACGTGCATCTGGCCACTTTTGCGCCTCTCGCCGAAATCAGCGGCCGGATCCTCATTGCGCCGCTCTTTTCCAAAGCGCGCTGCAAGCGCTACCAGCAGGTCGTCGTCGATCCCTGCCAAGCGGATGAGGCCCTGCTTGCGACCCTGCGTACGGTGGCGGCGAAGACGGGACACGACATGGGGAGGATAGACCTCTTCGGCTTCTCCGGCGGCGCCCAGTTCGCCCACCGCTTCGCCATGGTGTATCCGGAGCGCGTCGGCCGCTTGGCCGTCGCTTCGGCCGGCTGGTACACCCTGCCGGACTACCAAGGAGCTTTTCCCTACGGCCTTGCCGGCGCCGTCAAAGGACGGGAGCGCTTTCGGCCCAAGCTGCCGGGCTTTCTCGCCATTCCCACCCTGGTCATGGTCGGTGAGCGGGATCTGGCCCGCGACAGCAGCCTGCGCCGGAGCCCCGAGCTCGACCGGCGTCAGGGCCTGACCCGCGTGGAACGCGCGGCGCGCTGGGCACAGGCGATGCGGCAAGCCGCCGCCGACCGCGACATCCAGGCAGAGGTGGCGTTTCGCGTGCTTCCCGCCTGCGGCCACTCCTTCGAGGAGTGCGCGCGCGACGGCGGCCTCGTCGACTTGGTGATGACCTGGTTCGCCGAACCCTGAAAGGAGGCTATCCTTCCGCGTCGAGCGTGGCGCGGGTGAAGCTCTCGATGTAGTCGAGCAGGCGGTCGCAGGCCGCGGCCGCCTCGGCTTCGTCGCCGGCGGCGACGGCAGCCGAGAGATCGGCATGCAGGCTCGCGCAGAGCCCCAGATCGCCGACCGCTTGATGATGCTGAAACCAAAAGCGGCGCGACAGCCCGTGGGTCAGGGTCATGGCGTTGGTCACGAACTCGTTGCGGGCGGCCCGGCAGAGCAAGAGGTTCAAGGTGCGGTCCAGGCGCATGAAGGCAATCTCGTCCTCCTTGTCTGCGGCCTGGCGCATGCCGCCGGCGATCTCCTCGAAGGCCGCGCGCTCCTCCGCGCCGGCCCGGCGGGCGGCGCAACGCGCCATCAGCCGCTCCAACTCGCGGCGCAGCTCCAGCAGCTTGAGCTGGCGGCGCACATCCAGCGCGCTGACCAGGATGCCCCGCCGCGGCAGCACCGTGATCAGTCCCTCCCTGGCCAGACGCTGCAGCGCCTCGCGGATGGGCGTGCGCCCGATGCCGAGCTGCTGTGCCAGCTCGGTCTCGGACAGGACTTCCCCCGGCTGCAGCTCGAGGGTCACGATCAGCTCCTCCAGCCGGCGGTAAGCCTGCTGCGTCAGGCTGGGGCTCGGCGCAGCCTCCTCCGCCTCCAAACGCTCAAGCAACGCGGTATCTGCCATTCCTTCCCTCTTCGCGGCCCCGCCACGGCCAAGACGCCGTCCACCGCTTCTCCTGCGCCATTGTCATAGCAGTTGCCAAGGCCCTGCTCCAACAGGTGGAAGATGTCGGTCGCTCGCTCCGGGATACGAATGCGCCATTGCCCAGAGACCCGGCTTCCGTCTACTGTTCGGCTAGCGACGGTTCCCTTCGGGGACGAAAAAGGGAACGGGATGAGGTTGTTGCCGGCTGAGCGCCGGCCGCGCAACCGAAAGCCCGGCTGCCCCCGCAACTGTAAGCGGCGAGCAGGCGCCCAACACTGGCCACTGGGAAACTGGGAAGGCCGGGCGCCAGCATCGACCCGCAAGCCAGGAGACCTGCCGTCGCGAGCGTCACCTTACCGTCGGCCGGGGTGTGTCGATGGGACGGAAGCCCGTTTTGCGGTGACGCGTGAAAGCGTGATGCTGGCGAAGGGGCTCTAGGTCATGCCCGATGGGACGGCAGTGACCGCACGGGAAAGTAGAGAAGCGCGGCTCGCCAAAGGGCCACGGCTGCGCTTCGTCGCTGGCGCAGAGGACGACCAAGAAGCGCCCCCACAGCTGCGAGATCGACGACGCAAGGATCGCGCGACACTGCCTCTCGCACTTCTCGCCTCCCTTGTCGTCCACGGCGGCGCTCTGGCCGGTGTGCTGATTCTGTCGGCCCAATTTGCGCCTGCACCCCTCCCTGTCGCGGGCCACGTCTCGATCGGCGTCGTTGCCTCCGAGGGCAGCCCCGGCACGCTTGTGACCAGCGTTGAGGAGGTCTCCGGTGCCGTTGAGGCCCTGCAGCAGTCCAATTCGACAGAGACCGCATCGCCGGTCGAACCGCAGTCTACGATAGCGCCGGCAGAGACCACGACGGCGTCGCCGATCGAGGCTCAAGTGCTGCCGGAACGTGAGATTGCCGCGAAGCCCGCTGGCTTGCTGGAGAGTTTCGTCGAGGCCGATACGGAGACAGCACTCCCCGTCTTGCCGGAGATTGAGCCGGCAAGTGGTGCAGCGTCACCGCAAGCGCTCCTGCTGGAATCGACCGAGCCGAAGCGCGTTCAGGACGTGTCTCCCGACGCGACCCTCGCACGGGCGGTCAAGGCTGCGATGCCGCCCTTGCCGTCGCGCAAGCCCCCGCCACCTCAGCCTGTGCAGGCAGCAAACAAAGCCCCGGCCAACGACAAGCCGCTGTTGGCCGCTACGCCAGCCCATGGTCAGCACCAGGCCGAAAAGAGCGCGGAGGGGAACGCCCGGCCTAAGGCAGAGGATGGGGCGACAGGCAAGGGCAGTCGCAGCGGCAGCGACGGCAGCGGCGGGGCTGGAAGCGGCCCGCGTTTTGCCGGACAAGGCCTGTCCAACCCCCCACCCCGCTATCCCCATCGCGCCCGGCAGCAAGGCCAGGAGGGGCGCGTCATCATCCGCGTCAGCGTCAGCGCAGACGGCAATGCCAAGAGCGTTACGGTGCGGGAGTCGAGCGGCTATCCGCTGCTCGACGATGCGGCTGCCAAGGCTATCCGCCGTTGGCGTTTCGTGCCGGCCAGCTTCGCCGGGGTTTCCATGGCCGGCACCGTGGACGTTCCTGTGACCTTCCGGCTGACCGAGCAATAGACGAGGCTTGTGGGCAGCGCCGTCGACCACATGACGGCCCCTCGTCGCTGTGAAAGCACACTCATCGTAGCAGTTTTGACCGAGATCATAGTCGCTCGGCAGGGCTGCACCCATCCTCCCAGCCATGATGGTCGGGCTTAATCATTGGCAATCGCAAACCGTGGCGGCTGCGTCCTGCACTGGGAAAGGCTGTCGCCCGGCCTGTTCGATTGACAACGCCAGCCACTTTTGTTTCCTGCTGCAACTGTCAGGACGGCTCTAAAGGTGGAGAGGCTCGCACTTCATGCATTGCAAGGATTACATGCTCACCGAACCGGTGAAGATCAGCAAAGACGCACCGATCTCGGAAGCGATCGCGCTTATCTTGAAGCACCGGCAGCAGCACATTTACGCGGTCGATGCAGAAGGTCGCTTCGTCGGCGAGCTGGATGCGCACGAGTTCGCCAAGGTGCTGGCTCCGGCCACCGTCGGGCCCAACTACGGCATGGAGAGCGACATCAGCAGTTCCGCCAGCGCCGCCGAGTCCTACGAGCAGGTCGAGGAGCGCCTGTCGAAGCAAGTCGGCCGACCCGTCAAGGACTTCATGCACGACGATCTGCCGGTGGTTCACCCGGATATGGCGATCGCCGACGTGATCATGCTGCTGCGCGGCGGTACAGAGCGGATGCCCGTTGTCGATGGCGACGGCAAGCTGGTCGGCGGCATTTCGATGATTTCCATCCTGGAGCGCTTCCACAACTAAGAGTTCTCCAGGCTCTTAACTGCCTGGAGGCTCTTAGATGACGTCTATTGGCTCGCATGCCATGGTGGCAGGCGGCATTGGGCTGTTTATTGCCCTGCTGCTCTATATCTCCGTGCGCCGGCGCTCGACCGGCACCGCCGTGATGGCGGACATCTCCGACCAGATCCATCTCGGTGCCATGGCCTATCTGCGCAAGCAGTACACCTGGCTCGGCATCTTCGCCCTGGTCGTCGCCGCTCTGCTGTTTTGGAAAGTCGGCAGCGAGACGGCCGCCTGCTATTTGCTCGGCGTCTTTACCTCCTCTTTGGCCGGCTTCGTCGGCATGAAGGCGGCGACCAAGGCCAACGTGCGGACCACGGCAGCAGCCAAGGACAAGGGCGAAGCGGCAGCCTTGCTGGTCGCCTTCGATGGTGGCGCCGTGATGGGGCTGGCCGTGGCCAGCCTGGGCCTCATGGGGCTCGGCCTGCTGTTCAGCCTGCTCGCCGACGGCGTGGATACCATCTCGGTCATGTGGGGCTATGCCATGGGCGCCTCCTCGATCGCTCTCTTCGCGCGCGTCGGCGGCGGTATCTACACCAAGGCGGCCGATGTCGGCGCCGACCTGGTCGGCAAGGTGGAGAAGGGCATCCCCGAGGACGACCCGCGCAACCCGGGCGTCATCGCCGACAACGTCGGCGACAACGTGGGTGACGTGGCCGGCATGGGCGCAGACATCTTCGAGTCTTATGTCGGCGCTGCGGTCGCCTGCATGACCATTGCCGTGACGCTGTCGGCCGATGAGATCGCGGCGATCTTCGGCCCCGATGTCGGCGTTGTCATGCTCCTCGCCCTGCCACTCAGCTTACAGCTCATCGGCCTGATCGCCTCGGTGCTCGGCGTGCTCTCGATGGTCTTCTGGCGTCGCTACGGCCCGGCGCAGGGCATCACGGGCTGCGAGCTGACCTCCGCCGTGCTGTTCAATGCCGCGGCAGCCGGGCTGCTCTACTACTTCTCCCTACCCTGGAGCCTTTTCTGGGCTCTGATTGCCGGCAACCTCGCCGGAGTCCTGATCGGCCGCGCCTGCCACCATTACACCATGGGCGCCCCGGTCATGCGTATCGCCGAGGCCTCCAAGACCGGCGCCGCCACCAACATCATCACCGGCATCGCCGTCGGCTTCCAATCCTGCGCTGCGCCGCTCCTGGTGATCAGCGCCGCCATCTTCGTCGCCTTCCAGGCCGCCGGCCTCTACGGCATCGCGCTTGCCGCCGTTGGCATGCTGGCGACCGCCGGCATGATCATGACCATCGATGCCAGCGGCCCGATCGCCGACAACGCCGGCGGGATCACAGAGATGAGCGGTCTCGGCCCCGAGGTGCGGGAGATCACCGATCGCCTCGACGCCGTCGGCAATACCACGGCCGCGACCGGCAAGGGCTTTGCCATCGGCTCGGCCGCGCTCACAGCGCTGGCGCTCTTCGTCGCCTACAAACAGGCGGCGGAGCAGGTCGCCGGCGACATCTCGATGGACATCAGCGATCCCAACATCATCGTCGGCGCGCTCATCGGCGCCGTGGTGGTGCTGGTCGCCGCCTCCATGACCATGAGCGCGGTGGGCGCCGCCGCCGTCGAGATGGTCACCGAGATCCGTCGTCAGTTCCACGAGATCCCGGGCCTGATGGAAGGCACGGCCAAGCCGGATGCCGCGCGCTGCGTGCGCATCTCGACTGACGCGGCCCTCTCACGCATGGTCCCACCGGGCGTTCTGGCGCTGGGAGCCCCTGTCGTCGTCGGCTTCCTGCTCGGACCGGTAGCGCTCGGCGGTCTGCTGCTCGGCAGCCTTCTGGTCGGCGTCACCCTCGCCCTCTTCATGGCCAACGCCGGAGGGGCCTGGGACAATGCCAAAAAGGGCATCGAGGCAGGCCACCTGGATGGTGAGGGCAAGGGCGGAGAAGCACATGCCGCGGCCGTCATCGGTGACACGGTGGGAGATCCCTTCAAGGACACCACCGGGCCTTCGATGAACATCCTCATCAAGCTGCTGTCGATCGTCGCCCTGGTGCTCGCGCCGATCGTCGCCTAGCCGGCCTCCCGCGGTGCGGAGCAGCGGGCCTCACCGCGGGTTTCGGCTTTCCATGAGCATTTGTGAGGCAGCTCACGCAGGAGGGCGCCAAGGCTATCCATATTGAAATGACTGGACATGAGAGAGCGCTGAGACGCCTCAAGCGACCCAAGCCTAGGAAGGAGCGCGAAAGATGTTAACGTCCTACGGTACGCGCCCAGAGCATTTCGATAGGGCTTATCCCTTCAGCAGCACGCCAAAGCACAGCGCCGGCTTCAAGCTAAGCCGCTGGTCAGAGGTGCTGATCGGTGGCGTCGCCGTCTTCACCGGCCTGGCCCTCTTGGTCCCCTCGATGCTGGTGCTCTTCTCGCCGCTGATCGTCGCGACAGTGAACTGACCGAACTGGGGTCCAATCCGAACAAGCCGACAAAGCGCGCCTGAAGAGGCGCGCTTTCCTCGTTCCGCACGGGACTAGCTGACGCTGGCTTCCAGGCTGTCGATCTGGTGCAGAAGATCGCCGTAGTCGGGCGAGTCCTTGGCCGCATAGTTCAGGTTCTTGAACAGCCCGGTCAGGCGGGTGAAGTACTCCCGCGCCGCTTCCTTGTCCTTGAAGCTATAGTCCCGGGTGACCAGGGCATAGACCTTGCCGAAGGTGAACTGCTGGCGCTCCAGCGACACCGACGCATCGACGCTGTCGAAGGCGTCCTGCTGCAGATAGACCATGTCGACGAAGAGCGCCTTCTGGTGGAGGACGAAGTCCTCAAGGGTCACGCCTTCCTCGCCGGTCACCTGCATCATCTGCAGCACCGCCTCGCCCCGTTCCAGCAGCGCCTGCATCTCGGCGACGCGGGCGGTCCAGCCCGCCCCCAGATGCTTGTCGTACCAGGGCGCGAGCTGCTCGGCGTAACGCGACCAGGAGATCAAGGGGTCGACGGCCGGATAGAAGCGCTTGTAGGCGCGGTCGGCCGACAGGCCGAGGAAGCACTTGACGGTGGCCAGGGTCGACTGGGTCACCGGCTCGTCGAAGTTGCCGCCGGCGGGCGAGACCGTGCCGATCATGGTCAGGCTGCCGACCGAGCCGTCATTGGTCCGCACGACCCCGGCGCGCTCATAGACCCCCTTGATCGAAGACTCGAGATAGGCCGGGAAGCCCTCCTCGCCCGGAATCTCTTCGAGGCGGCCCGAGGTTTCCCGCATCGCCTGCGCCCAGCGCGAGGTCGAGTCGGCGATGAGCAGCACGTCGTAGCCCATCTGCCGATAGTACTCACCGAGGGTGATCCCGGTGTAGATGGAGGCCTCGCGCGCGGCGACCGGCATGGAGGAGGTGTTGCAGACGATGACGGTGCGATCCATCAGGGAGCCGCCCGTCTTAGGGTCGTTCATCTTGGGGAACTCGTTGATGGTCTCCACCACCTCCCCGGCCCGCTCGCCGCAGGCGACCACCACAACCACATCGACAGAAGAGTGGCGGGATATCAGGTTCTGCAGCACCGTCTTGCCGGCGCCGAAGGGCCCGGGAATGCAGGCCGTGCCGCCACGGGCGATGGGAAAGAAGGTGTCGATCAGGCGCTGGGTGGTGACGATCGGCTCGTTGGGATAGAGCCGCCGCGACAAGGTGCGCTTCAAGAGACCGGCGCTCAGCGGGCGGCGCACCGGCCAGCGCTGCGACAGCGAGATCGGGCGCTCGCGCCCGGCACTGTCGGCCAAGCGAGCCACCACCTCGCGGACATGGAAGTTGCCTTCCTGGATCCAGGAGACGGTGAGCTCTCCGGACCAGCCGAAGGGGACCATGATCTTATGGGTGAAGCGGCCTTCCTGGACGGTCCCAACCACGTCGCCGGCAGTGACCTTGTCGCCGCTGCGCACGCTGGGGACGAAGGACCACTTGCTGGTCATGTCCAGGGGCGCGACATCGGCACCGCGCGGCAGGAAGATGCCGTAGCGGTTGGCGACCGCAGGCAGCGGCGCCTGCAAGCCGTCGAAGACCTGGCCGAGCAGCCCCGGCCCAAGCTCGACGGAGAGCATCTCGTAGCTCTGCTCGACTGAATCGCCGACGGCCACGCCCTCGGTGCTTTCGTAGACCTGCGCATCGGCGGTTGCGCCCCGCACGCGAAGCACCTCGGCCTTCAAACGCTCCTGCTCGCCGCGCTCGTTGGGGCGGCTCGGGCAGATGAAGATCACCTCGTTCTTGACCAGCTTGCCCGGTGTGCCCTCGACATCCCGATTGACCTCGATCTCGACCAGATCGTCCTGCACCGAGACGATGCGCGCGGTCGTCGGGTCGTTGCTCTCCGGGGCCGCCACGCTCTCGGCGGCTGCCGTCTTTGCACGCTTGGCCATCAGCCCTCTCCCTCGAAACTCAGAGATGCGAAGCGCCCGAGCCCGGCCTCCGTCAGATCGTCGAAACGGCGCACGGCAACCTCCGCGTTGTAGCGGCTCCAGCGGTCGACCATGCTCCACTGCAGCACGTAGATGACGACGGCTTCGAAGTCGAAGAGATGCTCCCCGGACAGGCGCCGCAGCCGCTTGTCCGACTCTTCGAGCACGAGCCGCTCCAGCGCGATGGTATCCCCTGCCCGCATCAGACGATTGGCCTCGCGCAGCCAGGGGAAGACGCCGTCCAGGCGGAAGGTGGGCTCGGTCCAGTTGCGCGCGATGTGATCGACCCAGCGCCCGAAGCCCCACGGCGTCTCCTTCGCGGGCGCCCCTTGGCCCTGGGCCCGCCGCCGCAGGGCGGCAACGCAGGTGCGAATCTCCAGCCGGTCGCGGACGATTTGCTGCAAGGTCTCGTTGTCGACGTTCTGCAGGACGCGGCGGGAGCGATTGATGACGTCCTTCTCGGTGACCTTCATCGAGAGGCTGCGCCAGTTCAGCGCCTCTTCTATCATCTTCAGGACGGCGCTGTCCTCGTCGCTCAAGACGCGCAGACGCTGATCGAGCTTGAGACGGGACAGCGGCGCCTGCTTGGCGACGAACAGCTCCTCCCGGCTCGGCAGCGAGGCGATCAGCGTGACATAGGCGTCCGGGTCGGTCTGGACAGAAGCCATCTCAGCTACTTGACGATGCCTTCCAGGATGGCGCGGAAGCGTGGCTGCAGGTGCTGCAGCAGCAGCGAGGCGACGGCGGCGTCGGTCAGGTCCAGGGTCACCTCCTTCTCGGTGACGTGAACGCGCAGACCGCTGCTGAAGTCATCGGAGGCAGAGAAGGTGACGCCGCTGCGCAGCATCTCCCCGGTCAGACCGAAGACGAACTTGGTCAGAGTGCCCTCGCGCAGCTCCTCCGGGTTCTGCCGCAGCTCCTGCAGCCCGACGACCGTTTCGGGAAGGATGACCTCGAGCTCGTCGCCCTCCGCGACCTCGGCGCCGTCGCGCGTCCGCGCGGCGACTTCCAGGATCATGCGCTTCAGCACCTCCGGGTCCTGAAGCTGGTGCGAGACCAGGCGCTTGACGTCGGCGCTGAACTGCTGCGCCAGGGTCGCCTTCATGTCGAGCACCGTGTCGCGCATGGCGGTCTTCAGCGCCTCTTCGCCGGCGGAGCGATAGGCATCGGCTTCCTTGCGGGCGCTCTCCAGGCGCGCCTGGGCCTCGGAGGAGGCCTTGTCGAGGATCTGCTTCGCCTGCGTCCGTGCTTCGGCCAGGATTGAATCCGCCTCCGTTCGCCCGGCAGTGACGCCCTCCTGGCGCAGCCGCTCGATCAGGGCGTCGACGCCGCTGGAGAGAGGCCGCTCTTCGATGCGCTTGGCCATCACTGCGCTCCCGGCACCCCGGCGCTGACCACCAGGGCAAAGACGAAGGCGAAAACGGCAAAGCCCTCGATGATCGCCGCCGGTGCCAGCGAGAGACCGAAGATCTCCGGCTTTTCCTTGAAGGCGTTGATCGCCGAAGCGCAGGCGCGGCCCTGCCAGATCGCCGCATAGAGCAAGGCGAAGCCGGCGAAGAAGCCGATGCCGAAGAGGGCACCGGCGTTCTCGGGCGTCACTTCGCGGTTGAGGGTGAACATGATGACGATGCCGTAGATCACCATGGAAGACGGCAAGGCGGAGAGGCCGACATAACGCCCGTAGCCCCCTTCCGTCTCCAGCATCGCGCCGATGCCCGCCTGCCCGGCAATTGCGCAGCCGATCGAGCTACCGATAGCGCCGATCGCCATCGGCGAATAGATACCAGTCCATCCCAGAGCCAGGACCAGTTCGTTCATGGTTGCACCTCCTTCCGGGCAAACTTGCGGAACGCCTCGCCTTCACCCGGCATTCCCCACTTGTAGAATTCGATGAAGTTGAGCCGCAGGCCGTGGACCACGCCGCTCATCACCGCGAGGCCGAGATTGATCAGATGGCCGCAGACCAGGATGAGGATGGCGAGCAGCAGGCCGAGACCCGGAAGCGCATCCTGGGCCTGCATGGCGAGCTCGTTGAAGGTGAGCGCCAGGGAAGCGCTGGCTAGGCCCAAGGCAAAGAGGCGCATGTAGCTCAGCACATCGCCGAAGGCGCCCATCACCCCGGTCAAGGCCTTCAAGCCGTCGAGCCCGCGAAACAGAATCTCCTTAGGTCGTATGCTGACCGGCCGCTCGCTGGAAAACGCGAAGACCAAGGCGAGGCCGGCGATGAGAAGGCCATAGCCTATTCGAGTCAGCTCGGCATCGGACTGCGGGAAGGCAACCGTCGTGCCTCCGGCCAGTCCAATGATCCAGCCGACATTGGCCAAAGCGACCAACCGCCGGCGGTTGACGTAGGCTGTGAGGCCATTGCCAAGGGCGATGTGCAGCACGCCGATCATGATCGAGAGCTGCATCATGCTCTGATGGTCGTTGATGTCGATGACGTGGACGTGGTCGAGCAGGCTGCCGGGCGGCGGCGAGACACCGAAGTAGCTGCCGGCGAGAGTGCCATAGACAAGGGCGCAGCCGAAGAGCGACAGACCGAGAAGCCGGTAGGCTCGTCCCTTGCCGCTGTGGCCCAGGCGGCGCCAATAGGCCAGCAAACCCAGCATCAGGACCGCCGCATAGCCGGCGTCCGAGAGGATCATCGCGAAGAAGATCGAGAAGGAGGCGAAGAGCACCAGGCTGGGATCCCAGCCGCGATAGGGCGGCACGGTGTAGAACAGCGCCAGATCGACCCCGGCTTGCAGCTCCTCCGACTCTTCGATCAGGGTCGGCGGCTTGTCGTCCGGTGCCGGCTCCTCCAGCAGGCAAGCCAGGTTCCGTTGGTCGGCCAGCGCCTTGACGCCGGCGATGGCATCCGCCGGCACCCAGCCTTGAACGGCGACGATGCCAGCCTCTTCGCGCGTCTGCTGATCCGCAAAGGCGAGCGATGCGCGGTTCTCGGCTTCCGCCAGATTGGCGCTCAAGAGATAGATGTAACGGGTCAGGGCCTCGCGCCGCGCGACCAGCTCCTCCAACTCAAT
>JANQIA010000017.1 GCA_028282405.1 Rhodovibrionaceae bacterium
AAAAGGCGCTGGAACGCGCGAAAGGAACGGCATGACCACGATCAAGGTTTCCACCACCATCAACGGCGACCCGGTCGACTATCTCTGCGAGCCGCAGGAGACCTTGCTCGACTCCTTGCGCGACCGTCTCGGTCTGACCGGCGCGAAAGAAGGCTGCGGCACCGGCGACTGCGGCGCCTGCAGTGTCATTCTCGACGGCCGCCTGGTCTGCGCCTGCCTGGTCATGGGCGCCGAGGCCGAAGGACGCACGGTCGAGACCATCGAGGGTCTGGCCGAGGGCGACGAGCTGCACCCCTTGCAGCAGAAGTTCATCGACCACGCCGCTTTGCAGTGCGGCGTCTGCACACCCGGTTTCCTGGTTGCCGCCAAGTCTCTTCTGGAGCGCAACCCGGACCCGACCGAGACAGAGGTCCGCTACTGGCTGGCCGGCAACCTCTGCCGCTGTACCGGATACGACAAGATCGTGCGTGCGGTGATGGACACCGCCGCTGAAATGAGGGAGGCACGCTAATGCCGCTGGACGCGAGACTGGACGCTCAAGATCGTTCCTTCAAAGTCGTCGGCACGCGCCCGTCGCGGCCCGACGGCATAGACAAGGTCACCGGCCGGGCCCGCTTCGGCGCCGACATGTCGGCACCGGGCATGCTGATCGGCAAGGTGCTGCGCAGCCCGCACCCCCACGCCCGCATCCGCTCGATCGACGCCTTGGCCGCGGAAGCTCTGCCGGGCGTCAAGGCGGTGGTCACGCAGGCCGACTTCGCCAAGCAGGACGGCGATCTGCAGGACACGCTGATCAACGTCATGGCGGGCGACAAAGCGCTCTACGAGGGCCATGCCGTGGCTGCCGTCGCCGCGACCACCGCGGCGATCGCCCAGAAGGCCCTGAAGCTGATCAAGGTCGACTACGAGGTTCTACCCCACGTCACGGACGTGGATGCGGCCATGGCGCCGGACGCCCCCATCCTGCACGAGGACATGGTCACGCAAGGCGTCGAACCGGCACCGACGGGGCCGTCCAACGTCGCCCAGCGGCACGAGTTCGGTCACGGCGATGTCGACGCCGGCTTCGCCCAGGCCGAGATCATCGTCGAGCGGGAGTTCAAGACCGAGGCGGCACACCAGGGCTACATCGAGCCGCATGCCTGCCTGGGCAGCGTCGGCCCGGATGGCCAGGGCGAGCTCTGGTGCTGCACCCAGGGCCACTACATGGTGCGCAACACCTGCGCCGAGCTTCTGGGCATGGACATTTCCAAGCTCCGGGTGACGGCCTCCGAGATCGGCGGCGGCTTCGGCGGCAAGACCACCGTCTTCGTCGAGCCGGTCGCCCTCGCGCTGTCCCGCAAGGCGGGCCATCCGGTCAAGATCGTCATGACCCGCAGCGAGGTCTTCCGCGCCACCGGGCCGACCTCCTCCAGCAGCATCTGGGTCAAGGTCGGCGCCACCAAGGACGGCCGCATCACCGCAGGTCAGGCTGAGCTGCGCTACCAGGGCGGCGCCTTCGCCGGCTCGCCGGTCGAGTTCGGCGCCATGTGCGCCTTCGCTTGCTATGACCTGGAGCACATCAAGGTCGTCGGCTACGACGTGGTCGCCAACCGGCCCAAGCAGGCTGCCTACCGGGCGCCCGGTGCGCCCATGTCGGCCTTTGCCATCGAGAGCGTGATCTCCGAGGTTGCCGACAAGATCGGCATGGACCCAGTCGACTTCCGGCTGAAGAACGCCGCCAAGGAAGGCACGGAGTCGGCCTATGGTCCGACCTTTGGCCGCATTGGCCTGATCGAGACCCTAGAAGCCGCCAAGTCGCACCCGAATTACGGCGTGCCGCTCGGCCCCAATCAGGGCCGCGGCGTCGCCTGCGGGTTCTGGTTCAATTTCGGCGGCCAGACCTGCGTCAACCTCAACATCAACGTCGACGGCACGGTGGCGCTGGCGCTCGGCACCCCTGACATCGGCGGTTCCCGCGCCTCCATGTGTCAGATGGCGGCCGAAGAGCTCGGCATCGCCTATGACGACGTGCGCGCGGTGATCACCGACACCAGCTCGCTCGGCTACAACGACATCACCGAGGGCAGCCGCACCACCTTCTCCAGCGGCCTCGCCACCATCGAGGCTGCACAGGATGCCATCACGCGGCTCTGCGAGCGGGCCGCCATGATGTGGGGCATCCCGGCCGATGCGGTGGTGTGGGAGGACGGC
>JANQIA010000035.1 GCA_028282405.1 Rhodovibrionaceae bacterium
TCCCTATCTTCCGCCGCGCGAGTGGGCCCGTAGCTCAGTTGGTAGAGCAACTGACTTTTAATCAGTGGGTCGCAGGTTCGAATCCTGCCGGGCTCACCACTCAATCCGCTTCGTCTGAACTGCCGAGCAGCGCGTCCCGCTCCCATCGAGCGGCAGGCGGGCAACCGGTTTACAACGAAATGCTACTTAGAGGACAAAATCAGCGTCAGCTTCCGTGCCGACGAGAGCCAGGGATGGCTCTTGGCCGCCCTGGCGGCTAGGTATCGCATAGCCCGCCAATCGGGATCGGGGGCTTCGGCCAAGGCCTGACAGGCAATGGCCCAGGCAAGAAGGTTAGCTTTCTTCGGCTCCGAGATGCTGGCCCTACCAGCCTCCCTGACAAGCTCGATGGTGGTTTCCAGTACGGGTGTCTTTTCTAGCTTTAGGTGTTTCATTGTGACTAATTCCCTCATCCTTTGATTGCCCGCGCTACCTGGCAGCAATCTGAGCGAGGTTGGCCTCGAGAAGAGACCGGAATTGTCGTTTTGGCCCACTATGGAGGCACTTAACGGCCACTTTACTGTCTTGAGGTTGTGTGTAATTGAATTAACAATTGCCTGGCGAGTTATTGCCGTCAGACGTCTTTCAGGGCCTCTTTCGCATTGCCGAGCTGAATGGCGGCCTGCTCGGAAAGCGGGTCGAGCTGCAGCGCCTCTTCGAGGGCGGCGACGGCCGCCTTCGCATCCCCTTCTCGCAGGGCCGCCTCGCCGGCGTTGGCGCGGGCCGCTGCGCGCAGAGGTGCGCCCAGCGCGCTGTTCACCAGCGCTTGGCTGTTCAGGGGCCAGTCGACGGGACCGATCATGGCGCCGAAACGCGCGGCCAGAGCGGCACGCTCCAACGCCCGGTCCGGCATGGTGACGACCGCGCCCGAGGGAGAGGAGCCGAACAGGCGCAGGACAGCGGCAAAGAGGATCAGCGACCGACGGTCCGGGTCGTCTTCCTCGGCCAGCGCCAGCTTGGTGCAGGTGGCGCATTGGTGGATCCAGGCGAATGCCTGTTCTTCCCGGGGCCAAGTCGTCCAAGTCTGGTGCGTGTTCCCATCATGCATGCGCTTCCGGTAGAGGCGCTTGGGTACGCGAATGAGCTCGCCACGCAAGGCCAACTGCAGCAGCCAAATCATATCGGCCGCATAGTCTTTCGGGATGTCTTCCAGAAGATAGGGGCGGTCGTCCGCATCCTGCCGCCGCACAAGGCCGCGAAAGGCAACCGAGGCGCGCTGGTTGAGGAAGAAGTCGAGGATGCGTCGGAAGCGGTCGCCGCGGATGCTCGGTTGCCGCACCTTGCCATCGCGGGCGCCGAAGATGGCGATATCGCTGTAGGCGCAGACGGCGTCTTCGTTCTCCTGCAGGGCGTCCAAAAGGACTTCGAAGTAGCTCGGCTGCAGCAAGTCATCGTGTGGGATGAGGGCGAAGAGCTCGCTCTCGACCTGGGAGATCAGGAAGTTGCAGTTCTTGACCCAGCCCTGGCGCTCGGGATGGCGGACGACTTCGAAACGGGAGTCGCTGCAGAACTCTCGGCAGATGTCTTCCGAGCCGTCGCGGCTTTCATCTATGGAGATCAGCACGTGGAGATCGCGTTCGCTTTGCGACGCGATGCTCTCCAGCGTCTCGCCGACGAAGTCCGCCGCGTTGTAGACCGGGACGCAGACGGTGATCCTGGCCATGGCGCGGCTTCAGACGGCGCCGGCAGCCATCGAGCGCGCTGCCGGCTGAATGCGATTCGCGGCGTCTTGGGCGAACATCGGCGCCAGCGTGTACTTGCCGGTGTCGACTGTGTGGTAGCGGCCATGAGAGTGGACGCCCACCTCATAGCGTTGATGCAGAACGCTGTCGGGATCGTCGATGTCGGACTTGCCCCACGCAAAGATGGCGCCGCCGTTTGCCAGGGGCGGCTCGCTCGTCGCGTCTGCCAGTTGCGCGACCTGAGGACAGATCCCGGACAGCACCTGCTCGCTTTCCACGCGCACGCGCTCGACATCGACCGTGGACAGAATCTTGGACCAGTCGATCTCTTCAAGCTGCCCGGACATGCCGATCAGGCCGGCAGGGTACCAGGAAATGTAGACGCGCCCCGTGGGGAAGTGGACCACGTCGCCGAAGGGGCCGAGCATCAGCGTCATCGTCGGGACCCGTAGTGACTTGGGGTCGACGCGATAGTTCACGCCGAGCTTGAAGCGGTTGAGCCAGGGACGCCCTGGGCGCAGTCCGCGCGCATTGTCGATCAGCAGGCGGTTGGCCCAAAGCGCGTTCACCACCGACTCGTAGGGGCCCTGCCGCTGTGGACCATCGGCGTCGTAGACGACGGTGAATTGCTCACCGGCCGAATCCTCGACGGCGATCACGCGCGCGCCTGTGATGAACTCAATGCGCGGATGATTGGCCAGCGCTTGCCGCAAGACGGCAGCGACGGCCCAGCCATCGATCGCACGCTCGACCGTGCGATAGGCGCCCAGTACGGCGTCGGGATTGTAGCGCTCCGCGATGTCGGCCCTCGCCATGGGTTGGTAGAGCGCGCCATCTCGGTAGCCGGGATAGGATCCGCCTTGTGCCTGCCGTTCGCGAATACGGTCCGATACGAAGTCGAAATGCCGCTCGACCTCGGGCACGCTCAGCATCGAGTCGCGATAAACGATGTAGTCGAAAGGATCGGACAGCATGGCTTCCAGCGCGCTGCTGTCGATCCAGCGCGACAGGCTGGCGGCAAAGCTGAAAGCGCCTTCGAGCATCTGCAGGGTGGTTTTCTGTGAGGGGTCGTTGGCGTAAACGAAGCCCAGATGGAGCTTGCCTTCGTTCCAATAGCTTGCCTCGTGCAGCGCCTCGGCATTGCGCTCGAAGAGATGCACGGCAACGCCGCGCTCGGCCAGCTCGAGGGCCGTGCAGGAGCCCAGAAGACCCGCTCCAAGAATTGCTACTGTCACAGTCGGACCCTTTCGCTGATGAAGCCGACGCGATGGGCCGCGCCCTGGGCGGCCAGACCGGCCCACAATCGGATTGGTGTCCTAGCACTAAGGGCTTAAACCAAGCGTAAAGCGAAAGAGCGCGGGCTGGAACTCTTTAGGACCGTTCAGTTTGAAGCGGTGACAAGCGTGGCCGGCCGAGCGAAAGGGATCCTTGGCAGATCAAAAAGAAAGGCGGTTCCTGGCAATGCTAACCCGGAACCGCCTTCTGGCTGCGTGAGTTGACCGCTTAAAAGCCTAGCGGCCTTATGTTGCGGATATATGACGGCTAGCCGTCCTCCGGATCGCCAGACGTGCCGCCGCCTGGGACGGCATTCAGCGTCCTAACCGCGACGGTTCCGTCTGCCAGCGAACCAGTTGAGCTGCCTCTTGACCCTGGCGGCCCCTTCGAGCGTGTCGAGGGCCTCCAGCGGTGTCTGTCCGCGCAAGAGCGGATTTGGCGACTTCAGCCAGAGCTCGGCCTGCTTTCTGTCTTCGAAGATCTCGGCGGCCTTCTCGATGAGCCGCTCGTTGGCGTTTTCCTGCATGAGCGTCACTCCCTTTTCGATGCTTGCCGAGAGATTAACATCGCGCTGTTGTTGGACTTTGGCAGCGCTGTGTCTTCTGCGTGAAATGGATCCTCGCTGGCGTGGGATTGCCGTCTCAAGGCAGCACCTCAGACAGCCGCAAAGAAAAGAGCGGCCGATTGGGCCGCTCTGAAGTCTGAACTGGGAAAGGGACGTTGTGCTTGCAACAAGCAAGCAACTAGCCGGCGTCGATGCAGAGGCAAGGCCGTCAGAATGTCGCAGCGGAAGGCGAGCGCCTCAGGTGCGCCCGACGGTCTCCTTTGGAAGGCGGATGTCGAAGGCGTCCCGGATGCGGTCGTCGAGCTCGGGCGCGATGTGCTGGGGGTGGTGGCTCGCCAGCACTTCCCTCGTTCGCGCGCGGGCGCGATCCAGGATGGTCGGGGCGCCTTCCTCCTCCCACTGGCTGATCGGCTGGCGGTCGCTTAAGTCCGGGTAGTCGTACTCGCTCTGCATCAGGGCCAAAGTCTGCGCGCTCCCGAGGTAGTGCCCTGGTCCCGAGAGATTCACGCTGGCGATGGGCTCGAGCGACAGGGTGTCTTCATCGACTCCAATGCCGCGGATGGTGCGGATGACGTTGCCCAGCATGTCGTTGTCGATGACGTAGCTCTCCAGCGAGCAGCCCATCAGGCTGGTGTGCATGCCGGCTGACTCGTGCACCATGGCGGCGCCTGCATGGCCGGCCAGGGCGATGGTGATGCCCTTCTCGAAGCCGGCCTGGGCATCGGGCGCTTTGGAGTCCGTCATGCCGGCGGCGACGCTTGCCGGGATGCCGAGGTGGCAGGCGATCTGCGCGACGGAAGCCATTAGGATGGCCTGCTCGCCCGAGCCGCCCGACATGGCTCCGGTCCTGAGGTCCGAGACGAAGGGCCAGGCGGCGAAGGTGAGGGGGCAGCCCGGCCGGACCTGGTTGGCATAGACAATGCCGGCCAGAGCCTCGGCCGTCGACTGGATGACCGAGCCGGCCAGCGCGGCAGGAGAGGTAGCTCCGGCCTGCGGCGCGGAGGCGATCATGATCGGGAAGCCCTGGCGGATCGCTTCCTCCTTGATGATGCAGCGCCCGTAGGCGAAGCGGAGCGGCGGCACGCCCGCCCCTTGCACCATGTGCGCGATGGGCGTTTGTCGGAAGCGGCCCTCGCCGCCCAGCGCCATGTCGAAGAGCTGGGCCACCGCCCGCACGTTGGCCGGCGAGGAGAGGGTGATGCCGAGCGGCATGGCGGTCCCGCGCAGCAGCGCGTAGGCCGTGTTGATGTCGAGCAGCTCCGGCGTTTCCATGTCTCGCGCGATGGGCGTCCGGTAGCACCAGTGGATGTTGGGCAGGGTGTCGACGACCCGCGCCATGTCATAGACGTCTTGCAGCCGGGTCTCCCGGTAGCGGCCGGTCTCCGTGTCGAGCATGGTGACGGCACCGCCGGCAGTGCCGAAGTGCGGCCGGCCCGGCGCGATCTCGATGGAGCGATCCGGATCCAGACCGTGCAGCACCCAGGCGCTCGGGACGAGGGCCAGCGCATCCTCCACCATGGCGCGGGGAATGAGGATGCGACCCGCCTCGCTCAGTTCCGCGCCGTTCTCCAACATCTGCTTGACGGCCGGCGGAAGCTCGCCGATGACCCCCATGCCAATGCGCTCCAGCACCTCGAAAGCGCGGGCGAGGATGCGGGCGACCTCGCGCTCACTCAGCGGCTTGAAGGCGCCGGCGAGCGGGCCTTGCGGCGAGCGGACGATCTCGGGTGTCTGGCGTTTGCTGCGGCGCGCCTCTCGGCCGCCGTGTCTTTTGCGCTCAGGTTGCGGTCGGTCCATTTCGGCCATTCGCTTCGCTTCCTGAGTTAAACAGCCCAGCCGGCCTGCATGCCTTCGTAGACCGCCTCTTCGGCGGACCGCGGCGACAGGCAGTCACCAGCCAGGTGCAGTTCGACGTCGAGGCCTTTGAGCGCATCTTCCAACTCCGTGCAGGGCGTGCCGCCTTGCGCGAGCACGATGGTGTCCACCTCCTCGCAGAGGATCGCCTCACCGGTGACGCTGTGAAGCAGATAGGCGGTGTCGCCGTCGGCGCCGTAGAGGCGGGCGTAGGGAATCACCTCAATGCCCAGGCGGTGCAGCTTCCCGGCCCAGTGGTCGCGCAGATAGGGCTGGATCTCCTGGCCGGCATGGAGACCGTTGACCGCCAGGCGTACGTGGCAGCCCTCCAGCGCCAGCTTCTCAGCCAGGCCCATGCCGACCCAGTCGCAGCGCCAGTCGGCGACCAGAACGCGGCTTCCCGTGTTGGCCTGGCCGTTCAGCACCTGCCAGGCGTCGAGGATGTGCGCGTCCTCCTGGCCTTCGATAGGTGGCCAGTAGGGCAGGGCGCCGGTGGCGAGGATAACGGCATCGGGGGCTTCGCGCTCGATCAGAGCGCGGTCGACGGCCGTGTTGGTCCGGGCTTCGATGCCGAGCTGGGCGAGCTCGCTTTCCAGATTGGTGATCAGTCCGCCGAACTCGGCGCGCCCCGGCAGCAGTTGGGCCAGCAAAGCCTGGCCGCCGAGGCGCGGTCCTTTCTCGAAAAGCTGCACCCGATGGCCGCGCCGGGCAGCTATCACCGCCGCTTTCATGCCGGCCGGTCCACCGCCGGCGATGAGGATGCGCTTAGCCTGTGGCGCTTGCTCGATCTCTCCGAAGAGCCGTTCGCGTCCCGAAACCGGATGCTGAATGCAGGAGATGGAGACGCCGTTGTGGAAGTGGCCGATACAGGCCTGATTGCAGCCGATACAAGCGCGGATGTCGTCGAGTTTTCCGTCGCGCGCTTTGGCCGGCATGGCTTCGTCCGCAATCATCGCGCGGGTCATGCCGCAGACATCGGCCATGCCCTCGGCCAGGATGCGCTCGGCGATCTGCGGCTGGTTGATGCGGCCGGCGACGAAGACAGGCAGGCCGACGGCGTTGCGCAAAGCTTGCGCCTTGGGTGCGACGTAGCCCTGCTCGATCTCCATGGGCGGCACCACATGGACCGAGCCGCCGAGCCCGGCCATGGAGCCGACGGTGGTGCTGACGTAGTCGATCAAGCCGCGATCTTTGAGCGCGGTGACGACGTCTGCCACCTGCATTTGCTCGAGGCCGCCGTGCTCGACCTCCTCGACCGAGATGCGGATGCCGACGACGCGCTCCTCTCCCATGGCCTGGCGCGCTGCGGTGAGCGCGTCGGCCAAAGGACGCAGGCGGTTCTCGAAGCTGCCACCGTAGCGGTCCGTCCGGCGATTGGTCTCGGGATTGAGGAACTGGGCGAAGAGCAGTGCGTGGCTGACCGACAGCTCGACGCCGTCGAGCCCAGCCTGCCCAAAGCGTCCGGCGGCGGCGGCGCAATCCGCGATGATCTCCTCCACCATCGCCGTTGGCATGGTGCGCGGCATAGTGTGGAAGCGGTTGTCCGGGACCGAGGAGGGGGCGAAGACGACGCTGCGCAAGCCGCCCTGCATGCGCTTGGAGCAACGCCCGGCGTGAGAGAGCTGGCCGAAGATCTTCGCGCCGTGGCGATGCACCGTCTCGGCCAGCTTGGCGTAGCCCTCGATGCAGGCGTCGGTGTGGGCCAGCAGCTCCGGCCCGTCGCTCATGGCGCTTTCGTGATAGCGGGCGGCCTCGGTGACGATCAGCCCGACGCCGCCCTTCGCGCGCGCCTCGTGATAGGCGATGAAGTCCGGGCCGATCAGGCCGTTCTCGGACAGCAAGGTCTGGTGCCCGGTGGAGAGGATGCGGTTGCGTATCTCGACGCCCCGAATCGTGAGTGGCGTAAAGAGCTTCTCGAACTTCGGCGCCGTCTCGCCAACCATGCCGCTTGCCTCCTCCGCGCATCTTTCCGTCGCGTGAACGCACAAGGCTAGACCCTGCGGCACGTCGGGTGAAGCGCGTCAAGCGGGGAGCCGGGCTGCGCAGTCAGGGGGCGGCACTTCCCCCGCCTAAGACTATGATCATGACTTCATCAAGAGCGGCAAGAGAACCGGACAGGGGGAGAGTTCCAATGGCATTGCATTTCGAGCGTTCCGAGTTCGAAGGACGCATCGCGGCGGCGCGGGCCAAGCTGAAGGAGGAGGACCTCGCAGCCATCCTCCTCTTCGCGCAGGAGAGCCACTACTATCTCACCGGCTTCGACACTGGGGGCTGGGTCTTCTTCCAATGCGCGGTGCTTACGGCCGACGACACGCCGATCACCCTGCTGACACGCAAGCCGGATTTGGAGCAGGCCCGGCGCACCTCGGTGATCGAGGACATCCGCATCTGGTTCGACGCCGAGGGGGCGAACCCTGCCGAGGATCTGAAAGCCATCCTGGCTGAGAAGGGGTTGGAAGGAGCGAAGGTCGGCATCGAGCTGGCGACGCATGGCCTGACGCCGGTCAACTACGTCAAGGTCGAGCGTGCCCTGTCCGGCTGGTGCGAACTGGTCGACGCCTCGCTCGTCATCCGGTCGCTGCGCCTGGTGAAGTCCCCGGCGGAGCTGGCTTATGTCCGGCGCGGCGCCGAATTGGCCGATGCCTCGTTAACCGCGATGGTGGAGACTGCTGGCCCCGGCGTCTTCGAAGGCGACATCGCGGCAGCCGGGGATGCCCCCATTCTGAAAGGCGGCGGCGATCTGGCTGCGTCTGGCCCGGTGCTCGGCTCCGGCGACCGTGCGCTGCTCATCCGTGCCGCGACTGGTTTTCGCACGCTCGATGCTGTCGACCAACTGACCCTGGAGTTCGGTGCGTGCTATCGCCGCTACTGCGCCTGCCTGATGCGTACCGTGGCCATCGGTAAGCCGAATGAGGATCAGCGCCGCATGTTCGAGGTCACCAAGGAGGCCATCGCCGCCATGACCGAAGCGGCAAAGTCCGGCCGGCCCATGGGGGAGATCGACGATGCTCACCGCCGCGTCTTCGATACCAACGGCTTCGGCCATGCCCGCATGGCGGCTTGCGGCTATTCCCTTGGGGCGACCTATCGACCCACCTGGATGGACGTGCCGCCCATGCTCTACAGCGGCAATCCCTTGGAGATGACACCGGGCATGGTGCTCTTCCTCCATGCCATCCTGATCGACGCGGAGAAGAACCTGGCCATATCGCTCGGCCATACCCTAATCGTCACCGATGGCGCGGCAGAGGTGCTGTCGGCGTTGCCGCAGGACTACATCGTCTGTGAATAGGTTTTCGCGGACTATCGTTGAATGCCATAAAGGTCCGTACGTGAATTCAGCCGGTTAACGTAGCCAAGCGGGCCAGAACTTCGTCCAGCACTTCAGCGTCCACGCTTTGGCCGGAATCCTCCATCTGCCGGGCTGTCGCATCGATTGATTTCAGTTGATCGACAAGGATCGCGCCGGAGACATCACCCTGCTCGGGCAGAAGAACTTTCCACGGCCACGGATCGGTATTTGTCGTGATCGGGCACACCAAAACCGTGTTGGAAACCGCATTGTAGGCGGCCGGTGAGATTACCAAAGCTGGTCGCCGACCTGCCTGCTCGTGTCCTTTTTGCGGGGTGAAGTTGACCCAGACGATTTGGCCCCGGCCGGTTTTCACAGGGCTTCTTCGCCCACGGCTGTATCGTCAAGCGGTTCTGGTGCCTTCAGCCTGTTTGCTTCTTCTACGAGGTCGTCTAGCACGTAGTGCAGCTTTGCAGGTCGGATGACCAAGGCACCCCCCTCGAGCTGAAGGTTTACGGTTTCGCCCTCGTGCAGGCCGAGGCTTTCGACAGCCATCTTCGGCAAACGGATCGCACAGGAACCGCCCCAAAGCCCTACGCGCGATCGCATCGCCATGTCCCTCCCGCGAAACCCAATACTATATTTTATATAGTGTCTATAAAATAGACTATCAAGTGTGGTGCGTCGGCAGCAACGCAAGGAAAGCCTGCGCGCGAGCGGGGACCGGCTCAAGGCGTCGGGCGGCGCGCCCGCTGGGTGCCGAAAAACTGGGCGATCATCAACAGAACGATGGAGACCAGGATGAGGCAGGTCGAGATCGCCGCGATGGTCGGGTCGATCTGATCCCGCAGGGCGTTGAACATCCGTCGGTTCAAGGTCGCGTTCTCGCCGCCTGAAATGAACATGGCGACGATCACTTCGTCGAGCGAGGTGATGAAGGCGAAGAGCGCGCCGGAGATCACCGAGAAGCGAATTTGCGGCAGGGTGACGGTGAAGAAGGCGCGCAAGCGCGAGGCGCCGAGCGAGCGGGCCACCATCTCCTGATTCATGTCGTAGGTCTGCAGGCCGGACGACACCGTCACCAGCACGAAGGGGATGGCCAGCGTCGAGTGGGCGATGATCAGGCCAAGCAGCGTGTAGTTCAGATGCAGCTTGGCGAAGAGGTAGAAGGCGCCGATCGCGATCAGGATGATCGGCGTCATCAGCGGCATGACCAGTGCCACGCGGATGATGGTCGCAAACCGCATGCCGCTGACGTGCAGGCCGTAGGCAGCCGCCGTGCCCATGGGCGTAGCTACCAGCACCGTGAACAGGGCCGCCTTGAGCGATACGTAGGTCGCTTCGCGCCATTCGAGGGAGCCGAGGTAGTTCTCGTACCAGCGCAGAGACCAGCTTTGCGGCGGGAACTCGAGATAGATCGAGTCCGAGAAGGACATGGGAATGACGATCAGCGAGGGCAGGATCAGGAACAGCATGACCAGCCCGCACCAGAAGTAGAGCCATAGACGCTGGAGGTGCGTGATCTGGGTTTCGGAGGCGGGCCGATTGAGCATCAGCGTGGCCCCGCCATCAGCTTGTCGAGCCGGAAGGCCTTGTTGAGGATGTAGAGCAGGCCGAGCGTCACGATCAGCAAGACGACGCCGAGCGCGCTGGCCGCCCCCCAGTTGGCGTAGAGGTTGACGCTGGTCTCGATACGCATGGCCCACATGATGGTCTTGCCGCCGCCGAGCAGGGCCGGAGTGACGTAGAAGCCGAGGCAGAGCACGAAGACCAAGACAATGCCGGCGAAGAGCCCCGGGAGGGACAGCGGGAAGAAGACCTGCCAGAAGGCGCGTGTCGGGCTTGCCCCCAGATTGGCGGCGGCCTTGAGGTAGTCGCGGTCGATCGACTTCATGGCGGCAAAGAGCGGCAGCACCAGGAAGGGCAGCAGAATGTGCACCATGCCGATCACCGTGCCGGTGAAGTTGTGCACCAGGCGCATGGGCTCATCGATGATGCCGAGATCGATCATCCAGGTATTGATCAGACCCTGGCGCTGCAGCAGCACCAGCCAGGCGTAGGTGCGCACCAAAAGAGACGTCCAGAACGGCAGGATGACGAAGATCATGCAGATGCCGGCGGCACGGGGCGGCAGCTGGGATAGCATGTAGGCCAGCGGATAGCCCATCAGCACGCAGGCGGCGGTGACGATGAAGCTGATCTCGAAGGTCGTTTGGAAGGTGCGGATGTAAGAGCGACTGCCCCACATGCGCTCGTAGTTCTCGAAGGTCAGGACGCCCTGGGCATCGAAGAACGACAGCCAGAACAGCCAACCGACAGGAATGAAGACGACGAGTCCGACCAGCAGCAGCGCCGGTGAGCAAAGGCCGAACATTTGCCAGCGTTCGCGCCGTGCGTCTTCCGCAAGACCGTCGGCGTTGTTGCCTGCGGCGGCAGGGATGGCCGTGTCGCGGGGGATCGCGGTCATGACTGCTCGGGCACCAGGATGGTGTCCTCGGGGTGGAGGCCGAGACGGATCGGCTGGCCACGCTCCGGCACCACGGCCAAGGCTTCTCGCCGGCTGGGGCTGCGCACGACGATCTCGGCGCCGCCGTCCAGCGAGACATAGAAGATGAAGCTCTCGCCTTGATAGACCAGCTCCTTGACGGTGCCGGTCAGGCAGTTGAGGTCGCTGCCGCTGCCATTGGTCAGAACTTCAAGTTTCTCAGGTCGCACGACCAGAAGCTGACGTCCGCCGGCGGTCGGCTGCTCGGCCAGGCGCAACGGCGTGCCGTTGAGGCGCGCCTCGTTCTGCTCCACCTCAACCGGCAGGAAGGAGGACTCGCCGATGAAGTCGGCGACGAAGTGGCTGCGCGGGCGCTCGTAGAGCTGCTTGGGCTCGTCGAGCTGCATGAAGCGGCCGTCGTTGATCACCGCCACCCGGTCCGACATGGTCAGCGCCTCGCGCTGGTCGTGCGTCACGTAGACGGTGGTCATGCCAAGCTGCTCGTGCAGGTGCTTGATCTCGATCTGCATCTGCTCACGCAGCTTTTTGTCGAGCGCGGAGAGCGGCTCATCCATCAGGAGAATGCGCGGCTCGAAGACGATCGCCCGCGCCAAGGCGACCCGTTGGCGCTGGCCGCCGGAGAGCTGGTCCACACGCCGCTCCATATAGGCGCCGAGCTGCACCAGGTTCAGGGCGCGCTCGACCCGCTGCGCAGTATCGGCAGCCCCGACGCCGCGCAGCTTCAGGGGATAGGCGACGTTGTTGAAGACGTTCATGTGGGGGAAGAGGGCATAGTTCTGGAACACCATGCCGACCCCGCGCTTGTGCGGCGGCGTGCGAATGACCTCGTCGTCGCCGAAGCGAACGCTGCCGCAGTCAGGGCGGGAGAAGCCAGCCAGGACCATCAGCAGTGTCGTCTTGCCCGAGCCGGAGGGCCCGAGCAGGGTGATGAACTCACCGCTCGCCACCTCCAGGCTGACATCGTCCAGGGCCTTGAAGCGGCCATAGGACTTGGTGATGCCGCGAACGGAAATAGGGAGAGAGAGTGGTGTCTCGGGCATTCGCTTTACCGGGCTGCGTACTTGCGCATTCCGTTACCCTTGCTGACGCGACAGCGTAGCATGCCCCTGCATCTCGGGGCAGCGCTCGGTAACGGCAGGTTCGTCCAGGAAGACCGGGACGATGCCAGCGGCACCGTCCCGGTAGAAACCGCAGGGATGCTGCAGTCCTACTCCTGGATCATCTCGTCAAAGCGCTCTTGCAGCTCGTCGATCTTCCCGATGTAGAAGGCCGACTTCAGCACCAGCTGGTCTTTTGCATTCTGCGGAGAGGAGTTCACCGAGTCTGCGACTTCCGGCGAGATCTTCCCCGTATCGAAGGCGGCTTCGTTGGTCGGGCCGTAGGTGATGTACTTCGGCAGGTTGGCCTGGTTCTCAGGGTTGATGAACTGGTTGATCACCTTCATCGCCAGCTCTTTGTTCGGTGCACCCTTCGGCACGATCAGGCAATCGAAGTCCAAGACGCCTTGGTTGAACGTGAGGTCGGCTTTGGCGCCGTCGTCGATGGCCGAGGAGATGCGACCGTTCCAGATGCTGATGAGGTCGACTTCGCCGTCCTTGATCAACTGAGCGGACTGCGCGCCGGAACGCCACCAGACCGCCACGTGCGGCTTGATCTCTTCCAGCTTGGCGAAGGCGCGATCGAGACCCTCTTCGGTCTCCAGCACGTCGTAGACCTGATCCATCGGCACGCCATCGGCCATCAGCGCCGCTTCGAGATTGTAGTAGGGCTTGGCGTACATGGCGCGCGCGCCCGGGAACTTCTCGACGTCCCAGAAGTCAGCCCAGGTCTTCGGGCCGTCGTCACCGAACTTGTCAGTGTTCCAGCCAATAACGGTCGAATAGTAGAGAACGCCGATCCAGTGGCTATCGACCACCGCCGGATTGACGCCGGTGGTGTCGATGACGCTGTAGTCGAGCGGCTCGATGCGGCCCTCGCTCTTCAGGATGACGCAGGTGTTGGAGCCCTGCTCAGTGATGTCCCACTTGACGGCATTGGCCAGGACCTGGGCGCGCACGTCGGCAATGCCGTTGGTCGTATCTTCCCGGATGGTGATGCCGAGAGCCTTCTCGGCGGGGTCCATCAAGGCCTTGCGTTGCGCCTCCTGCAGCGCGCCGCCCCAGGATGCGAAAGTTACACTGTCCTCGGCCAAGGCGGGCGATGCGACCGCAATCGCACCGGCGGCTGCAGCGCCGAGCGCCCAGCCAAATGAGTCACGGATGCCCATGTTTGTTCGTCTCCCTGTATTCGGATTCATTAGTG
>JANQIA010000068.1 GCA_028282405.1 Rhodovibrionaceae bacterium
GAGAGGGCCCAAGCAGCTCCCAAGCCGGCGGCACCCGCGCCGACAACAGCGATTTTCATGCAGCTTTCCTTTTTATCGTTTCAAAGGCGTCGAGCGCCAATTCGCGTGCTTCCTTGTGATCGACGAGGGGGCGGGGATAGCTCTCCCCGAGGGTGACGCCCGCCGCGCGCAACTGATCCTCGCTGGCGGTCCAGGGCTGGTGCAGCACCTCGTCCGGCAGCTTGGCGAGCTCCGGCACCCAGGCGCGGACATAGTCGCCCTTGGGGTCGAACTTCTCGCCCTGGCTGACCGGATTGAAGATGCGGAAGTAGGGGGCGGCGTCGGCGCCCGAGCCGGCGACCCACTGCCAGCTCGCGGCGTTGTTGGCCAGGTCGGCATCCACCAGGGTGTCCCAGAACCAGGCCTCGCCCCGCTGCCAAGGCACCAGGAGATCCTTGATCAGAAAGGAGGCCGTGATCATGCGCACGCGGTTGTGCATCCAGCCCGTGGCCCAAAGCTCCCGCATGCCGGCATCGACGATTGGGTAGCCGGTGCGGCCGCGGCACCAGGCTTCGTAAAGCGCTTCGTCGTCCTTCCAGGGAAAGTCGTCGAACTGGGAGCGCCAGTTGCGCTCGGGCAGGTCCGGCCAGTGGTAGAGCAGGTGGTAGGAGAACTCGCGCCAGGCGATCTCGCTCAGAAACTTCCAGGCATCTTTGTCGCCGCCGCCGATCTGCTCGACGTGAGCCAAGGTGCGGTGCCAGATCTGCCGCGGGCCGATCTCGCCCCAACGCAGATGCGGCGAGAGACGCGAGGTGGATGGCTTGTCCGGGCGGTTGCGCCCCTCGCCGTAGCCCTTCAGGCCGGTCTCGAAGAAACGCTCTAGCTGCGCGACGGCGCCGTCTTCGCCCGGCGTCCAGTGCGCCGGAAAGGCCTCGGCCCAATTGGGCCGGCTCGGCAGCAGGGCCCAGGACTCGAGGTCGTCGCTCTTGAGGGTAGGCGCTGCCTCGACCTGTCCCGGCTTCGCGGAAGGCGCCGGCACCGGCATTTGCCGCAGCGTCTTCCAAAAGGGCGAGTAGACCTTGAAGGGCTCGCCGCCCTGGGTCTTCACGGTCCAGGGTTCCTGCAGCAAGGCGGCATTGTGGCTGTTCGCCTCGACGCCGCGCGCCTGCAAGGCCGACTTGATCGTCTTGTCGCGGGCGATGCGCCAGGGCTCGTAACAGCGGTTCCAGTGGACCGCCGTGGCGCCGCTCTCGTCGATCGCCTCCGCCAACACCCGCTCGGCCGGGCCATGGCGTAATACCAGCTCCAAGCCAAGCTCGGCGAGGCTCGCCCGCAAAGAGGTCAGGGAATGGTGCAGCCACCAGCGCGCCGCGCCGCCAAGGTCCCAGGCGCCGGCGTCCTCGTCCTCCAGGATGAAGAGACACAACAGCGGCTGGCCGCTTGCGGCGGCGGCATGGAAGGCTGGATTGTCGGTGAGCCGGAGGTCCTGACGGAACCATACCAGCACGGGCGAAGCGGAGCCCATGAAACCTGCGTCCCCAGACGGTTCGTTTTATCGACCGGCTGGCTTGCCGGCTGTTTCTGTGAGGGCTTTACGCGTGGGCCTTAGCACCGGATCACAGGGCGTAGTAGGGGGCGATGGGCTGAAGTGCCCTGGAGGGGAAGGGATAGACGCCTTGCCGGCCGAGCAGCCAGACCCGGAAGTCCTTCGGGAACAGGCTGCTGATCGCCTCGTCCAGCACATCGAGGCCGCCGGTGAAGGCGCCGAAAGCCGGCAGCACGAGGCGCATGGGGTCGCCGACGAAGCAGCGCTGCGTGAGGCGCCGCTGCCGCACCCTTACGCAGGCCTTGGGGTGGAAATGGCCGGAGATCTCGCCGGCCTGCGCGGCGCCGAGGCTCGCCTCATGGCGGAACAGCAGGGGGCCGACGACCAGTTCCTCGGTCACCGCGCCGCCGAGGCCGGCTTCGATGGCCGGGTCGTGGTTGCCCAGGATCCAGGTCCAGTCGACGGCCTCGACCATCTTGCGCAGGCGTGCATCGCTGTCGCTGTCCAGCCGCGCCGCGCTCTCTTCGTCGTGGAAGGAGTCGCCGAGCGCCACCACCTGGCAGGGCCGGTAGGCCGCGATCAAGGTTTCCAGCAGGGAGAGGGTGGCTGCGGTGTCATAGGGCGGCAGCAATTGGCCCGCCGCCGCAAAGGCCGCGCCCTTGCCGAAGTGCAGGTCGGCGACCACCAGCATCTTGCGGTCGGGCCAATAGAGGGCGCCCCGCCGGTCCATCACCAGCTCCGCGCCGTTGATGTAGCAGAACTGGCTCATATCGGCAGCAGGCCCTGCACCGTCTCGTCGCTCATGGCTTCTTCGATCAAGGCCTGCGCGCCCTCGTCCAGCAGCTCGTCCAGGGCCTGGCCGTAGACCTGCTCCTTGCCGACCTCCAGCAGGACCGGCACCGCCAGGGGCGAGACACGGTCCAGGCGGCAGTGGCGAATCCGGCCCTTTACCCTGGCCAGCATCTGCGCCAATCGGCGGATGTCGGTCAAGCCGCCGCCGGCGTCGGCGCGGGTCGCCTGCAGCAGCACGTGGTCCGGCTCGTGCTTGCGCAGCACGTCGTAGATCAGGTCGGCGCTGAAGGTGACCTGCTTGCCGGTCTTCTCCTGCCCCGGCATGCGCCGTTCGATCAGCCCGGCGATCACCGCGACGTTGCGGAAGGTACGGCGGAGCAGGGAGGACTCGGCCATCCATTCCTCCAGGTCATCGCCCAGCATGTCCTCGTCGAAGAGAGCATCGACGTCGCGCGCCGGCTTCAGGCTCCAGACGGCGATGACGTAGTCGGTGGCGACGAAGCCGAGCGGCGAGAGGCCGGCCCGCTCCATGCGCTTGGTCAGCAGCATGCCGAGGGTCTGGTGCGCGTTGCGCCCCTCGAAGCAGTAGGCGACGAGGTACTCGCGCTCGCCGCGCGGGAAAGTCTCGACCAGCAGACCTTCCTCGGGCGGCATGACTGAGCGTCGGCGCTGCTGCGCCAACCATTCCTGCACCGGCGGCGGCAGATCGCCCCAGTCGGCCGGCGTCTCCAGCATGGCCCGCACCCGGTCGGCCAGGTGGGTGGTCAGCGGCAGCTTGCCGCCGACATAGGCCGGCACCTTGGGCTCGCCGCCCTTGCCGCGCACCGCCTCGACGGTCAGCTCGCGGATGCCGAGAAAGACCAGCAGCTCGCCGCCGAAGATGAAGGTGTCGCCGGGTCTGAGGCCCTGGACGAAGTACTCCTCCACCTCGCCGAGCGAACGCCCACCCTTGAGGCGCACCTTCAAGGTCGGCGCTTCGACGATGACGCCCAGGTTCATGCGATAGCGCTGAATCTGCCGCGGGTTGGTCATCCGGTAGAGCCCGTCGGCCGCCTGTGCGACACGCCGGAAGCGGTCGTAGCTCTTGAGCGCATAGCCGCCGTCGCAGACGAAGCCGAGCGCCTTGTCGAAGAGCTCCCGCGACAAGCCAGTGTAGGGCGCCGCCTTGCAGACTTCGTCATAAAGAGCATCGGCATCGAACGGACCGGCGCAGGCGGTGCCGAGGATGTGCTGGCAGAGCACGTCGAGGCCGCCCTGCCGGGGTGGGTCACCGTCCAGGCTGCCGGCGCGCACGGCTTCGAGCGCGGCCTGGCACTCCAGCACCTCGAAACGGTTGGCCGGCACCAGGAGTGCCCGGCTCGGTTCGTCCAGGCGGTGGTTGGCGCGGCCCAGGCGCTGCAGCAAGCGACTCGCCCCCTTGGGAGCGCCGATCTGGATCACTTGGTCGACGGCCGCCCAGTCGACACCGAGATCGAGCGAGCTGGTCGCCACCACCGCCCGCAGCGCGCCGCGGGCCATGGCGGCCTCCACCTTGCGGCGCTGTTCCACCGCCAGGCTGCCGTGGTGCAGGCCGATCTCGAGTCCGTCCTCGTTGCGGCGCCAGAGGTCCTGGAAGACGATCTCCGCCTGGGCTCGGGTGTTGACGAAGACCAGGGTCGTCTGGGCCTGCTTCAGGCGCTCGTAGACCTCCGCCAGGGCATGCACCGCCATATGACCCGACCAGGGGAGGTGTGCCGCCGTATCGAGGATCTCGATCTCCGGCTTGGCGCCGCTGTCGCCGCGGACCTTGCGCACGGAGGTATCGGGCGCATCGAGGCCCGAGGCCAGCCAGCGCAGCAGATAGTCCTCGTCGTGCACCGTGGCCGAGAGGCCGACCCGGCGCAGCCCGGGGGAGAGCGCGTCGAGGCGCGCCATGGCCAGGGCCAGCAGATCGCCGCGCTTGCTGTTGGCCAGGGCATGTAGCTCGTCGACGACGATGCACTGGAGGCCTTGGAAGATCTCGGCGGCGTCGTGGTAGGAGAGCAGGAGGGCGAGGGACTCCGGCGTGGTCAGCAGCATGTGCGGCGGCTTGTGCCTCTGCCGCTGCCGCTTGGCCTGGGGCGTGTCGCCGGTGCGAGTCTCCACCTCGATCTTAAGCCCCATCTCGCGGATTGGCCGCTCCAGATTGCGCTCGATGTCGACCGCCAGCGCCTTAAGCGGCGAGATGTAGAGGGTGTGGAGGCCGGTTCTCGGCTGCTCAGCCAGGGTTAAGAGGCTTGGCAGAAAGCCGGCCAAGGTCTTGCCGGCGCCCGTGGGGGCGATCAGCAGCGCTGATTGGCCGGCCTGTGCCGCCTCGACCATGCTGAGCTGGTGGCGATAGACCGCCCAACCCTGCGCCGCGAACCAGTCCTGGAACGGCTCCGGCAGGGCCGGGATCGGCTGAGACGGGCTGGCGGTCGCTGTTGCCACTGACTAACTCTCGAATACGCGGTGGCCTCAATTTGAGCCCCACCCGACAACACGGCAAGCTGGTCTCGACCGATCCGCGGGGCAGGGGTAAAGAACCGGCTGAGAGTGCAATCATGCCGGAGCGGCCCGCTGTTCTCGCCAAGCTTTCTGACCGCCAACGACCGGCCGGGCCGCTATCCTCCCTCCTACTACGCGGCCACGGCCAAGGAGATCGCGCCCTTTCCGGAGGCGCAGGAGCCGCTGCGCTGCGATGTCTGCGTCATCGGCGGCGGCTTCACCGGGCTTTCGACGGCGCTGCATCTGGCCGAGCGCGGCCTCGACGTGGTGCTGCTGGAGGCGCACCGGGTCGGCTGGGGCGCTTCGGGACGCAATGGCGGCCAGGTCGGCAGTGGTCAGCGGCTCAGCCAGGACAAGCTGGAAAGCTGGCTCGGCCAGGACGAGGCCAAGGCGCTCTGGCAGATCGCCGAGGACGCCAAGGACCTGGTGCGCACGCTCATCCTCCGCCACGGCATCGCCTGCGACTTCAAGCCCGGCGTCCTGCACGCCGACCATCGGGAGCGCTTCATCAAAGACTCTCATGACTACGCGGCGCTGCTGCGCAACCAATACGGCTATGACCAGATCCGGTCGCTCGACAAGGCGGAGGTGCGCGAGATGCTGGGCACCACGGCCTACTACGGCGGCACGCTCGACATGGGGGCCGGGCATCTGCATCCGCTCAATTTCGCGCTCGGTCTTGCCGATGCGGCCCGCCGGGCCGGCGCTCGCCTGTTCGAGAAAGCCCAGGTGCTCGGCATCGAGGAAGGTACCCCGCACCGGGTCCGGCTCGCCCAGGCGGAGGTCGAGGCCGAGTTCGTCGTGCTAGCCTGTAACGGCTACCTGGACGAACTTGTCCCGCGGGTGGCCCGACGGGTCATGCCGATCAACAACTTCATCATCGCCACCGAGCCGCTGCCCGAAGACACCGCCCGCAACCTCATCCGCGACGACGTGGCCGTGGCCGACTCCCGCTTCGTCATCAACTACTATCGCCTCTCCGCCGACCGCCGACTTTTGTTCGGTGGGGGAGAGACTTACAGCTATAAGTTCCCAGACGACATCAAGGCGTTCGTGCGGCCTTACATGCTCAAGATCTATCCCCAGCTCGCCGAGGCGAAGATCGACTATGGCTGGGGCGGCACCTTGGCGATCACCGCCCATCGCCTGCCGTACTTCGCCCGCCTCGGGCCCAAGTACCTCTCGGCCGGCGGCTATTCCGGCCACGGCGTGGCCCTGGCCACCATGGCCGGGCGCATCGTCGCCGACGCCATCGGCGGCACGGCCGAGCGCATGGACCTGCTAAGCCGGCTGCCGGTCCGGCCCTTCCCGGGCGGCCCCCATCTCCGCTGGCCGCTATTGGTGCTGGCGATGAGCTACTACGCCTTGCGGGACAAGCTCTAGGCCGACATGAAGGCGGCGACCCAAAGGTCGTCCCCTTTCGTGCTGCCCATCCGTTTCGTCAAACGAGCCGCCGGCGCCCCATGAGGCCGAGACCCATGAGGCCGAGACCCATGAGACCCAGTCCAAAGAGGATCAGCGTGGCAGGCGCGGGGAGCGCAAAGACGTCGATTGTGGTTCCCGTCGGAATTGAGTCCAACACCTGGTCGTCGTTGGGGTTCGGACCAGCCAGAAACAACTGTGATACCCCAATGATCGTTCCAAGCAGGAAATGCTCTCCCGCAGTTTCCGACCCGAGATTGAATACAGTGCCTTCCGAGAATTGCATGGACGCCGTGTCGAAGGTGATGAGCAGGAGCGCGTAGGATGAAACACCACCCGCGACATTCACCTGCTTCGAGAGAAGCGTATTCGTCGGATCGAAAAACGATATGCTCAGCGCTTCGATGCCTGTTGTAGGACCTGCATCAATTGCCGAGACGACCGCAAAGCTGTCGTCGTAAGTAATGACGCCTTCCGCTGTGTATCCGCCCGTTCCCGTCCACTTGAAGCCCTTGGTAATCAGCGCAGCCGAGGCGTCGGTTGCAACCAGCATAAGCGTGATCGTCACGGCCGATGCGATGGAAGCAAGCCGAACATAGGCGTTTTCTCGGAACGACATCACGTCTTCTCCCCATTGCTCATCAGCCAAGTGACATCCAATACCAGCAATCTTTATGCCAATTCAGGATAGTGTTCGTTTTCAATGTCTTGGCGCCGGCTTGGGCTCAGGTCGCATGAGCTGTATTAGCCAATTTTTTACACCCGCGCGGGTTGAGCTCCTCAATCTGTAAAAAATTCTGACACTTCGACTGTGTACCGGAGGTCCGGCCCCAGCTTCACGCGCTCGTCTACGATCTCGGAAACGTCGTGCGCAGGCTGGCGACGCCGAAGCCGACCAAGGACGGGTCGCGGACCAGCCCGTCGCTCAAACATTGCCAAAAGTGGCAGGTGCGGGCCGCGCTACATCGGGTGGATGTCGGATGACTGTTGTACCGTTAACGAAATTAAGTTATATATATCTTTAGTGTGTTATCTATCGCGGACTTTGGAGAGAGGGAGACTTGCCATGAAGCTTCACGTTCTGATGGCCGTGGCGGCGGCTTGCGCCATGCTATGGGCGACTTCGGGTGCGGCGAGCGACGTTGGCATTCACCACAATCCGGACCAGCACCACAACTTTGAGTGTGGTGACTGCACGTACGACACGACCGTAGACAAGGGTGGAACCAATCTATATGTCACCTGTTATGGTCAAAAAGCCACAAAAGACCACAATGATGGCGGGTGGACGGTGAGTTGCAGCTCGCCGGAAGCGGGCATCATATGCCAATGGGACCTAGACGATAGTCAGTGCTACTGCCACAGCGATACACCGAAGGCCCACACGGTTAAGATGCACATGGATAATGAGTGTAAGAATCCTAACTGAGGCTGGCAGCTAAGAGTATCGGCACAACGACTCAGCGGCCCTCCTCTGGCCGCCTGGGGAGTCTGCGCTTCGCAGACCAGACGTTTTCCTGGCGCGACCGGCATCCGGTTGTAGCGTGGAGCGCTGCCCATCCTGACCAACGCCACAGGCGGCGCTCATCTCCGCTGGCCATCAGCGATTACGCCTTGCGGAACACGTCGTAAGGGCTTGTGGTGCTGCCGTACCCGTAATTGTAAGGTGGTGTTGCGGATCCACCGCGATCTCGAATCGGAAGCGAAGAAGCGACCAGCATGCCTGAAAACTCCCTACCGGCGCTCGGCGCCAACACGCTGCCTGAGGGAGAGTCCGATCGGCTTCGCTCTCTCATCGAGACCTGGACCGACGATCTGGTCACGGGCCATTCCTCGGAGTGGAGGAGTTTCTGGGCGGAGGACGCTGTCCTCATGCCGCCAGGTCATGAGCGCATCACGGGTCTCGACAAGATCACAGACTTCGTGACCCAGGCCTTCAAGCCCGGCCTCTCCGATCGCTTTTCGGACTGGTCCTTCACCGGGCGGGAAGACCTTGCGGTCGTCACGAACCAGATCGCTCTGAGCATCGACGGCAGCGACGCTGCGACGACCTTCAATCAGATGATCGTTCTGCGCCGTGACAATGAACAGAGTTGGCGCATACAGACCGTTATCTTCACGCCAACAGCGGGCTAGCTACGAGATCCGCTCTTCCAGCCAATCGGCGCAATAGCCGGCGATTTCCTCCCAGCCGGGTTCCATGAAGAGGTAGTGGGCGTGGCCCTTGGCCAGGTGGAAGCTGCCCTTGGCGCCATACTTCTGCGCGATCTCCTGACCGACCGCGTGGCGGACGGCGCGGTCTTCCTCGCCCGAGACGACGAGGACGGGGCAGGTCACCTTATCGAAATCGACGGCCACGGCGCGATGGTCGTCGAACATCCAGAAGAACATCTCGAACATCACCCGGCCGGACTCCGGGCCGAGCCGATCGAACACCGCGTGCTGGGTTGCCTCGTCCAGCTTGTTGAAGGCATAGGGCGCGATCATGTCGAAGGCGATACGCATGGGCGCCTTCCAGAAAGGGCCCTGCTCCATGAAGCTGCGCGCGACCGCGCGTTCGTCGTCGGTTTCCGGCAGCATGCCCCAGGCGGAATTGGGATTGATCAGCACCACGCCGCTGGCGAGGCCCATGGCAGCGACCTGCTGCGCCACCAGGCCGCCCACCGCATGGCCGAGCAGAACCGGCGCCTCATCCAAACCCTCGACAAAGGCGGCCATGTCCTTGGTGTAATCCATGATGCTGGTGTCGGCGAACGCGGGTGGCCGCTCTGCCTTCGGGTCGCCGTCGTGGTAGCGCAGGGCCGGCGCGTGACAGGTCCAGCCGCGCGCTTCGAAGAAGCCCTTGTAGGTGTCCAGGCACCAGGGGCCGGCAAAGGCCCCGTGGATCAACACGATAGACTTTCCCATCACTCGGTCCCCCGTCACATGCCGCTTGTCTCGATTATCCATGGTTTCGCGACGAGGGCCATCTTCACGTGCCCGGGACGCTCCAAGGCCAGGCTTCGGGCACCGGTCCGCGGCGATAGTCGACCGCACCGGCATCGAGCCCCTGGCATCTGAGCACCGAACGCACGATCGCGGGAATCATGGCGGCGCCGATGGCGCGGCCGAGACACTCATGCAGGCCGTATCCGAAGGTGAAGCTGCCGCGCAGCCCGCGCGAGGGGTCGAAGCTCTCCGGTGCGCTGATCGCGGTCGGGTCGAACATCGCGCTGTGCGTAACCGCCAGCACCATCTTGCCTTGGGCGACAAGCGTCTCGTAGTCGCCGCCGCGTGCCAGCGTGGTGTCCGATTCGGCCCTGCGGAAGAAGTAGGGAAAGGCCGGCTTGAAGCGGAGTGCTTCATAGACATGGCCGTCGAGCGCCGCGGGGTCATCGGACTGCGCCGCCGCCACCGCTGCCGCGTGACGCTCGGCGTCGTCCGACAGGACGAGAAGCGCATTGACCGCTGCATGCGACGTCGTCTCGACCGCGCCGATCAGGAGCCCGCCTGCGTTCAGCACGACCAGCGGTACATCGAAGTGAAGCGCTTGGCTGGCCGAAAGCCGCAGCAGGCGTGAGACCATGTCGTCGCCTGGCTGTCCCGCCTGCAAAGCCGCCGCACGCTCCTGCACCAGCGCGATCAGATAGGCCCGCATCGCCTCGTTGGCCGCCTCTCGCTTCGCCACGATCTCATCCGCTATGGCGAACTGCGGATCGTCGAAGGGCTGATTCCAGAAGGCGTCCATCTGGTTCCAGTAGGACCACTCGATCATGTCCTTGGGGTCCGCCCCGGTCAGGCCGAAGAACTGCGAGACGACGCCGATCGGAACGGCTCTAGTGATCTCGGCCACGGCGTCGATCGTGCAGCCGCGCGCAGCATCCAGCCGCCGTGTAACCTCGGCTTCGACCCAAGCCCGCAGGTCCGGGATCATCTCGAAGTCGAGGATTGCCCGCATGATCGATTTCTCGCGCCAGTGCCGCGCGGTGTCATCCTCGGCCATCCAGTAGTTACCCTGCTTGGGGCGATAGGGGGCGACGCTGAACACATCGTGCCGCCCCAGGATATCGATGCAGTCGCTGTGGCGCGTGGCCAGGGTCACCTCAGGGAGATCCAGGACAGGCCGGTAGGCCCGCAACTCGGCATAGAGGGCGAGGGGCTCGTCCCGCATCCACTGCCGCACCAGCGGCCAGCGGTCGGCGTCCGACGTGGCGTCGAGTCGGTCGAGATAGCTCATGGGGCTCACTGGGTCTTGAGATATTCGATGATCGCCATGCGCTCGTCATGGCTGAGGCCACCGGACGGGAAGACATGGCCGCCATTGCCGTTGCCCCGCAGGCTGGTATCGAAGCGGAACCGTCCCGGCGCGTCGCCGCTTTGATACCCCAGCCGCTGCAGATCCAGGGCGCGGCCGCCGGTCCAGAACACCGCGCGGCGCTCCTCCGGGGGCGACAGCAGCTCATAGACCGTCGGCACGGAGCCGTTGTGAAGATAGGGTCCCGTCGCCCAGACGCCGGCGAGCAGGGGCGCCTTGAGGTCGGTGGCGCGCGGCGGACTGTAGAGAACCGGCTTGCCGTCGGGACCGGTCGTGAAGCGGTAGCCATGCAACGCTTCAATCTCCTTTGGCGTCAGCCCTGCCTCCGCAATGGCGCGTTGGACCGAGGCGAGAACAGCGCCGCCGAAAAACGACGCCGCGGGCACGATTGCGGCATTGTCGAACAGCGGGGCGGTGGTCTCGTTGGTGACGATCTGCCGGGTCAAGAGGTTTTGCATATAGGCCGGATCGGTCCCGATTTTGCGGAAATCGATGCGGCCGATCTCGATGAAGGTTTCTCCGAAGTGGTTTTTGGCAGGGTCGGTGCGGGTGTAGGGTGCCATGTTGTGGCAATCGGCGCAGTTTTCTCGGAACAGCGTCTCGCCTTCGGCCGCAAGCGCAGTATCGATTGCGCCCATCCGCGCCTCGTCCCATTTCGGCGGCTGCAAGTCCTGAAGCCACAGCTCCATGGCGTGCAGGTTCTGCAGCAGCATAGTGGAGCGAAAGGCATCCACGCCGGCATCGGGCGAGAGGTTGGTGCCGCCGAACACGCCGAGGACCTGTCCGCCGTTGCGCGCGATCGGGCTCGCGGCAATGGGGTTCCATTGGACGAACTCAAGCTGGGGCGTAAGCCACAAGGCCGGATAGCTCGTCGGCGACGCGACCGGATAGAGATTGGCGGGGAGACGCTGATCGCGCACGGCGAGCGAGTTGACGATTTGCGTCAGCGCATCGACCCGGCCAAATCCCGAACGCAAGGCAGGCCTGCGCAACACGGAATCGCCGGTGAGCTTCAGGTTGAAAGCAGCCAGCTCCGCCCGCAGCACCTTGGCCGTGATCGTGTCAGTTGCGCCCAGTGTGGCGGCAAAGCGCCCGAACCGCTCACGATCGAGCAAGGTCAGCGACACGGCTTGGGTAAGCGCCTGGTAGAAGCTGTCGAAATCGAGATGCGCCGGGGCGCCGTCGATGCGGATGGTCTCGCCGTTCACCTGGACGTTCGCCGTATGACACGCCGCGCAGGTCAGACCGATCTGGTTCTTCGCCGTCTCGACCGCGAAGCCGATGGGGTAACCGGCGCCGTTGAAGGCCGACGGTGCCTCCGGCGCGAGAAACCCGAAGCGCTCCAGATAGGCCGGATCGCCGAACCGACCGCCACCGTCCGGGCGTTCGAGCACCGCGAACCAATCCGCTCGCATCATGTGCGAGCCCTGCGGCGTGTAGTAGAACCGTTCCCGCAGGTCCTGCGACCAGCCTTGATCCTGATAGGTTGGAGTGGGCGCGGGAGACCCGGCCAAAGTCGGGACGGCAAAGCCGATTGCCGAAAGGACGACGAAGATGAAAGCGCGCATGGTATCCCCCCTTACAACGCAACCATAACGACGATCTGGCGAGCAAAATTTACGATGTTTAATTGCACTATAGGCGCGTTCGCTGCGGTTCCCAACCGCTCTTCGTCTCTTGTAGTGCCCAATCTCGTTTCCCGTCTGCGAACATCGCCACGCAAACGCCGGTCTGATCGCTAGGAAAGGAGCGAAACAGATGTATGCCGTCATTCGACATCACCGGGTTCAGGGGGCCGCCGTCGAAGAGCTGGCGCGTCAGGGCAGGGAAGACTTCGCCCCGATGATCAAGACGATGCCCGGCTTCGTCGCCTATACGATCGTCGCGGGTCAGGACATGGTCTCGACCGTCTCGATCTTCGAAGACAAGGCTGCCGCGGAAGAGTCGACGCGCAAGGCCGTTGCCTGGGCGGCCGACAAGGTCACCGACTTCGACGTGCCGACAGAGGTCATCGAAGGCGAGGTGAGCATCTACGAGACGGCTTGACCGAGTCATATGCAGCGCGGTTCGCTGCGCGCGTAGGGGCCCTCCCTTGTCACAGGACATTGACCTTCGGCGGTGCTGCCATAGGTCTATCCCACGTGGGCAATGTGGATCAAAAAAAAGACCAAAGCCTATCGGGAGGAAATCCAATGAAGCGACATCCAATCTCTTGGCCGCTTTGCGCTGCCCTGGCCTCAGCTCTGTCCCTCGGCCTGCCGGCCCTTGCGGCGGCTGAGGGCAAGGCCCCCAGCATCACCCCCAGCGTTGTCATGTCGGAGCTCGACAACCCCTGGGACATGGCCTTCCTGCCGGACGGGACGATGTTCTACACCGAGAAGTGCCGCGGTCTCTCCGTGCGGCTGCCCTCAGGTGACGTCAACGCGCTCTTGGGCATGAAGGGCAGCCAAGGCTACGCCAGCACCGACGACGATCTGTTCTGCGAAGGGCAGGCGGGGATGAACGGCGTGGCCGTCGATCCGAACTTCGCCAGCAACCGGCAGATCTACGTCTACTCGACCTCCAGCCTGTCCGACCCCATCACCAATCGCGTCATGCGCCTCAGGGTGAACGACGACCTCACCGGCGTGTCGGACCGGACCGACATCATCGATGACATCGAGTACAAGCCCGCCGCGACGAACCATCCCTTCGGCGGCCCCGGCGCGCACAACGGCGGGCGGATCCGCTTCAATCCGGGTGACGGCTTCCTCTATGTCACCACCGGTGACACCCATAACGGCAAGGTGCCGCAGAGCCCGACCTTGATCGGCTCCAAGGTGCTGCGGGTCGACCGTGACGGCAACGCGGCCCCCGGCAACACGCCGCCGCAGGGCTTCGATGCCCGGACCTACACCTACGGCCACCGTAACGTGCAGGGCATCGCCTTCCGGCCCGGCGACAACCAGCCGGTCGTCGCCGAGCACGGCCCCTGGCATTCGGACGAGATCACCGTGCTGAGCGCCCGGCCTGGACCAACAACGGCCTCTCGCAGGGCACCTCCTCGGCCGAGTTCCTCACCGGCGAGCAATGGGGCGATTGGGACGGTCGGCTGGTCGTCGGCATCATGGGGATCGGTTTCGGCGGCACGGCCTTCGGCCAGCGCATCGACGTGATCGACCTCGCGCCGGACGGCATGTCGGTCAAGGAGGTCACCACCATGCAGATTCCCATGGCGGCCGGCGGTCGTTTCCGCTCCGTCGTCCAGGGGCCTGACGGCAGTCTCTATACCGCTGTCGATCAGGGCCAGATCTATCGGCTCGAGCCGAACTGAGCCCGGCTCCGAACCCTGTCTCGCAAGGTCGCGCTGCCTGCCTCTTGGGCGGCGCGGCCGACCGCGACGACCGACCTTCCGCTGACCTCTTTCCAGGTAGGTGCTCCATGAAGATTGCGACGTGCCTCGTCGTGGCCGCGGTGCTGGCGATGGGAGCGGCCGACGTTTCGGCGGCCGACCTCGGCACCGCGGAAAAGACCTACGCCACGGTCTGCGCCAACTGTCACGGCCGCAGCGGGCAGGGGATGGCAAGCTTCCCAAAGCTGGCCGGCAAGGACGCGGACTACATCGCCGCCCGCCTCAAAGCCTACCGCGCCGGCGAGAAGGTCGGGCCCAATACGCCCCTGATGACACCCCATGCCGCCAAGCTCACCGACGAGCAGATCGCCGGCCTCGCGGCTTACGTCTCCACAACGTTCAAGTGAGCTGACTGTCTCTCAGGGTGGAGGGGTCATTCGCGATGCCAGTCGCGGCTATCCCCAGCCGTCATCCCGGCCTTGAGCCGGGATCCATTGACCAGCCAGCGCCCCTCGTCCGACCGTTTGTGCCCGGGCCAACCATGGACCCCGGATCAAGTCCACTGCTGTCCGGTTAAGGGTAGACGTGTCTTTCCTTGTCCGCTCCGCGGACACCCCCCCTCCCTGACCCTCCC
>JANQIA010000086.1 GCA_028282405.1 Rhodovibrionaceae bacterium
TAGCCGGCCAGCATCCGGGTATCCAGGCGCGGCGAGTAGAAGGCGGCGACGCCGAGGTTGCTGGTCTGCAGGTCGTAGGCCGGCTCCATGTGGGAGAGGTCTTCCATCGACTCCTCCCAAGGCCGGTGCGGGTGGGCCAGGGTGCGCCCGTACTGGTCTATGATGATGGCTCGGCCATGGCGGCCGAACTGGGCGTTGCGGGCGACGAGCTGCAGGTGGCCGGTCGCCAGGGCGGCGATCAGGCGCTGGCCGCCGCGCTCGGCCGACATATAGAAGCGCGGCGTGCCGTTTGGCCCCGGCAGCGCGCCGGTCAGCCCGACGTCGCCGCCGCTGCCCAGTGTCATGATGTCCTGGAACTGCCCCGCCGGCGGCACCTCGCTGCATTCGCCGTGGCGGAAGCAGTGGCCGGTGATCAGCGCGCCGCTCTCGGTGTCGTAGAGCCAGATCTGCAGAAAGCCGTGCTGGCGGTAGACCGGTGCGGCATGCACCACCGCGTCGTCTTCGGTCAGGTAGTGGAACAGGGTGTCGAAGCCGACCTGCAGGTCCTCATAGAAGTGGGAGAGGCCCTGCGCCAGGGTGTGCGCCAGGAAGAGGTGCTTGTCGCGCGCCATCTCCTCTTCGCTTTCCAGCGCCCGGGTATGCGGCCAGGCCCAGAACAGCAGCACCGGCAGGCCGGCGGCGAGGAGGAAGGCACAGAACAAGAGATCGCGCAGTTTCATCAGTCTCTCCGGGCCCTCTTGGGGACCCGCTCGTGGTCACTGCGCCTGCCCTGCGAATCGCTGCCCAGACCGATTGCCCCCGTCTACCGCTCTAGACCTGCCACTCCTGGCGCTTTTTAGCCGGCTCGCGTGTTGCGCACCTCAGCGAGCCTTCCGAATCTCCCCGACTCGCGGCGAGTTTCCGCTAAGCAAAATGAAGAAAGCGTTAAGGGTGAAGGGTTTGTTAAACGAAACTAGGAAGAATTTGCCGGGTAAGGGAGGCGAACGGGGGACCTGGCGTTCTCGCCTTAGCGACGCCGAGGCCGCTCGAAGCGCGCCTGACGGGGAGGGCGCAGCCGTTCGCGCGACTTAGCCAGCTCTTGAGTTTTAACACTGCCGAAAGGGCATTGTGCTGCCTTTGTCGAACGTCCGCCCAGTCCCGTTCAATCTACATGCAGAGATGGCCAGAGGGTCGAGATGAAGGCAGTGCTGGTGTCGTTCAATGACGCCGTTGGCATCAAGGTCCTGTATTGCTTGTCCCAGTCCTGCGAGCGGGTGGATGTCGCGGCCCTTTCGCGGGACTCCGGCCTGCGATTCTCGCGTCACGCTGGCCGTTTCATGACCCTACCGGATACGAAGGGCAGCCTCGACGTCGATGCGGCGGTGGCCGCGATCAACGCCCACATCGAGGCCCGCGCGATCGACGTGCTGATACCGGACTACCAGGACGCGATGGCCTTCCTGCATGACAATGCCAGCCGGCTTGCCGCGCCGGTGTTCGCGCCGACCAGGATGGAAACCATGGACCGCATCCACAACAAGTGGTCCTTCTATGAAGTCTTGCGCGATGCCGGACTGGCCACGCCGCGGACAATGCTCCTGTCGTCTCGCGATCAGCTCACGCGGGACTTCGTCGAGGGCGTCGGATTTCCTCTGCTGGTGAAGCCGCTGGAGGGCGAGGCCGGCCATGGGATCGTGACCTTCGACGACTTCGCGGCGCTCGAGCGCTATCTCTCGACGCCGGGTCCCTACCGCGACCTGCCGCTGCTCTTGCAGCAGCATATTCCGGGCGTCGATATCGACTACTCCGCCGTCAAGTTGGACGGCCGGGTCTTGGCCTATGACGTCGTCGAACACGCCGACTTCGATGTCCGCCTGTTCCGCGACGAACCGCGCGTCGCCAAGCTGGGCGAGGCGATACTCAAGGCGTTCGACTATGACGGCGTCGCCCATATCGACATGAGACTCGACGAGCGCAGCGGCGAGGTC
>JANQIA010000095.1 GCA_028282405.1 Rhodovibrionaceae bacterium
CGAATCGCGGCCTGACTAAAGACATCCCGATCCATTTCATCTTTGTAGACAACATCGCTGATCCGAAAAACAGTTTTATGGCCCGTCTTATGATTTTCCATCTCAAGCAACTGCGGGGTCCAAATTCCCGATATTTCGGCGATCTCGCGAACATGGAGGGTTTTGAGACGGTTACCCTGCGTGTCCCAGTATTCGGTTCGCCGGGCAATCCAAATCTCTTCATCGATGCAGCTTACGGTGCGGCTGTAACCAAGCTCCTGCGCGACGGAGTCGTTCTTGGTCGTTGCCTCGAGAACCAGGCAGGGCACACCGTCGGCGGCATCGCGCCCGACGCTTTGGAAGTCGTAGTCCCCCAGCGCGATCTTTCCGTCGAGCTTCATGTCGTCGTAGGTGAAGTCCGTGCCCATGAAGTAGTCGCCGCGGTCTGAGCCGGAGATGCGTCGGACCTTGCGCAGGGCCGGCAGGTAGAGCCACTGGTCGTCCTGCTCGCCGGCTGCCGCGTAGTCGAAGGTCAGAAAGGCGGTATCCCGCACGTTGCGGGGCTGCTCGAAATAGATGGCGATCTTCTTGTCATCGCCCTCGTAGGTGCGGAACGAGCGGGTGGTGCGCTCGCGCGTGCTGCCGCCCGAGTCGATCAACTGCATCACCAGTTGGCGAGAGACGTATTGGCCGTCGTCGCGGGCGTTGACCTTCTCGGCCACGCTGCGGCCGTCGGGCAAGGCGTCGGCCCCGGCCGTGTGCACATGCCCTGCCGTGGCGATCGCGAAACAGGGGAGGGCGAAGGCTACAAGGCGGAGGGTTTGACGGAAGAGCATATCTCGTTTCCTGCCTGCCGTTGATGGGGAGGATCGGGAGGGAGCGTGCCGCGGGCCGTCGAAAACAGCTTCGCGCCAAGCGGCTTGATGGTCAGAACGAGGGACGGGAGCAGCAGAAGGCTCGCCAGGACGCTGGCAGAGAGCGAGACGGCGACAAGGCCGCCAAATCGCGCGACTCCGGGCACCTCGCCCAGCGCCAGGACGCCAAATCCCAAGAAACCGGTTAGGAAGCTGAAGAAGATTGCGGGGCCTGACGACTGTATCGCCTTCGCAACGGCTTCTTCCAAAGATGGGCTGCTTCGACTGCACTCGTCGATGCGGTGCAGCAGGTGGACGCCGAAGTCGATGCTGAGCCCGATGGCGATAGCCGCTGTCATGGAGGTGCCGACGCCGAGGTTGATGTCCACCAGGGCCATCGTGGCGTAGACAGTCAAAACGGCAAAAACGACAGGCACCATGACGAGGCTGCCGCGCAGCGGCGAGGCGAACGAGATCGTCGCAATCAGCCATACGACCAAGAGCGACGCGAGAATGCTCGTCAAATGGCCGTCGAACAGCATGCCGACCCAGCTGATGTGGACCATTGCGACGCCTGAGACCGTGACGGAGACCGCTGCCGGCGGCTCATGACTGCGGAGATAGGCATCCAGTGCGTCGATCAACTGCTGCTCTTCGCTGTACCATCCGCTATGGAAGTAGAGCCTCAGATTGGCTCTGTCGTAGCCGTTGTTGATCAGCGTGCGGAAGTCGGCCGGGTCGCCGCTCAGCGTGTAGAGCAGCAGGTATTGGGCTGCCCGCTCCTCTGAGTCGAAGACCATGTCGGGAGCCTCGCCGGGCTCCTTCAATGCCTGATCGATCTGCCTCAGCGGGTCGAGAAAGGAGATGCTCTGCAGCACGCCGGGCAGCGACTCGGCATAGGACTGAAGGCCGTCGAGGTAGCTCAGGACCTCGGGCGCCAAGAGAGCGTCCTCTCGGTCTCCCTCGATAAGAATGTCGACATAGTTGCTGCCTATGCCACGCGCGTTGATCAGGGAGTCCGCAACCACGATCGGCTCGTCGGACTGAAAGTTGTCGATGTAGGCTTCGTCGACCTTCAGCTCGAACGACGACACTGCACCGACGAGAATCCAAATACCCGACAGGATCACGATGCTGCGGGGGCACTTGAACGGCAGGTATGTCAGCAGCCGCGAGCCTGTTGCCTTGACGGCTTCAGTGGCGCTCTTGCCGCCTTCCTGCTGCCGGCTGCCGGCCGAGACGCGTGAAGACAAGAGGGCGAGCGCCGCGGGCACGACGGTGAGCGAGTAGACCCAGGCGACCACGATGCCCAGCGCGGTGAAGAGGCCGAACTCTCGCATTGGCGGTATGGCCGAGGAGAAGCCGAGCGCCAGGCAGCCCGCCGCCGTCGTCATGGTGGTCACCGTTACCGGACGCGTCATGACGAGCATGGTTTCGACGACCGCGGCCCGAGCCGGTCCTGCGGTGCAGGCTGCGCGCCGCTTCTTGTAGTCGCTGTAGATGTGCAGCGCGTCGTCGACGGAAATGCCGATCAGGATGACGGGAAGCGCATTCGTGATCACATAGAAGCGGATGTCCAACAGCGCCATCGTGCCAAGCGTCACCGCGGCGCTGCCGAGTATGACGAGAGCGGGAACGAGCACTCCGGAGCCGTTGCGATTGGCTAGGAACAGGCTGAGCAGCACGAGGACAGCTGCCAAGGGCGCCAGCGTCAGAGCGTCCCGGTCCATATAGATGCCGAGGTAGCCGAGCATGGCGCCGGTCCCGGCGACGTGCAGGGTCTCTCCGTCCAGCGTTGCCTGGCTGTCGGTCAAGTCGACGACATCCCAATAGACCTGCTCGGCGTCCGCGCCGTCGAGCAACTCCGCGACCACCAACGTCACGCTGAAATCGGGGGAAACGAGACGCCCGATTGCCGAAGGCGTCGCTTCGACGGCGCTGCGGACCGCCGCGACGTCTTGCTGGGACTGGGGGGGCGCCGACAGGAACGGCGAAACGGCAAGGCCATAGGCGTCACCGGAGATACTCTTCTCCGTCGAGAGACTGGTGACCCGCTCCGGGTCGATGCCGGAAACCGTCCTGAGGCGCTGGGTCAGCTCGTCGACGAGCGCAAGGGTTGCCGGTGTGAAGACCCCGCCTTCATCGCTGCGGTGGACGGCGATGATGACCGGGTCCTTCAGTCCGAAGGTCTCGATCAAGCGCTCCCGGTCGTAGACGGCCGGATGGCCATCGGGGATGAAGACCTCTGCGTTGGTGTCTTTCTGCAACTCGAGAGCATGGACGCCGAAGAAGACAATGGCGGCCAATCCGCAGAGCAAGACGATGAGCGGATGCCCAGCGATGGCGGAGAAGAACCGCTGCAAGATGCTTGGCCGATCTGATGCGCGCATGCTGCCCTCAGGCTTGGTTGGCAAGGCATAAGCCCCGGCTGTTTTGAAATCGTTAACACTCTTGGGCGCGCTTCTGCCAATGGCAGAGCGGCTGCAAAGAGTGAAGCGTTAGTCCCTACGACAGGCGCGCTGTCTTGGCTTGGGATAACATTATGGCGCCCGCTGGGGCGCCAGTCCGAGGGCTCTAGCCTTCCTCGCGATTGTAGTCGTCGGCGTAGCGGACGATATCGTCCTCGCCAAGATAGCTGCCGACCTGCACTTCGATGATTTCGAGCAGGATCTTGCCCGGATTCTCCAGGCGATGCATGCAGCCGAGGGGCAGGTAGACCGACTCGTTCTCGGAAATCAGGAAGGTCTCGTCGTCGCGGGTCACCTTCGCCGTTCCTTTGACGACGATCCAGTGCTCGGCGCGGTGATGGTGCCGTTGCAAAGATAGCTTCTCGCCCGGCTTGACCACCAGCCGCTTGACCTGGAAGCGGGTCCCCTCGTCGACCTGCTGATAGGAACCCCAGGGGCGAAAGACCTCGACGTGGCTTTCCCACTGGCTGCGGCCGTCCTGCTTGAGGCGGTCGAAGATCTTGCCGACCGACTGGGATGCCGTGCGGTCGGCCACCAGGATGGCGTCCTTGGTGGCCACGACCACCGTATCCTCCAAGCCGACGGTCGCCAGGATCTGCCCGGCTTCCGAGCGCAGATAGTTGTTGTGGCTGTCGAGGGTCATGGTGTCGCCGCTGGACACGTTGCCCTCGGCGTCCTTGTCGCCGATCTGCCAGAGCGCGGACCAGGAGCCGACATCGTTCCAGCCGAAGGAGACAGGCACGACCGCCGCCTTGTCGGTGCGCTCCATCAGCGCGTAGTCGATGGAGATGGAGGGGGCGCCGGCGAAGCTGTCTTCGGCCAAGCGCACGAAGGAGAGATCGCGCCTGGAGTCCCCCACAGCCGTTTGGCAGGCGTAGAGAATGTCCGGCGACAGGGCTTTGATTTCGTCCAGCAGGGCTTTGACCGGAAAGACGAACATGCCGCTGTTCCAGCAGAAACCGCCCTCGGCGAGGAACTGCTCGGCGGTCGGAAGATCGGGCTTCTCGTGAAAGCGGGCGACCTTGAAGGCCTCGTTGCTGCCATCCAGCGCTTCGCCCAGCTTGATGTAGCCGAAGCCGGTTTCGGGTGCTGTCGGCTCGATTCCGAAGGTGACGAAGAAGCCTTGAGCCGAGGCCTTGGCGGCATGCTCGGCGGCGGCGAGAAAGCGGTCCTGCTGGCCGATGGCATGATCGGCGGGCAGCACCAGCATCGTGGCCTCGGGGTCGAGCCGGTCGAGATAGGCGGCGGCGGCGACGATGGCAGGGGCGGTGTTGCGTCCTTCCGGCTCCAGCAAAATCGTGGCTTCCGTCTCGCCGATTTCGCGAAGCTGCTCGTCGATCATGAAGCGCTGCTCGACGTGGCAGGCCACGAGAGGCGGCGCAAAGCGCTCACGGTCGCCAACCCTGTTGAGCGTTTCCTGCAGCAGCGTCAGCTCGGAGTTCAAGGCGTGCAACTGCTTCGGGTAGGTCGCCCGCGAGAGAGGCCAGAGGCGTGAGCCCACGCCACCGCTAATGATCACTGGATGGAGCATTGAATCTCCTGCCGGTCAGGTTGCCGCCGGGACGTCTGATAGGGGCCGGCGGCGGTCGCCACGGGACTGCTTAAGCATCTAAACGTAAAGCAAGCACCAAGCCATCTCTGTTTTGCGGCCTTTTTTTGAGCGTTCGGTCCGCGCTCTGCAATTCTAGAAGCGGTCGGGCCTCAGCGGCGCGAGATCGATGGAGGGCTGGGCTCCTGCCATCAGCTCTCGGACCAGGCAGGCGGTCGCGGCGGCCTGGGTCAAGCCCAAGTGCGCGTGGCCGAAAGCATAGACGACGCGGGGAGAGGCCTTGCTGCGCCCGACGACCGGCAAGCTGTCGGGCAGGGAGGGCCGGTGCCCCATCCATTCGAAGCCGCCCTCAGTATTAAGTTCGGGCAGGAACTTTTTGGCCTTGGTCAGCATGGCACGGGCACGCGCGTAGTTCGGCGGCGCCTCTAGCCCAGCTAGCTCGTCCCCGCCACCGATGCGCAAGCCATGGGACAGTGGCGAGGCAACGAAGCCATGATCGCCAAAAATAAGCTGTCTTTCCAGTGTGATGCCCGGGCTTTCTAAGGTCGTGTTGTAGCCGCGCTCCGTTTCGAGCGGAATGCGATCGCCCAGTCCCTTGGCGAGCGGCTGGGACCAGGCGCCTGCAGCGATAACGACGTCCTCTGCGATTGTCGTCCCGCCGCCTTCGACGTCGAGGCGCACGCCATCCGGCAGAGGCTTCAAGGCGACCGCTTTCGCCTTGGCCAGGACGGCACCGCGCCCCTGGATGGCCTGCGCCAACACCACCGTCACCTCGTAGGGATCGGAGACCATCTCCCAGCCCGGCACGTGGGTGCCGTGGCGAAACGACGGCGATAGGCCCGGCTGAAAGCGATGCAAATCGTCGTCTTGCAGGTGCTCGAACGAGATGCCGTGAGCACTGCGCACCGCCCAAGACGCGCCTGCGCGGCGAAAGCTGGCACGGCTGTCGTAGAGCTGCAGGGAGCCGGTCGGCCGCAGCTTGTCCTCGACCCCGGCGAGCGCCCAGAGCCTTGGGTTCTCTTGGCGGCTGAGGGCCATGAGATCGGCCAGGGAGGCTATGCTGCGCGATACTTGCGCGGGGCGGCAGGCATAGACGAAGCGCAGCAGCCAGGGGAGCATGCGCGGCAGATAGCCGATCGGCAGGCTAAGGGGCCCCAGGGGATCGAAGAACCACCGCGGGACCTGTCTCAAGGTCCGGGGCGAGGCGAGCGGCAGGATATCGGACAGCGCGAGCCCAGCGGCATTGGCTTTGGACGCGCCCTCTGCCACGCCCTTGTCGTCCAGGACAACGACCTGGCGGCCGGCCTCCTGGAGGTAGGCCGCACAGGCCAAGCCGATGATCCCGGCGCCGATCACCACCACGTCCTGCTTTTCTGCGAGCGAGTCGGGTGGAGAGAGAGGCGGGGGAGAGGGAAAAGCTGTGACCATGGCCGATTGCGCTTGAGAGTATGGCTCTGCTTGCTTGTCTTCAGGCACCTCCGTCAAGCGGGAATGGGCCGAGACAAGCACAGGGGATGCAGGGGAAATCTTAGGTGAAAATACAGGAAATCTGGCTTAAGCAGGGGCCTGCTCGGCTGCTGGCTGCGGCCGATCT
>JANQIA010000112.1 GCA_028282405.1 Rhodovibrionaceae bacterium
TGGCTGCAGATCGGCCGCCAGATCCGGCCGGACTGGACGCTGATGTGGGGCTGGGGCGTGATGAACTCCACCGCCATCAAGGAAGCGGCGGCCGTCGGCTATCCCATGGACCGCTTCATCGGCATCTGGTGGTCGGGTTCCGAGCCTGACGTTCTGCCGGCCGGCGCCCAGGCCAGCGGCTACAAGTCGCTTGGCTTCCACGCACCGGGTAGCGACTACAAGGCGCTGCAGGACGTCCTGAAGTACGTCTACGACGGTGACGAGGGCGCAGCCCGCCTGCGCGGCTGGGGCGACGTGCTCTACAACCGCGGCATCTTCTCCATGGCCATGCAGGTCGAGGCTATTCGCACGGCCCAGGGCATCCACGGCGAGAAGACGCTGACCGGCGCCCAGGTTCGCGACGGCTGGGAGACGCTCGACCTGAACGACGCCAAGCTGGTGGAGCTCGGCTTCGAGGGCTTCACCAAGCCGGTGCGGATCACCTGCGAGGACCACGAGGGCGGCGGCCAGGCCTTCGTCCAGCAGTGGGACGGCAACCAGTGGAGCATCATCTCGGACTGGTACATGCCGCGCCGCGACGCCCTGCGTGAGGCCTACAAGGCCGATGCGCTGGCCTATGCCGCGGAAAAGGGCATCACGCCGCGCGACTGCAGCTAAGCCCTTAAAGGTCGAGGACGAGGAGAGCGGCCGTGGCAGCGGTGACGGCAGAGGCGAGCGAGGTCGGCGCGCAAGCGGCCCTGCTCGACGTCAACAACATCGAGGTCATCTACGACCATGTGATCCTCGTTCTCAAAGGCGTTTCCCTGTCGGTTCCCGAGGGGGGCATCGTCGCCCTCCTCGGGGCCAACGGGGCCGGTAAGACCACGACCCTGAAAGCCATTTCCAACCTGCTGCGCGCCGAGCGCGGCGAGGTCACCAAGGGCAGCATCGAGCTGGCCGGCGAACGGGTGCAGGCCCTGACGCCCAACGACCTGGTCAAGCGCGGCGTCATTCAGGTGATGGAAGGGCGCCACTGCTTCGAGCACCTGACCGTGGAGGAGAACCTCCTCACCGGCGCCTACACCCGCGGCGGCGACCGGGCCGGCATCCAGCAGGACCTGGACATGGTCTACAGCTATTTCCCGCGCCTGAAGGAGCGCCGCGGCAGCCAGGCCGGCTACACCTCCGGCGGCGAGCAGCAGATGACGGCGATCGGCCGGGCGCTGATGAGCCGGCCGAAGATGATCCTGCTCGACGAGCCCTCCATGGGCCTGGCGCCCCAGTTGGTCGAGCAGATCTTCGAGATCGTCAAGCGCATCAACGAAGAGGAGGGGGTGTCCATCCTCCTCGCCGAGCAGAACACCAACATCGCCCTCAAGTACGCCCGCTACGGCTATATCCTGGAGAACGGCCGCGTGGTCCTCGACGGCGAAGCCAAGGCGCTGCGCGAGAACGAGGACGTCAAGGAGTTCTATCTCGGACTGTCCGGCAGCGACCGCCGCAGCTATCGCGACGTCAAGCACTACAAGCGCCGCAAGCGCTGGCTGTCCTAACCCCGAATTCGCGAGCCCCTATGGCCGAGTATTACGACGCGCTGGAGACGCGCAGCCCCGAAGCCCGCGCCGAGGCGACGCTCGCCGCCCTCAAGGCGCAGCTCGCCCATGCCAAGGCCGAGAGCGCGGCCTATGCCGAGCTGCTTGCCGATGTGGAGCCTGAGAGCTTCACGGACCTCGGCGACCTGGCGCGTCTGCCGGTGGTGCGCAAGGCGGCGCTGATCGAGCGGCAGGCGGCCGAGCCGCCCTTCGGCGGCTTGAACGCCATCCCGCCCGGCACGGCCGGACGCATCTTCACCTCGCCCGGGCCGCTTTACGAGCTGGAGGGGCGTGAGAGCGACTATGGGCGCATGGCGCGCGCGCTTTTCGCCGCGGGCTTCCGGCCCAGCGACATGCTGCACAACTGCTTCGCCTACCACCTGACGCCGGGCGGCTGGATCCTGGACGCCGGCGCCCGCCAGCTCGGCTGCGCGGTGATCCCCGCAGGGGTCGGGCAAAGCGAGCAGCAGGCTCAGGCCATCGCCCATTTGCGGCCCCAGGGCTATGTCGGCACGCCGGACTTCCTCAAGGTCATCCTGGACAAGGCGGCGGAGCTCGGCCTCGACTGCAGCTCGGTCACGCGGGCTCTGGTCTCGGGCGGCGCGCTCTTCCCCAGCCTGCGCGCCGAGTATCGGGAGCGCGGCGTCGCCGTGCTGCAGTGCTATGCGACCGGCGAGCTCGGCTTGATCGCCTATGAGAGCGAGGCCGATCAGGGCATGCTGGTCGACGAAGGGGTGATCGTCGAGATCGTCCGGCCCGGCACGGGCGAGCCGGTGCCCGAGGGAGAGGTGGGCGAGCTGGTGGTGACCAACCTGCAGTCCGCCTATCCCCTGATTCGCTTCGCCACCGGCGATCTCTCCGCGGTCAAGCCTGGGGCGAGCGCCTGCGGCCGGACCAACCAACGCATCGCCGGCTGGATGGGCCGCGCCGATCAGACCACCAAGGTCAAGGGCATGTTCGTCCATCCCGAGCAGGTCGCCGAGGTGGTCAAGCGCCACGCCGCGATCGGCAAGGCGCGCCTCGTGGTCACCCGCGCCGGCGAGGCCGACCAGATGACCTTGCATTGTGAGGTGACCGAGCGTCCCGAGGGCCTCGCCGCGGCCATCGCCGAGACGCTGCAGGCGGTCTGCAAGCTGCGCGGCAAGGTGGCCTTGGAAGAGGGCGGTGCCTTGCCCAACGACGGCAAGGTGATCGAAGACGCCCGCGCCTACGACTAAGCGCTCGGCAGGCGCGCCGAGGCATGGCCGACAGCCTCTACGACATCGCGGACCGCGCGCTCGAGGCCATTGCCGGCGGGCTCGACCGTCTGCATCGCGATGCCGAGGGCGTCGCCGAAACCCTGAGCCGCCTGGGAGAGCAGGCACGTCCGCGGGAGGTGCCGCCGCTGCCGCGAGAGGACGCTGCCTGCCGTCACCTGTCCGCGGGGCTGGCCTCGGCGCGGAGGGTCGATAGCGGGCTCGCCGAGGCTTTGGCCGCGCTGGCGCCCCTGCTGCACTGGCAGCGCATTCCCGAGCACGTACCGCACCCGCCCGACCCCTTCATGGACGACTACGCCTTCGCCAAGATCTTCGGCCCGCAGGGCGTCTATCCCGGCGAGGACTTCATGATGGGGCTCTTCATCATCGGCCCGCAGCAGTTCTATCCCACCCACCTGCACCAGGCGCCGGAACTCTATTGGCTGTTCTCCGGGCCCACCGAGTGGCGCTTCGGCGAAGGCGAGCCATGGGAGGAGAAGCCGCCCGGCGCGCTGCACTGGCACGCGCCCTATCACCCCCACGCCATGCGCACCGGCGACGTGCCTTTCTTCGCGCTCTGGGCCTGGACCCGGGACATCCACGGCGACTACCGCATCGTCGGCGCCGCGGACTCCGCGCCGCTCCATCGCTCCTAGCGCGGGATGACGTTCGGCGTTTGCTGCGGACCGCCCTACACCCCCGATTGTCACCCTCGGGCTTGACCCGAGGGTCCATGGAGAGACTTGGCGCGGGCTGACGAATGGATGGTCGGATCAAGTCCGACCATGACAGGGAGTGGGTGTCGCGTCATCGTCAGCGAAACCGCCGGCGTTGCTACACCTCCACTCGTCACCCCGGCCAAGGGCGTAGCCCGCGAGCCGGGGTCCAGCCACGAGCGCGGACGGTGCCTACCGCTGGATCCTCGGGTCTTCGCCGCGTTGCGGCTCGCCCAAGGATGACGTTCGGTGTTAGGCCACGAACGGGCGCCCTGAGGCGGCGCAAAGCCCCGGAAAGGCCCGCAAACCGGGGCTTTCCGGGGCCTTTGGCCAAGACACATTTCCGCCCTATTTCGGGCTCAGCCCAACCACAATCAAAATCCAATATAGTTAACAGGGAGACTTCCCCTCTCTGTTAGAGGCATACCAGTCGGCCTCACCAAGCCCCCCATCACGACTGGTAGGCGGTCGCCGGTTCCGACCCCCGGCGGCCGCCACTTTTTTGGCCGGGCTTTCGG
>JANQIA010000206.1 GCA_028282405.1 Rhodovibrionaceae bacterium
GGCGGCGCCATCACCATGCTGCTGACCGACCGCAACTTCGGCACCACCTTCTTCGACCCGGCCGGCGGCGGTGACCCCATCCTGTTCCAGCATCTCTTCTGGTTCTTCGGGCACCCCGAGGTCTACATCATGATCTTGCCGGCCTTCGGCATCGTCAGCCACGTGGTCTCGACCTTCTCCAACAAGCCCGTCTTCGGCTACCTCGGCATGGCCTACGCCATGGTCGCCATCGGCTTCGTCGGCTTCATCGTCTGGGCCCACCACATGTACACGGTCGGCCTGGACGTCGACACCAAGGCCTACTTCACCCTGGCCACCATGGTCATCGCGGTGCCGACCGGTGTGAAGATCTTCTCCTGGATCGCCACCATGTGGGGCGGCTCCATCGAGTTCAAAGTGCCGATGCTCTGGGCGCTGGGCTTCATCTTCCTGTTCACCATCGGCGGCGTGACCGGCGTGGTGCTGGCCAACGCCGGCATGGATACCGCCCTGCACGACACCTACTACGTGGTCGCCCACTTCCACTACGTGCTGTCGCTCGGCGCCGTCTTCGCCATCTTCTGCGGCATGTACTACTGGATGGGCAAGATGTCCGGCCGGCAGATCCCGGAGTGGGCCGGCCAGGTGCACTTCTGGACCACCTTCATCGGCGTCAACCTGCTGTTCTTCCCGCAGCACTTCCTGGGTCTGCAGGGCATGCCGCGGCGCTATCCCGACTATCCGGACGCCTACGCCTTCTGGAACGCCATCTCCTCGTTCGGCTCCTACATCGCCTTCGCCTCCAGCATCTTCTTCATCGTCATGCTGGTCTGGACGATGGCCTATGGACGCCGGGTTGGAGACAACTACTGGGGTGAGGGCGCGACGACCTTGGAGTGGACGGTGTCCTCGCCGCCGCCGTTCCACTGCTTCGATACCCTGCCGCGGGTTCGCTAAGGCGGAGTCGCAGGACCGTACCAACGATAACGGCCGTCCGGCTAAGGCCGGGCGGCCTCGGTTCTCCCGAGAGCCGGCCAGAGCAAGAGTTGCAGAGTTCCCATGAGTGACCGCTCTTTGACACTGGGGGTGAACGAGGCGCTGGCGCCGGAAGCCAGCGAAGCGCGGGTCAGCGACTATTTCGCGCTGCTCAAGCCTCGGGTCATGACCCTCGTCGTCTTCACCGGCTTCGCCGGCATCCTGGCCGCACCGGGACCGCTGCATCCCCTGCTCGCCGCCGTGGCCGTGCTGTGCATCGCCGTTGCGGCCGGCGGCGCCGGCGCCATCAATATGTGGTACGACCGCGACATTGATGCCATCATGCGCCGGACCAAGAGCCGCCCCATCCCGCGCGGCCGGGTCGAGGCACCCGAAGCGCTCAGCTTCGGCGTCGTGCTGTCGCTCTTCTCGGTCATGGTCATGGGCCTGGCGCTGAACTGGACCGCCGCCGCCCTGCTGGCCCTGGCCAACGGCTTCTACGTCTTCGTCTACACCGTCTGGCTGAAGCGCCGGACCTCCCAGAACATCGTCATCGGCGGCGCCGCCGGCGCCTTCCCGCCGATGATCGGCTGGGCCGCGGTCACCGGCGGCCTGGCGTTGGAGCCGCTGCTGCTCTTCCTGATCATCTTCGCCTGGACGCCGCCGCACTTCTGGGCGCTGGCGCTCTACCGCGCGACCGACTACGCCAAGGCCGGCGTTCCCATGCTGCCCGTCGCCTCCGGCACCCGCCACACGCAGAAGCAAATCCTGCTCTACACCGTGCTGATGGCCGCCGCGGCCATGTCGCCCGTCGCGATCGGCATGACCGGCTGGATCTACGGGCTCAGCGCCGGCGTTCTGAATCTGCTGTTCCTGATCTGCGCCTGGCGCCTCTATCGCACCGAGGAAAGCGAGCTCGAGAAGCCGGCGCGTCAGACCTTCGGCTTCTCCATTCTCTATCTCTTCGCGCTCTTCGCCGCCCTGATCGTCGATCGGGCGCCAACGGTAGGATCCTTCTGGTGAGCGTGGACGGAATGGCCATGGACGACCAGAGCCCAGACGATGAGCAGTCGCCCGATCGCGACGGCCGCAACCTGCACCGGCGCAAGCGGGTGCAGAACTTCGTTCTGCTGGCGGTTCTCGTCAGCTTCGTGGTCCTCGTCTACTTCGTTTCGATCGTACGCATGGGAGCGGACTGAGCATGGCCGTTGAACAGCCTGCAGCGAATAGAAACAGCGCCAATGCCCGCGTGGCCATCTCCTTGGCGGCGGTGGTTTGCGGCATGGTCGGCCTCGCCTTCGCGTCCGTGCCGCTCTACGAGCTTTTCTGCCGGGTGACCGGCTTCGGCGGCACCACCCAGGTTGCCGAAGCAGCGCCCGAGACGATCAGCGAGCGCCGCATCACCGTGCGCTTCAACGCCGACGTCAGCCCCAAGCTGCCGTGGGACTTCAAGCCCGAGGAAACCAGCGTCGAGCTATTCATCGGCGAACCGGGCCTGGCTTTCTATGTCGCCACCAACGAGGCGGCGCGGCCGACGACCGGAACGGCGAGCTTCAACGTGACCCCGGACAAGGCCGGCGTCTACTTCAGCAAGGTTCAGTGCTTCTGCTTCGAAGAGCAGGAGCTCAAGCCCGGCGAGAGCATGCGGATGGGCGTCAGCTTCTTCGTCGACCCCGCCTTGCTGGACGATCCCGGCATGGCCGACGTGGAAACGATCACGCTGTCCTACACCTTCTTCCGCGACCTCGACGACCTGGCGAACGAGGAAGAGGAAACCGCCAGCGCGGCGGACTACCAAACGACAACGAGCACGAACTAACGATGCTGCAGGCCTGACGAGGGACGAATATGGCGCACGCAAAACCGAATCATCCCTACCACTTGGTTAATCCGAGCCCCTGGCCTTTCGTGGGGTCGATCGCCGGCCTGGTGTTCACCGGCGGCCTGGTTCTGTTGATGCATGACATCACCGTCTGGGTGATGCCCATCGGCGTCGTGCTCATTCTCCTGACCATGTACTTCTGGTGGCGGGACGTCATCCGCGAGTCCCACGGCGGCGACCACACCTCGGTGGTCCAGCTCGGCCTGCGCTACGGCATGCTGCTGTTCATCGCCTCCGAGGTGATGTTCTTCGCGGCCTTCTTCTGGGCCTTCTTCGATGCCAGCATTTTCGTCGACGAGGCCATACAGGTCGAACGGGTCCAGGTAACAGGCGGCGTCTGGCCGCCGGAAGGCGTCATCGGCTTCGAGCCCTTCGGCCTGCCCTTCATGAACACGCTGGTGCTGCTGCTGTCCGGCTGCACCGTGACCTGGGCGCACCACGCCCTGCGCGAGGGCGACCGCCGCGGCCTGATCAACGGCTTGGCGCTGACCGTCTTCCTGGGCGTCTGCTTCACCGGCCTGCAGGCCTACGAGTACACCCACGCCGCCTTCGGCTTCACCGACGGCATCTACTCCTCGACCTTCTACATGGCGACCGGCTTCCACGGCTTCCATGTCATCGTCGGCACCATCTTCCTGGCCGTCTGCCTGTGGCGTGCCTGGTCGGGAGACTTCACGCCGCAGAAGCACTTCGGCTTCGAGGCCGCCGCCTGGTACTGGCACTTCGTGGACGTGGTCTGGCTGTTCCTCTTCGTCTGCGTCTACTGGTGGGGCTATTGACGGGCGCCACCCGGCTCCCGACGTCCTGTTAGGAACCATGAGCTACTATTCGCAGCAGTCGCCCATTTCGACAGGGCTTGCCGGCCGCTGCCCGCGCTGCGGCCAAGGCAAGCTGTTCAACGGCTTTCTGAAGATCGCCGACCGCTGCACTGTCTGCGACTTGGACTTCAGCAAGGCGGACAGCGCGGATGGGCCGGCCTTCTTCATCATGCTGCTGGTGCCGGCGGTGATCATCCCCATCGCCATGTGGGTGGAGTTCAGCTATATGCCGCCGCTGTGGCTGCATGCTTTGCTGTGGACACCGCTCATCATCGGGCTCAGCGTCGCCTTGCTGCGCCCGCTGAAGGGCGTGATGGTGGCCTTGCAGTTCAAGCACCAGGCCAGCGACAGCGGCACGGAGCAGTATGACAGCTGAAGCGGCACGCTCCTCCGGCGGTCGGCTGGGGGTTTCGTTCACGCTCTTCACACTTCTGATGATTGCCGTGGCGGTGGGCCTCGGCGTGTGGCAGCTCCAACGCCTGTCCTGGAAAGAGAACCTGATCGCCGACCTGCAGAGCCGCAGCACCGGGCCGGCCGAGGCCCTGCCGTCGGACGCCTTCGACGAGGAGGCCATGCTCTACCGCCCCTACCGTCTGGAGGGGCGCCTCCATCCCGAGCGGTCGCTCAATCTGCTGTCGCGCCTCAACGCCGGTCAGCCCGGCCGCCATGTCGTCACCCCGCTGGAGCTGGAGGACGGACGGGTGGTGCTGCTCGACCGCGGCTGGGTGCCGCTCGACTGGGCGCCGACGGGCTCGACCGCCCCGCGCGAGGTGAGCATAGACGCCCTGGCCAGGCGCGGCGGCTGGCACGGCAGCGAGTGGCTGAAGCCAGCCAACGACCCGGCGAAGAATGCCTGGGTCTGGCTCGACCTGCCGGCCATGGCAGAGGCCGTCGGCCTGCCCAACGTCGAGCCTGCGCTCTATTTCTCGGCTCGGGCCGAGCAGGAGCCGGGGCCCTATCCCCTTGGCGGGCGGACGCGCGTCGCGCTGAAGAACGACCACCTGGAATACGCCATCACCTGGTTCGGCTTGGCGCTGACCTTCTGCGTCACCTACATCGTTCTGAAGCGCCGCCGCACCCCGCCCACCTCTTGATTGCGAAGTCGAAGACCCATGCCGACCCCTGACGCCGCCAAGCCCTACAGCCGTTTGGAAGACCGCTTTCGCCGCATCTCCGCCTTGGAAGAAGCGACCGGCGTGCTCGATTGGGATCGCGCCACCATGATGCCGAACGGCGGCGCGGAGGCCCGCACCAACCAGCTTTCGGCACTGGAAGTGACCTGCCACGAGCTGCTCACCCATCCCGAGGTCGGCGACTGGCTCGACCAGGCCGAGGCGGAGGCGACCTCGAATCCGCAAGCCTTCGGCGACTGGCAACGCGCCAACCTCTCGGAGATGCGGCGCGAATGGCGCCATGCCTGCGCTGTCGATGCCGATCTGGTGGCGGCCATGACCGAGGCGGAAGCGCGCTGCGAGATGATCTGGCGGGAGGCCCGGCCGAAATCGGATTTCGCCGCCGTGCAGCCGGCCCTTCAAAAGGTTCTCGACCTGACGCGCGAGATGGCGGCGGCCAAGGCCGAGGCCTTCGGCTGCTCGCCCTACGACGCGCTGCTCGACGGCTACGAGCCCGGCGGCTCCAGCGCCGAGATCGACCGGCTGTTCGACGATCTGGCGGACTTCCTGCCCGGCTTCCTGGCATCTGTGATTGAGGCGCAGGCTGCCA
>JANQIA010000216.1 GCA_028282405.1 Rhodovibrionaceae bacterium
GCAGGCAGCGACCTATCGTCCGTCCTCATCCCGCGTTTCCCAACCTGCCTTTCGCCTGGCGTGATAGGTGAGGGCCAGGGAAAAACAGTGCTTGAGGGCTTCTCGGGGAAGCTCCGAGTCTTCTCCGAAGATCAGTGCCCGGTTGCCCTCGAACTCGAACAAATCGGGATAGAGTGTGCGGAACGTCGAGACCAGGCTGGTTTGGCAATGAAACAAGGCAGCGTAGTGCCCAGGCCTTTTGCCCAGGGCGTCGATGCGGACGGTGGTTCCTGTCTTGAGCATTTGCGGCAGGTAGGAGGGCTGCCCCCACTTCACGGTCTCGATAAGCGGCCCCGCGGCTTTTGTGTCGTCCGCGCTTTCGAAGATCAGCGCGCGCAGCCGCAACAGCCTTTCTCTCAAGACCTCCGGATAGGCGGCGAAGATCGCCGCCACTCTGGGGTCGTCGAAGGGCCGCAGCTTATCCACGAGCTCGTTCTACTGATGTGCGCATCCTTAAGTCGGAGTCTTGGGGACGCGCAGACTGTCTGTCCAGCTCTTAAGACCGTCCTCCAGGCCTAGAGACCTTGGCTTGCCGCCCGGTTGAGCGACCCGTCGCCTCTGGCGAACCACTTTGGTGGAAGCAGACGACGCCGCCGGTCCTTTCGGGCCGACGGCATCGCCAGTCCGCCGGGCGCAGGGGCAAGAGGGGCCCGGCGAATAGGCCTGTTGCGTTAGGAGCCTTGGCCAGCCGGGCGGTTGAGCGACCAGTCGTACTCGTGGCTGGCCAAGTCCTGCGCGCCCGCGAGCTTGGCGGCGGTCTCGCCCTCGGCATAGCGCTTCAGGTGGGCGATGATGCCGTCGACGTTGCCGCCGAAGTCCTCCTGGAACCAGGCGTAGATGCTGGAGACCACCAGTCCGTTGCTGCCGCTGCGCACGCCGCGGGGCGAGTTGACGTACTCGCGGGCCGCTTGATCGAGCTGACTGTCCAAGGCCGCTGCGGTGAAGGCCGAGGATTGCAGGTTGGGACAGCCGATGGCGGCGCAGTTCACCGCATAGTGGATGCGCGGGTCGTTCCAGATCGGGCGCAGGATGCGGTGCTCGATATCGTTGAGCGAGAGTTCTTCGCCCTGGACGGAGATTAGCGGCTTGTCCCAGGGTCCGTCGGCGAAGAGCCCCGGAGAGATGTCGATATCGCGGATGCTGTCGACGGGATAGTGGTCCAGCACCACCTGCACCGTCAGCGCGTTGTAGAGATTGACCCAGTAGGCGTACTGCTCATCGCGGTTGTAGTCGTCGATGGTCACGCGCCCAAGCTGGGCGATGTAGGCGTCCAGGGTCTGGCGCTCCTGGCCGACCACGGCGCGGTAGTCGAAGCGGTTAACCCCTTGAGAGTCGCGTTTGACGTGACGCTGCAGCAGCTCGTCCCAGGCGCTGTGGTCGATGCTCTCAGTGCTGGCGCTGTCGTGGCGCTCCCAGCGATCCCAGAGTTCCGACTTGGGTGCGAAGAGCGTCTCCAATCCGCCGAAGCCGAAGAGGGGCAAGGCGAGCGCGAGGACGATGACGAGGCGCAGCGGTCGGCTACGTCCTAAGCCTTTGAGGGTGGGCATGGACAGTCTCCTTCGGGATGGCTTTGAGCTGCGCCTCAGCTAGGCTGGCTTGTTTTGCATCGGGCGAGGCCGCGCTGCCCGGCGCTGGGCCTCATAGCGCTTGGCGAGCCAGCCGGGTGCGACGCCCAAGTGATAGAGGGCGTGAATCTCCAGCCAGCCCCAGACGATGGCGGGGGCGCTGCGTCCTTCGAAACGCCTGGAGGAGGTGACCAGCGGCGGCTCCGCGATGCAGAGCGTGGGGCCGGCCCGCTCGAGCCGGCGGTTGAAGTCGTAGTCTTCCATCAACGCAATGGCCCGGATGCCGCCAAGACGATCGTAGACCGCGCGTCGCACGAAGACAGCGGAGTCGCCGTAGTAGAAACCGTGTCGGCGGAGCCAGGCGTAGAAGCCTGTCAGCCAACGACTGAAGCCGCTGTCGCCGCTGAAGATGAGACGGAAGTTACCGCCCGGGCAGTCGGGCCGCTCGGCAAGGGCCGCTTCGATGCGCGCCAGGCCGCCGGCCGGGAAGGCCGAGTCGGCGTGGAGGAACAGCAGCGTGTCGCCGCGCGCCGCTGCGACGCCGGTCACGAGCTGCTGCCCGCGGCCCGGAACGCTCAGGAGCACCGTGGCTTGGCGCGCGCTTGCGATCTCGCGCGTCGCGTCGCTGCTGCCGCCGTCGATGACGATCACCTCGTGAGGCGTGGCGTCGCGCGCCAGGTCGTCGAGCAGCGCCGGCAGACGCTCCGCCTCGTTCAAGGTCGGAATGATGACCGAGATCATGCGGCCTGCTCCCGCGCGCTGGTTGCGGGCAAGCCCAGCCTATCCAGCGCTTGGGCGTGACGTGTCCAGCCGCCGCCGAGCCAGCGGCGGAAGAAAGCGGCAATGGCGAGGTTCGTCCGGCGCCTGTTCAGAACGCCTTGCGCCGCCTTCTGCCAGAGATCTTCCAGCCAAGCGTAGAGCGCGCGCCGCTCTGCCTCGGACAGGGCCTGTACCGCCTCTGCCAGGTAGATCTTGCCGAAGGCGACATGGCGCGCCTCGTCGCGGCCCACCAGCCGGTTGATGTCCCGCAACAGGGGGCAGGGCAGAAACTGGGCCAGGACGCCGTGCAGACGCAGCAGCTCGCCTTCGATGACCACGTGGTAGGCAAGCATGGCGCCGAGATTGCCGAAGGGACCATGGCGCGCGGCGGTCAGGGCCCGCTGCAGCCCGTCGTCCAGCGGCTCGATGCCGCCCAGCGCGTCCAGATAGCGCTGGTAGGCGGCGGCGTGGCGCCGCTCGTCCTGGAGCTGCAGGCCGAGGCAACTGCGGACCTCGTAGCGCTCCTCAGTCGGGTCGGCGAGCAACGCCTCGCAGAGGCGGCTCGTGGCCATCTCCCCATGATAGAGCTGGCTCAAGGCCCTACGGGCCTGGGCGCGGCGCATCCAGAAGGGGAGGCGTGGCCGTCGCGACCAGTCGATGTCTCGCTCCAGGGACCATTGGCCGCTGCGGGCGCTTTGTGCCAGGCGGTAGAGCCTGGCAACGCTGTTGTCTTGTGGGGTCATGATGCTCGTGCCTTAGGGTCAGCCACCGAAGGCCAGTTCGGCGACCACGCCTTGACTATGGGTACGGGTGTCGTCGCTGTCTGCGGAAATGGCCACATAAAGCGGCTGGGCCGGCGTGTAGCCGAAGGCGCGCTCGAAATCGGCGATGAAGTCGATCTCTTCGACGAACCACTGTCCGGTGGCTTCCTCGCTGGAGCGCAGCACGATGATGCGGCCACGCTCATCGAAATAGGGGTTGTCGATCATGTCGCCCGGCTGCTGCGTGCCGCCCCAGACGTATGTCAGGACGGAGCCTGCCAGCGGCGGAGCCACGGCATTCGTGAGATCCAGATTCAGACGTTGCCAGAAGGACAGCCGCTCGCGCGCCGCGGGAAAGACGATATGGATGGCCAGCGAGCGGTCGTCGCGGCCGCTTTGCGTGAGGTCGGTGGCCGGAACGGCCCGGTCGACCCGCCAGCGCCACGCCAGCCGGCGCTTCTCGCCCATATCGCTGGAGACCGGGCGGTAGAGGAAGCCCACGGCGCTCTCGGTTGCCACCGAGATCTTGTCCGCATTCTTCGCCGTGAAGCTGGCCTCGGCTTTGCCGGGAACGACGAGCAGGCGCCAGCCGTCTTGCGCCAGGGCTGCGGGCAGCGTGCCGCTCGACTGGGCGTGCTGCGGCGCGCCGCCATCCTGCGCCAACACCATGCGCGCCGGCATCAGCAGAATGACGATGGCGATCGCGATCAGCGCGGCGAGGAGCAGGCCGGGGAGAACCAGGGAGGCCCGGTCGGATAGGGCGAAGGGGTTGGCGCGTTTCATGCGCCAACAGTTAGGCGGGCGAGCTCCGGCTAAAAGGCCGGAGCCATTCAAGCTCGTTTCAATCTCTTGTGAGAGTTGCGCGAGCGCCGCGGCGGGAGACCTATTAGTTCCAGCCGTAGTGGTGCTTGTACCAGCCGACGAAGCGCTCGAGTCCCTGCTCCAGCGAGGTCTTTGGCTGGAAGCCGAGAATGGCCTGGGACTCGGCGATGTCCGCATAGGTCTCTTTGACGTCGCCGGGCTGGATGGGATGCAGCTCGCGGATGGCCTTGCGACCGCAATAGCTTTCCAAGAGCTCGACGAAGTGCAGCAGGTCTTCGGGCTTGTGGTTGCCCAGGTTGAAGACGTGGTGGGGCGGCTGGCCGACCCCGCCGTCTTGCGGCGGGGTATCGAGGGTGGCCAGCACGCCGGCCACGATGTCGTCGACGTAGGTGAAGTCGCGGCGCATGTCGCCGTGATTGAAGATCTTGATCGGCTTCTCTTCCAAGATGGCCTTGGTGAAGATGAAGGCCGCCATATCCGGGCGTCCCCAGGGTCCGTAAACCGTGAAGAACCGCAGGCCGGTCATGGGAATGCGATAGAGATGCGCGTAGGTGTAGCCCATCAGCTCGTCGCTGCGCTTGGTCGCGGCATAGAGGGACACCGGCTTGTCGACCCGGTCCTGTACCGAGAAGGGGATGTCCGTGTTGCCGCCGTAGACCGAGGAGGAGCTGGCATAGACGAAGTGTTCGAGCTTGGTCAGGCGCCGCGCCAGCTCCATCATCACCAGGTGGCCCAGCACGTTGGCCTGAACATAGGCGTAGGGGTCGATCAGGGAGTAGCGCACGCCGGCTTGAGCCGCGAGGTTGATGATGCCGCGGATCTCCGGGTGGCTGTCGGCGAGCGCCAGGATGGCGTCCTTGTCTGAGATGTCGAGGCGCAGGAAGGTGAAGCCCGGCTGCTCGGTGAGCTGCGCCAAGCGGCCTTCTTTGAGCGAGACGTCGTAGTAGTCGTTGAGGTTGTCCACCCCGATGACCGTCTCGCCGCGCGCCAGCAGCGCCTGACAGACGTGGAAACCGATGAAACCGGCGGCGCCGGTCACGAGGATCGTCATGAATCAGCCTCTTGTACGTGATGTGGCGCCAGCGGCCCAAGGCATGGGGCAGACAGGGTATAGCCGCACTTCGGTCTTCCACACCAGTGGTTAAGGATGGACAAATAGGTCAGCAATGATTACCTTTTTAAGGTCCGTTGCGGTCTTATCTTGAGTCTCAAAAGAAGGCGGCCGCCGCGGGCCACGCCGACCGCCAGAAAGGGATGGAACTATGCCTGAGGCCTCGGTCTCTCTGGATGACAAATACACGCTACGCTCCGGCCGGGTTTATCTGACAGGAACGCAGGCTCTGGTGCGCCTGCCGATGATCCAGCGGGAGCGCGACCTGGCGGCTGGTCTGAACACCGCCGGCTTCGTCACCGGATATCGCGGCTCTCCGCTCGGCGCGGTCGATCAGCAGATGTGGCAGGCGCGGGACTTCATCAAACAGCACCACATTCACTTTCAGCCGGCAGTGAACGAAGACCTTGGCGCCACCGCTGTGATGGGCAGCCAGCAGGGCGATATCTCGGGCGACTTCCGCTACGACGGCGTGTTTGCCATGTGGTACGGCAAGGGCCCAGGCGTCGACCGCTCGGGCGATGTCTTCCGCCACGGCAACTTTGCCGGCACGGCCAAGCACGGCGGCGTCCTGCTGCTGGCCGGCGACGATCACGCACCCAAGTCCTCGACCACCGCGCATCAGTGCGAATACGCCTTCATGGACGCCATGATCCCGGTACTCAATCCGGCGGGTGTCCAGGAATTCCTCGACTTCGGACTCTACGGCTGGGCGCTCAGCCGCTATTCGGGTTGCTGGGTCGGCATGAAGTGCGTCACCGAGACGGTCGAAGCCAGCGCTTCGGTCTCGGTGGACCCGGAGCGGGTTCAGATCCGTCTGCCCGACGACTTCGACATGCCGGAAGGCGGACTCAATATCAGATGGGACGGGGCCTTCACCGGCGGCATCTCGCTGCAGGAAGAGCGGCTGCATCGGGACAAGCTCTATGCCGCGCAGGCCTTCGCCAGGGCGAACGGCTTGGACCGCTGTGTGATGGACTCACCCAAGCGCCGCTTCGGCATCGTCACCGCGGGCAAGGCCTACCTCGATGTGCGTCAGGCGCTGGAGGACCTCGGCATCGACGAGGCGACGGCAGCGGAGATCGGCCTGTCCGTCTACAAGGTCGGCATGCCCTGGCCGCTCGAGCCCCACGGCATTCGTGCCTTCGCCGAAGGCCTGGATGAAATTCTGGTGGTCGAAGAGAAGCGGGCCGTCATCGAAAACCAGGTGAAGGAGCAGCTCTACAACTGGGCGGCCGACAAGCGCCCGCGCATCGTCGGCAAGTTCGACAAAGGCCCGACCGAAGCCGAGCGGGATTGGCTGCTGCCGTCCTACGGTGAGCTGACGCCGGCCCGCGTGGCCCGCGCCATCGCCCAGCTCATCGGTCGGCACTACGAGAGCGACCGCTTCAAGGAGCGGCTCGACTGGCTGGAGGCGAAGGAACGGCATCTCGCGCAGATCACCACGCCGATCAGCCGTCTGCCGTATTTCTGCTCCGGCTGTCCGCACAATACCTCGACCAAGGTGCCCGAAGGCAGTCGCGCCCTGGCCGGCATTGGCTGTCACTACATGGCGCAGTGGATGGACCGGGACACGACGACCTTCACCCAGATGGGCGGCGAGGGCGTCACCTGGGTGGGCCAGGCGCCGTTCAGCAAGACGGAGCATGTCTTCGTCAATCTGGGTGACGGCACCTACTTCCACAGCGGCATTCTGGCGATCCGCGCGGCCGTCGCCTCCGGCGCCAACATGACCTACAAGATCCTCTACAACGACGCCGTGGCCATGACCGGCGGACAGCAGGTCGACGGGCCGCTGGACCCGGCGATGATCACCCGGCAGATCGCCAGCGAAGGGGTGAAGCGCATCGTCGTGGTCAGCGACGAGCCGGAGAAGTATCCCATCGGCACCAACTGGGCCGCCGGCGTCGGGGTCGAGCACCGCGACGATCTGGACCGCGTGCAGCGCGACCTGCGCGAGGTGCCCGGGGTCACGGCAATCGTCTACGACCAGACCTGCGCCGCCGAGAAACGCCGCCGGCGCAAGCGGGGCACCTTCCCCGATCCCCAGCGCCGCGCCTTCATCAACGACATGGTCTGCGAAGGCTGCGGCGACTGCTCGGTGCAGTCCAACTGCGTCTCTGTCGTTCCAAAGGAGACCGAGTTCGGCACCAAGCGCGCCATCGACCAGTCTTCCTGCAACAAGGATTTCTCCTGCCTCAAGGGCTTCTGCCCCAGCTTCGTGACCGTCGAGGGCGGCAAGCCGAGGAAGAGCGCGAGCGCCCCGTCCAGTGCGTCGGGGCCGCAGGTCGTCTGGTCCGATTTGCCGGAGCCGAGCGTGCCGAGCGTGGCGGACGCATCCTACGGGGTCCTCGTCACTGGCGTCGGCGGTACCGGCGTCGTAACCATTGGCGCCTTGCTCGGCATGGCCGCGCACATCGAAGGCAAGGGCGTGACCGTGCTCGACATGGCCGGCCTGGCGCAGAAGGGCGGGCCGGTGACCAGCCACATCCGCATTGCCGAGAGCCCAGAGGAGCTGCACGCGGTGCGCCTCTCGGCCGGCAGCGCCGACCTGGTCTTGGGGTGCGATCTGGTGGTTGCGGCCTCGCAAGAGGCACTCGGAAAGATGACCGCCGGCAAGACCAAGGCCATCGTGAACGACCATGAAGCCGTCACCGGCGACTTCACGCGCAACTCCACCGCCTACAGCTTCCCGGGCGAAGCCCTCAAGGAGGTGATCGTCGAGAATGTTGGGCCGGAGGGCAGCGACTTCATCTCAGCCACGCGCTTGGCGACGGCCCTGTTGGGAGACTCCATCGCGGCGAACCTCTTCCTCACCGGTTATGCCTGGCAGAAGGGCCTGATCCCGGTGAGCCGCGAGGCGATCGAGCAGGCCATCGACCTGAACGGCGTCGCTGTCACCTTCAACAAGCAGGCCTTCCTCTGGGGGCGCCGCGCTGCCGTGGATCTTGAAGGTGTTCGCAAGGCCGCCTTGCCGCGCGGAGAGGGCGGCGCTTCAACTGCTTCGAGCAACACGCCACAGAGCCTTGATGAGCTCATCGACCGCCGCGTTGCCTTCCTGACAGACTATCAGGACGCAGCCTATGCCGAGCGCTACCGGGCGCTGGTGGCACGCGTGCGGCAGGCTGAAGAAGCCAAGACGCCGGGACGAGAGGATCTCAGCGAGGCGGTCGCCCGCTACGCCTTCAAGCTGATGGCCTATAAGGATGAGTACGAGGTTGCCCGGCTTTATGCGGCACCTGAGTTCATGGCCAAGGTCAAGGCTCAGTTCGAAGGCGACTTCAAGCTCAAGTTCCAACTGGCACCGCCACTCTTGGCGAAGCGCCATCCGGACAGCGGGAAGCTAATGAAGCAGGAGTTCGGTCCCTGGATGATGACGGCGTTCCGAATTATGGCGCGCCTGCGCGGGCTGCGCGGCACGCCGTTCGACATCTTCGGCTACACCGCGGAGAGGCGTGCGGAGCGGCAGGCCATCCAGGACTACTTCGGCCTAATCGAGGAAATGATCGGCAGCCTGTCGGCCGACAACCACGGGTTGGCGGTGGAGTTGGCCAACCTGCCGGACGGCATCCGCGGCTACGGCCACGTCAAGGAAGCCAATCAGGAGCGTGTTGCGGCACGCCAAAAGGAGCTGCTGGAGGCTTGGCGGGCTCCGGGCGGTGCGCCTTTGCAGCAGGCGGCGGAGTGACGCGCAGCCCTAGCGACGGCAGTCGGCCTCAAGGCGGCAAGCTTTGTTGTAACTTTGGGCGCCGGCGCGCCGCATCTGCGGCTCAGGGCAGCCGCGCCATGCCGACGAGGAGCATGTTGATCCGGCGGTCGTCGTGATCTTCGAGAGGTAGGACGAGTTTCTCGTACTGCCTGTAAGGGCGGTCGAGGTGCGGAGCGCAGTTTACGTCCACCAGGGGCGAACGCGTTTCGACCACGTTGCTGTAGCAGCGGCGCAGCAGCTCGTCGTCTTGGCTTGCCGTGCCGGTATCGCCCAGATAGCAGCCGGTCAAATCGCTCCGAAACCAATCGACGACCCGGGTTCCCATCAAGCGATAGCGAAAGCGCCGCGGCTGCTCTTCTACATCGATCAAGGATACGATCGATAGGAGCTGCGGGATATCGATGGGATCGATCTGCTTTCGTGACGGCAGATGCTGTCGCGTCAAACGATCGGACCAGTAGTCAAACAGCTCTCGCAAGGGAGCGCTGCTCAATGAAACCGACCCGGCGTCCTCGACTTCTCCGTCACGGAACTGGACTTTCCGCTCTGTGCCGCCTGCATCCATTGTTTGGGAACGTTATTGTAGCTTCGGTAACTCTAGCCTCTGAAGGAATCGGGATGCAAGAAGAGAGATGAGGTGGAGCGTGATTGAATTTCACGAGATTATTTTCTTTGCTGCATCGCACCGTCTAAGCCTTCGCCAAGATGACAGTAGCATGACGTTTTATGCGGGGAACGCTGACCTAAGCTGTCACTTCGTCAAGCGCACTTGTACTTATTGGTTGCAGCGCGATTATCCGATTCCGAGCGCTTCCTTGTAAATCGTCAACAGCTCTTCCTGCTCTTGACGATCTGCAGTGTCCATCTTCCGCAGGCGGACCACCTGGCGCAGAATCTTGGTGTCGAAACCCACGGACTTGGCTTCCGAGTAAACCTCCCGAATGTCGGCACCGAGTGCGGTGCGCTCCTCTTCGAGACGCTCGATGCGCTCGACGAAGGAGCGCAGACGGTCGGCGGCAATTCCATTGGTGTCGCTCATGCGATCGTTCCTTTCTTGCTTGGGAAGAGGGGCCAGAGAAATAGGCAACAGGCCAGCCGCGCCGCGACCGCGGCGGCCGGTTCAAATGTGCGATAGGCGCTCGGGCTTAAGCCTTCACGCCCGGCTTGGCAACGGACGCGCTTGGGGATTAATGGCCCTGGTGGCTCTTCTCGAAGGCCGCCTGCTGCTCAGGGGTCGCTTCGGTCTGATACTTGGCCTTCCACTCGGCGAAGGGCATGCCGTAGATGATCTCGCGGGAGCTGTCCTTGTCGAGCGCAACGCCGTGCTCGGCGGCAGCTTCGGCATACCACTTCGACAGGCAGTTGCGGCAGAAGCCGGCCATGTTCATCAGGTCGATGTTCTGCACGTCCTTGCGCTCGCGCAGGTGCTCGACCAAGCGTCGGAAGGCCGCTGCCTCCAGCTCCGTGCGTGTTTTCTCGTCCATTCTCGGTCCCTATTGGCTGTTTCTTGTCGGTGCCTGCCGGGGGTCAGCTCGCGCTGATGGATGGCGCGCGGGGCAGGCTTTTCTGGAGTGAGATATCGGTTGTCTCGTCAAGACCGGCAACGGTCTCCTCGATCAGAAAGTCGACGACGCGCACCAGGGCCTCCTGGTGGCTGGCGCCTTCGGCGCGCGCGGTCTCGTAAGTCGCCAACTGGCGATGGGCGCTGGTGCCGCGCTTGACGATGCGCCGGGCGCTCTGCACCGACTTCCAGCAGCCAAGCGCCTCGGCATCTTCTTGCACCAGGTTGATGATCTCTTCCAGCAAGTCCTCGTACGGCACCACGCTGCCGCGGCCGAAGTCGACCAGGCCGGCATCCATGCCATAGCGTTGGGCGCGCCAGCGGTTCTCCTCGATCAGGAGATTGCGGTATCGCCGCCAGCGCTGGTTCTGCCCCTTCAGTCGGTACAGCATCCTGAGCAGGCACAGATAGATGGCGGCCACCGCCCAGCCGTCCTGTACGTGGGTGCAGACGTCGGGGATGCGCAGCTCCAGGGTCGGAAAGCGGGCCGAGGGGCGCACGTCCCACCAGAGCTTACTGGCGTCCTCGAAGATCCCGGCCTTCACCAGCACGTCGACGTGCTGCTGATACTCGCCGAAGGAGTCGAAGGTCTCCGGCAGGCCGGTGCGCGGCAGCTCGTCGAACACGGCGAGGCGGTAGGACTTGAGGCCGGAGCGCTCGCCCCGCCAGAAGGGGGATGAGGTCGAGAGCGCCAGGAGATGCGGCAGGAAGTAACTCACCTGGCTCATCAGGTCGATGCGCAGGTCGTCGTCATCCAGTCCGACGTGAACGTGCATGCCGCAGATGACCAAGCGCCGGGCGACGCCTTCCATGTCGCGGGCTAGGACGTTGTAGCGCTCCTTGTCCGTATGCTTGAGCGATTCCCAAGTGGCGAAGGGATGCGTCGAGGCTGCGATGGGCGCCAGATCGTAGGTGCCCGCGACCTCGGCCACGCAGCGCCGCAGCGCGGCGATCTCTCCTGCGGCCTCGATTAGGGTGTCGCACTTGGTGGTGCCGACCTCGATCTGGCACTGCAGGAATTCCGGGCTGACCTGGCTTTCGAGACGCTTTTCGCAGTCTTCCAGAAGACCCGGCGGCGCATCGACGACGAGGTCCCGGCTTTCCTTTTCGACGAGAAGGTACTCCTCCTCGATGCCAACCGTGAAAGGCGGCTCTGCGCTCTTCACACCAGGAGCGCTTCTGACAGATCCGGCCAAGGCAATTCCTCTCTCGCCTCAAACAGCGCATCATCCTGCGCCAGCTCGCGTAGGACGGAAAAGAGCGTATCCGCCCAAGCCTCGGCGCCATGATGCGTATCGATCAAATCTTGCCGTATTTCGACAACCGTGCAAGCGAGCCCCGCCGCTTCGCCGTGGGCATGCAGGCCGTAGTCCACGGCAGAGGTGCCGCTGTAGGGTACGTTGTCGCCGACATTGAGGCCTTTTCCGGACAGCGCTTCGATCAGGCTGTCGGCCAGCCGTCGGTCCCGGTCCGAGAGACAGGAAACCTCCCAGGGGCGCGGGACTCCGTCCAGGCTGGGTGTGAAGCTGTGCATCATCAAGAGGGCCGGGGCCACGCCCATTGCCCGCCGCGAGGCGATCATCCGCGCGATGGTATTGTGATAAGGCCGAAAGAACGTCGCCAGGCGCGCTTCGCGTTCCGCAGGCTGAATGTCGCGATTGCCGGGCACAGGCGTGTGGTCGCTCACCTCGGGGATGGAGCTTCTTGCTTCCGGGCGGCGGTTGGGATCGACCACGAGCCGCGAGAAGCCGCTGAGAACGGCCGGAGCGTCCAGCCGCTGGGCCAAGCCGCGAGTGACTTCGGCTATTCCGATGTCGTAGCCGATGTGGCGCGACAGCTCGGTCTCGTCCAAGCCCAGGCACCGGAAATCACGTGGCATGAAGTTGCTGGCGTGATCGCACGTCAGGAGAAAGGAGGAACGTCCACTGGGATTGACAACAGTGAAGGGCCCAGGCTCGTCGAGGCCAAGCATCCGCGTTTATCTCGGTGATGGGACTTGAACGTGTAGACCTCAGCGACATAGCTTCGCGACGACCAACTCGCAAGCCTGCCCAGCCCAAGGAGTGCGCGCTCGCCTCGCGGGACGACCTTCGAGCAACGGTGAGAAATGGCGTTCAAACCCAACACCTTCTTCTGCGTGGACGGCCATACCTGCGGCAATCCGGTGCGCCTGATCGCCGCCGGCGGGCCACCGCTCGACGGCGAGAGCATGAGCGCCCGGCGGCAGGATTTCCTGGCGCGCTACGACTGGATCCGGACGGCCCTGATGTTCGAGCCACGGGGGCACGACATGATGTCCGGCTCTATCCTTATGTCGCCCGCGCGCGAGGACTGCGACGTCGGCGTGCTCTTTGTCGAGACCAGCGGCTGTCTTCCGATGTGCGGCCACGGCACCATCGGCACGGTGACCTTCGCGCTCGAGCGAGGCCTGGCTCAGCCGCGCGAGCCCGGCGTGCTCAAGCTCGACACCCCGGCCGGCCGGGTCGATGCCCGATACCAGGAAGGCGAGGGCGGGCGCATCGCCTCGGTGCGTATCACCAACATTGCCAGCTTCCTCGCCGTCGAGGGCCTGGAGGTCGATTGCCCTGAGCTTGGTCGGCTCACCCTGGATGTGGCCTACGGCGGGAATTTCTATGCCATCGTCGAGCCCCAAGCGAACTTCGGCGGCCTCGAAACGCTGTCGCCAGGCGACGTCCTGCGGCTCTCACCGCAGCTCCGCAGAGTCGTCAATGACGCCATCGCCGTGACGCATCCGGAGGACGAGACCATCCGCGGCGTCAGCCATGTCATGTGGACCGGTGCGCCGCGTCATCCCGAGGCCCATGCCCGCAACGCCGTGTTCTACGGCGACAAGGCGATCGATCGGTCCCCCTGCGGAACCGGCACCTCGGCACGCATGGCTCAGCTTGCCGCCCGCGGCACCCTTGCCCCGGGGGACGACTTCGTCCACGAGAGCATCATCGGCAGTCTGTTCCACGGTCGGGTAGAAAGCATCTGTGCCGTGAGCAACCGAACGGCGATTGTGCCCTCGATCGAAGGCTGGGCGCGGATGACCGGCCTCAACACCATCTTCGTCGATGAGTCCGACCCCTTCGCGCACGGATTTCAGCTGGTCTAGCGCCGCTTCGGGTGCGGCGGCGCGTAGTATATTTCATGCCGACAACAGAACATTTCGGCCCCGTCTTGACGCTACGGGGAAGGCCACCCACGTTGGTCATACCACTAGACCTGTATTTTCCCTTTGTTTGGAGCGTAATCCGTCGATGAAGCACCGTTTTCTGTCCGCCATGGCGAGCGATCCCCGCTTCGATACGATCAAGCGGGAGAGGGTCTCAGACCGTATCTCTCAGAACCTCCTGAAGCTCATTGCCTCCGGCGAGCTGGCGCCCGGCGAGCGCCTGCCGGGCGAGCGGCAACTGGCCGACATGATGGGGGTCAGCCGCGTTTCCGTGCGCGCCGCGCTGCAAGAGCTGAAAGCCCAGGGTTTCCTCAGCGCCGTGCAGGGCGGTGGGACACGTGTGGTCTCGGCCGCCGGCGAGCTGATCGGCAAGCACCTCGGTCGCCTGGTCGAGGCCGACCAACGCAACCTGCTCGATCTGATCGAGATTCGCTCCAATTTGGAAGTCTGGGCGGCAAAGCTGGCGGCTAGCCACGCCGATGAGGCGCAGCTAGCGGAGATCGAGCGCATCCTGGTCATGATGGGCGACAACGTGCGCCCGAAGCGCCTCAAGGCCGAGGACGATCTCTCCTTCCACATGGCGATCGCCAAGGCGTCCGGTAGCGCGGTCTATCTGCACCTCATGTCTGCGCTGACCAGCATTCTTGAGGAGCAGCTCACCGACACGCGCCTCCTGCGCTACAACACGCCGGAGCAGGACGCCAAGTTCCTGGAGCAGCACTGGGCCATCTTCAAGGCCATCGAAGCGAAGGATCCCGAGGCAGCGGGCGCAGCCATGGCCGAGCACCTGGATAGCGTCCAGGCCTGCTACAACGAGGAAGACTCCTACTTGAAGGTGTCCGCTTAGCTCTCTTCAGAGCCGCGTTAGCCCGCAGGCGCCTTTCGTTCGAACCAGTCGAGCACCTGATCGATCCATCCGGACGGCGGAGTATGGCCGCCCGGGTGGAGGCAGAGTCGCAGAGCCTCATCCATCCAAAGCCTGCAGAGCGTGTCGCCCTCCACGGCGAAGCTCTGTAGCAGGTCGTCGCCGAGGCCGGCCGCCTCCCGCAGGATGCCCATGCCGGCGAAGACGTCGCCTTGTCGGATGGGCAGGCCCGGGATTTGCCGACCCTCGATCGGTACCACCTTGTCGCTCCAGCCGTGATGATGCAGCAGCTTCACCGGGCCGGAGCAGGCCTCGGGCAGAGGCCGCCAAAAGGCGCCGGACGCCGGCGCGAAGGCGGTGAAGCCTGCCGGGTCGTGGCAGGCGATGTCCCAGACCATGGAGCCGCCGCGCGAGAATCCGGTCATCAGCACGCGCGTGCGATCGATTGCGTAGCGACGCGCCAGGTCGTCGAGAACCGCGCGGGCGAAGCCGGCCTCATCGCGCCAGGGCGGCGTGCCGTCGCGCACCGACCAATCGTTGCGTTGCGGGGCGAGCGGGCCAGGCGTGCCGTCGAGGGCGACGAAGATATAGCCCCGCGCCGTAGCCGCCTCGGCCACGGGAGCGTTCCTCAAAGCCGCAGCGCCCGAGCTGCCATAGCCGTGGAAATGGAGGATGACCGGCATTGCGGCCGACCTGTTCGCCGGAATCGCGTAGTGGTAGCTCCCCTTGGCAATGCTGCAGGGCTCGCCCTCGACACAATCCACTGCTGCAGCCGCCGCGGAGAGCAGCGTCAGCGCGGCACAGACGCCGGTCAAAAGGGCAGCCCGCCAAGACATGGCCGGCAAGCTAGCTGGACGCCAAGGCTCTACAAGCCCGTCATGTGCAATCTCACAGAGACTTGTTCATATGGACGCGCAGATGGCTGTCCAGGCCGTGTTCCGGCAAAGCCCGGTGGCTTTCGCGAAAGCCGCGGCGCTCATAGAAGTGGACCAAGTGGTCCATGATGAGCGGCGTATGCAGAGAGAGGGCGGAGGCGCCGGCCGCGCGCGCTTCGGTCTCGACGAACTGCAGGAGCTGGGTTCCCAAGCTGTTGCCGTGGCGGTCCGGCGCGACGGCAAGCTCATCGACCTTCCAAGCGGTATCGGAGCGGCTGACGATAGCGACGCCGACGATGTTCCCTTCGATCAACGCGCCGTAGACGCGCGCGTCGGTCACGGCGTCAGGGAGCTGGCGATAGGTCTCGGGATCATGCGTTCTGCCAAGCTGACGAACCAAGGGCTCGAAGGCAGCCTTGAGCACGACCTCCGCTGCCGCCGTCTCCTGCGGACGAAGCAGGCGTAAGCTCGGTGAGTCGCCCATCAACGGACTTGCCCGCCGATCGCATCGGTAATCTCTCGCGCGGCTTGCTTCACCAGCGAGGCGAGCTGGGCGAGCCGGTCGTCGGGCATGCGCACCGTCGGCCCGGAGATCGAGACGCCGGCGACGGCTTCTCCATGCGCGTTGTAGATCGGGCAGGCGATGCAGCGCATGCCCTCATGGCGCTCTTCGTCGTCCAACGACCAGCCGCGCGCGCGGACATCGGCCAAGTCTTCCACCAGGGCATCCGGCGTGACGAGGGTTTTCCGCGTGTACTCGGGCAAGCCTTTCCGACCGACCAGGCGCCGAACCTCATCGTCGCCGCGCTCCGCCAACAGAGCCTTGCCGATGCCGGAGGCATGCATCGGACCGCGCGAGCCGGGGCGGAAGAAAGCGCGGATGGCTTCATGGGTTTCCACTTGGGAGACGAAGACCACATCGCCGTCTTCCTCGATCGCCAGGTTCGCCGTCTCGCCGCTGCGCTCCATCAAGGCATGCATGACGGGGCGGCCGACATCGACGATCTTGGTGCCGCGGGCGAAGGCGCTGCCGGCGCGAAAGGCCTCCACCCCGACGCGCCATAGCCCTTCGGCCTCGTTGTTCATGACGAAGCCGTGGTCCTCCATCGTGGTCAGCAGGCGGTAGGCGGTGGCCGGTGCGAGTTCCGTGCGCTGGGCCACCTCGCTCAAGGTCAGGCCGTCGAACTCGGCCAGCAGCTTGAGCAGCTTTAGCGCGCGGTCGAGCGTTTGCACCGAGCCGCCGGCCTCCTTCGGTCGATTGAGGCGCGGTCGTCCGCGTGGCTTTTGGGCAGAATCTGGCATGGAGATGGTGTCGCCTGTCTTCGCATCGCCGTATGCCGGCGTGCTCTCATGATCGAAAGAATAGGCCGTGCATCTGCCGTCTCAAACCGAAAAAAGCTTTTGTGAAATTCCTTAGTCCGGGAATGAAAAAAGAAAAAGACGAATGATTGCAATGTACAAAGCTTATTTTTCACATAATGAAAAACAAAATCAAAAAAATTGACAAATTCGCAAGCGCGACCCAATTTCTAAACCAGCGACAGGTTCTCTAGACCGCTGGGAGGAAAAGCCATGGCCAAGATGCGTGCCGTCGATGCCGCCGTCCGTATCCTTGAGAAGGAGGGCATCACCTGCGCCTTCGGTGTTCCGGGCGCCGCCATCAATCCCCTTTACTCCGCACTGCGCGCCCGTGGCTCCGTCCGCCACATTCTAGCACGTCACGTCGAGGGCGCTTCGCACATGGCGGAGGGCTACACCCGTGCCGAAGCCGGCAACATCGGCGTTTGCATCGGCACTTCCGGCCCGGCTGGCACCGACATGATCACCGGGCTCTACTCTGCCTCCGCCGACTCCATCCCGATCCTCTGCATCACGGGGCAGGCGCCGCGGCCGAAGCTCGACAAGGAGGACTTCCAGGCCGTCGATATCGCCTCCATCGCCAAGCCGGTCACCAAGATGGCCGTAACGGTGCTGGAGCCGGCGCAGGTCCCGACGGTCTTCCAGAAGGCCTTCCATCTCATGCGCTCAGGCCGGCCGGGGCCGGTGCTGATCGACCTGCCGGTCGACGTCCAGAACACGGAGATCGAATTCGACGTCGAGAGCTATGCGCCGCTCGAGCCCTACAAGCCGCGGGCAACCCGCGTCCAGGCCGAGCGGGCGCTGGAGATGCTCAACGCCTCAGAGCGGCCGCTGATCGTCGCCGGCGGCGGGATCATCAACGCCGATGCTTGCGAAGAGCTTGTGGAGTTCGCCGAGATCACCGGCGTGCCGGTCATTCCGACCCTGATGGGCTGGGGCAGCATTCCCGACGACCATTCCCTGATGGCCGGCATGGTGGGTCTGCAGACCAGCCACCGCTACGGCAATGCCACCTTCCTGAAATCCGACTTCGTGTTCGGCATCGGCAACCGCTGGGCCAACCGCCACACGGGCTCGGTGGAGACCTACCGCGGCGATCGAAAGTTCATTCATGTCGATATCGAGCCGACGCAGATCGGCCGGATCTTTGGTCCCGATCTCGGCATCGTCTCCGACGCCAAGGCGGCCCTGGAGGCCTTCATCGAGGTCGCCAAGGAATGGAAAGCGGCCGGTAAGCTGACCGACCGCAGCGCTTGGGCGGCCGAGTGCGAGCATCGCAAGCATCACATGCTGCGCAAGACGCACTACGACGAGGTGCCGCTCAAGCCGCAGCGGGTCTACGAGGAGATGAACGACGCCTTCGACCGCGACACCTGCTACGTGACCACCATCGGCCTGTCGCAGATCGCCGGCGCCCAGTTCCTGCGCGTCTTTGAGCCGCGCAACTGGATCAACTGCGGGCAGGCGGGGCCACTCGGCTGGACCCTGCCGGCGGCGCTCGGCGTGCGGGCTGCGCTCCCCGACAAGAAGATCGTCGCGCTTTCCGGCGACTACGACTTCCAGTTCCTCATCGAGGAGCTGGCGGTGGGGGCGCAGCACAAGCTCCCCTTCCTGCAGATCGTCGTGAACAACTCCTATCTCGGCCTCATTCGCCA
>JANQIA010000243.1 GCA_028282405.1 Rhodovibrionaceae bacterium
GTCAGGCGCATTTGTGCTTCTTCGATGGTCGGCATCCGTTACCCCCGCCTTCCCTTCGCAGCTAAATCACCTGGGTACATAGTCTTCCATTCGCAAACCCCGCTTTAGTGTAACCGGCCATGGCATTGATTCAAAAGTTTTCTTGATGTGAGGGGTGGACAACCGGCCGGCCGCCAACTTGGCCGCACCGCGCATCGGGGCTGGAAGGATGCCTCGGGGAGCCGTTGACCCCTTGCCACGGCAAAGGCAATGTGCCGCCCGCCAGGCAACGGAGTTCTCTCCCGGCGATTCCCGCCGGCGCTACGACCATAAACCTTGGATAGGGCGCTACCACTTCCTACAACAGAGTCTGTCGACTCTGCTACGGACGGGTACGACGAGGCGCGGCACGAGCGGGCGGGCCCCGAGCTCAGGCAATACGCGAAGGTTCAAGCTTGATTGGGAAGGCGAGCTAAGGTGACGGCTTTGACGGCAAAGCAGGACGGTTTGGCCGAGGCGGTAACGCACGACGACTTGGCCAATACGATTCGTTTCTTATCCATGGATGCGGTGCAGAAGGCGCGCTCCGGTCATCCCGGTATGCCCATGGGCATGGCCGATGTGGCGACGGTGCTGTTTCAGCGCTTTCTCAAGTTCGACCCGGCCTCGCCTGATTGGCCGGATCGCGACCGCTTCGTGCTCTCCGCCGGGCACGGCTCGATGCTGCTCTATTCCCTGCTGCACCTCACCGGCTACGAGGACATGACCATCGAGGAGTTGGTCAACTTCCGCCAGCTCGGCAGCAAGACGGCGGGCCATCCGGAGTTCGGCGTGGCCGGCGGCATCGAAACGACGACCGGCCCGCTGGGTCAGGGGCTTGGCAACGCCGTCGGCATGGCGTTGGCGGAGCGCATTCTCAATGCCCGCTTCGGCGACGCGCTGGTCGATCACCGCACCTATGCCATCGTCGGCGACGGCTGTCTGATGGAAGGTATCAGCCACGAAGCCATCAGCCTCGCCGGCCATCTGCGCCTCGGCAAGCTGATCGTGCTCTTCGACGACAACAGCATCTCCATCGACGGGCCGACCGATCTGGCCGTCTCCGACGACCAGGTGACACGCTTCGACGCCTGCGGCTGGCATACCCAGCGGGTCGATGGCCACGACCCCGAGGCGATCGCCGCGGCGATCGAAGAGGCTCAAAAGAACGAGCGGCCGTCTATGATCGCCTGCCGCACGCAGATCGGCTTTGGCGCCCCCAACAAGCAGGGCACGGCCGCGACCCATGGCGCGCCTCTGGGCGAAGAAGAAATCGCCGCGGCCCGGGAGAACCTCGGCTGGTCCTCCGCGCCCTTCGAGGTGCCCGAAGACAATCTTACCGCCTGGCGCGAGATTGGCGCCGCGGGCGCCGCAGAGTCCGCCGCCTGGCGCGAGCGCCTGGCCAAGCAGCCAGATGGCGATCGCGCCGAGTTCGAGCGGCGCCAGGCCGGCACCCTGCCGGACGCGCTCGGCGAGGCCATTCGCAGCGTCAAGAAACAGGCGGTCGAGACGCCGGAGTCCATCGCCACCCGCGTCGCCTCGCAGCGCGTTCTCGAGGCGGTGGCGCCGGTCTTGCCCGAGCTCATCGGCGGCTCCGCCGATCTCACCGGCTCCAACAACACCAAGGCCAAAAGCCAGACGGTGATCACGGCCGATGACTTCAGCGGCGCCTATGTGCACTACGGCGTGCGCGAGCATGGCATGGCCTCGGCCATGAACGGCTTGGCGCTGCACGGCGGGATCATCCCCTACGGCGGCACCTTCCTGGTCTTCACCGACTACTGCCGCCCGGCCATCCGTCTCTCCGCCCTGATGGAGCAGCGCGTCATCTACGTGATGACCCATGACTCCATCGGCCTCGGCGAGGACGGGCCGACCCATCAGCCGGTGGAGCACCTCGCCGCCCTGCGCGCCATTCCGAACCTCAAGGTCTTCCGTCCGGCAGACTTGGTCGAGACGGCGGAGTGCTGGGAACTGGCCCTGGAGAACCAGGACGGCCCCTCGGTCATCGCCTTGACCCGACAAGGCGTGCCCAATGTGCGCAAGGAGCACCATGACGAGAACTGGTGCTCATACGGCGGCTACATCCTGGAGTCCGCCAACGGCCCGCGTCAGGTCACCTTGATCGCGTCCGGCTCCGAGGTATCGGTTGCGCTGGAGGCCAAACGCCTTCTCGAAGCCGAGGAAGTCTTCGCCGCGGTGGTCTCCTTGCCGAGCTGGGAGCTCTTCGCCGCCCAGCCGCAGCACTACCGGGACGAGGTGCTCGGCCCGGGCATCCTGCACTTCGCGGTCGAGGCGGCCTCGCCGCTCGGCTGGGAGCGCTGGGTGGGCAGCGACGGCGGTTTCGTCGGCATGAGAAGTTTTGGTGCTTCGGCCCCGGCTGCCCATTTGTACAAGCACTTCGAGATCACGGCGCAAGACCTTGCCGATAAGGTCAAGGCCTGGTTGTAGGAGTTTTTTCGCTAACACCGGGTCGGTGCCG
>JANQIA010000248.1 GCA_028282405.1 Rhodovibrionaceae bacterium
CAAGCCGATGCCATGAGCCGAGGCTTCGAGGACGGGCAGATTGCGGATCATGTCGTCGAAGGCGAAGAGGTAGGGATTGGGGTCGCCGCCAATGAAAGCGACCGATGGCGACCGCGCCGGTACACGGTCATCGGCGGAGAGGTCGTCCTTCCGGCCGGACTGGCCGAGCACGATGCGGCTGCGCTTCAGGGTCGCGGCCAAGCGCTCCTCATTGCTCGGCAGGAAGCGCAGGCGCTGCGCTGCCGCCGGGTCGATCGGCTCGACCAGCCCTGCGATCTGGGCTGGCGACAGCCGGTCCGCCTCGCCGAAGATCATATCAAGGCCAACGACGACAGCTCCATATTCCATCAAGCGGTCGAGCAGCTCGGCGATCAGCGTGCGCGGCCAGGGCCACTGTCCGAGCTCCTCCAGGCTGCGCTCGTCGATGTCCACGATCAGAACGGGATAGGGGTAGTTCTCAGGCAGGGTTCGCGGCGAGAGCTCGGTGTAAAGGTCCGTCGCCTTCAGCCGCAGCACCTGCAAGGCCACCGGGTCGGCCAGGCGCAGAGCAACCATACCGATCAGCACCGCAAGCCCGGCAAACGGGAGAATCCAGCGTGCCGGCAGGCGTCTCATGCGCGTCAGCATGCGCCGGTCCCGGAGGCTCGCAGCAGCCGGCGCCCGCTTTCCCCCTTAGGATCTCGTTGTGCGGCTTCGCCCATCGAAGCAGCCTAGCCGGATCGGCGGGCGCCCGCACCCTCGTTCTCCGCGAAGCGCGGCCTGCCCCTAGAGCCGGGTCAGATGCCGAGGCCGTCCCCAATTGCGCGCCTGCTCGACGCAGCGCGCGATGTCCTCTTCCAGCATCAGCCCGTCGGCGACTAGGTGTTCGGCCGCGGCACGCACGGCTTCGACGTAGTCTTCTGGGGTGGCATAGCGCTCTTGGACGGCGGGGCGAGGGTCATTGGTGAAGCCGCGCTCCTCCGCCGTATCCGGGAAGGGAATGTAGCTGCCGGTGAACTCGTGGTTCGCGCCGGTGCCGAAGCCCGGCGCCCGCACGTTCCAGCCGGTGTAGGTGCCGAGCGGCGCCTGCACCATGGGCGCACGAACGCCGGCGCTGTCGTTGCCGTCCTCATCGACGGCGGGGACCATGATCGTATAGCCCTTGGCATCGAGGACGTCGGGGGGCTGCTTGCTGAGCAGTCCCTTCTCAACGTCCGGCCCGAAGTCGAATAGCGGCAGGCTGGCCGGGCCGGCCGTCAGAGCCACGCCGGCAATCTCCGGGAAGCCCGCCTTCCAGTCCTCATAGCTCAGCAGCGTTCCGTCGGCGCGCCGGGGGATGCGCGAGTCCGGCGGCGGCGTCCCGTCGCTCGCCCAGCGGTCCATGGCGTCGAGCATGGCGCGGAACAGCATGGAGGTCTGCACCGGGTTGACGAACTGCTGGCAGACGCCCTTGCGCGGCGCGCCGATCTGCGGATCGGCGAAGTGCTGGGAACTCGACCACATATAGACGCGTACGGTCTCGGGCTGCGGCAGGTCGTTGCCTTGGGTGTCGGTGTGCACCAGGGAGCCCTTGCGCTGCCAATACTCGGAGGCGGTCTGGGTGTGGAGGATGAGAGGATCGCTCTCCGGCCGCTTGAGGATAGCGTCGGTCTTGCCGGTGAGATGGTCGGTGGTTTCGCTGTAGGAGAAGGGGAAGCGGTCGGCGATGTTGAAGTGGTCTTCGTACTGCTGACCGGCCGGCGAGACGATGCTGGCGAAGCGGTGGTTCATCCACATCAGTCCGGCGCCGGAGACGTGCGGCAGCAGGCCGTCGAAGACCTTTCGGCCTTTCGCGTCGACGTTATAGCCCTTGTAGATGAAGTCGCGGATGGCACGCCCGGTCTGCGAGCGGCCCCAGCCGTAGGCCTTCTCGATGGACCCTAGGGGATTGGCGGCCCCGGCGGCATCGCGTTCCTCGTGCTTCAGAAAAGAAATCAGGTCGCGCACGGTGACGTGGCCCAAGCCGCCGACGATGGGGTCGCGCGCTTCATAGACGATCTCGTAGATCCAGCCGGGCTGGAAGCCTTCGGGCAGGTAGACGTGCGTGTCGGAGGGGGCGATGCCAACTTCCGCCGCCGCCCCTTCGCCGGCGACGCCGAAGCCGGCAAGCACCTGAGCGAATTGCCAGCGCTCCGGCGCGATCTCGATGCGCGGGTCGTTGGGATAGCGGCGCTTGGTCAGGCGCGCCGTCTTGGTGTCGAGCGAAACGGTGGGATAGCTGCGGGTCGAGGCGCGGCCGGACAGCGGATAGCAAAGGGTCGGCGTTTCGGGGATGAACTCCTGCCGCACGGTTCCGGTGATGGCGGCGCCGTTGTCGGTGACGGTCGGCACATCCAGCACCACCCGGTCGTTGCCCGGCAGCAGGTCGGCTTCCCAAGCGCTCCAGACGAAGCTGTAGCCGCGACGAAAGAGGTAGCCGTTTCCGGCATGCTCGGGCGCGGAGGGGTCGTTGGAGCCGACGGCGTCGTTGAAGAACTGCAGCGCGCGAAGGTTCCCGCGGTTGCCCCAGTCATAGAAGACCCGCTTGTTGCCGCGCGCCGGGTCGACCGGCTTGAGGATCAGGACATCGGCGGCGAACTCGACCTTGCCGTCGGCATTGCGCGGTGCCTTGTCCAGATCGACAATGCCGGCCTGAGCCGCCGCCTCCGGGTCGACCGCATGCAAGGCGCGGCCGCGCAGACGCTCGTAGGCACCGCTGTCGCCGAAGGTCATGCCGTCGGCGAAGGCGCCGCGCTGGCTGATGCTCAGTGTGATCTCGTTGTTCATCCTCTACCCATTCTCTTCTTGATTGGTCCTACGGTCGCTTACTTGCCGGCCTGCAGCAGGCTCTCGACCAGATCTTGCACCGCGAGCGCTTCTCGGAAGTCCGGCATGCTGTGGGCTTCGCCGCGGTACCAGCGGCCGAGATTGCCCAGCATTCGGCGGTAGCCGTCCTGCCGCGGGTCGGCGATGTCCGTTAGCTGTGGCTCCCATCCCTGACCGCGATTGACGGTCAGGCGGTTCCAGTCCGAGAGGCGATAGGCTGTCTTGCTGCCCCAGATGGTGAACTCCACCCGGTCCGGTCCGTTCGATGCCGGCCCACCCACGCCGCCGGCGAAGGTCACCGGAATGCCGCCGCAGTCGAAGAGCCCCAGGCTCTGGCGTTCGGCCGAGATGCCATCGCCGGGATAGCGGTTGATCGCTTGGACCAGCCGGGCTTCACCGAAGAGCTTCCGGGTCAGGAAGGCGTAGTGGGAGAAGGTCTCTCGCACGAAGCCGCCCTGGTCGCGTTGGCTCAGCCAGGCGGCCGGCTCCTGCCAGTCGCGCGGCCATTGGCAGAAGTGCAGCCGGATGTCGATCGCCTCCACCGCGCCGACGATGCCGTCGTTGAGCGCCGATGCCATGGCTTCGACTGCCGCGGCCTCGGCAAAGGGAAAGTTGACCGCGGTCTTGATGCCTGCCGCCTCGGCCCGCTCGACCAGGTCACGGCTCTCCGGCAGATCGACGCCGAGCGGTTTCTCGCAGAAGATCGGCTTGCCGACGCGAAGGGCGGCGAGGGCATGCTCTTTGTGATGCGCTGGCGGGCAGGCGATGTAGACGATGTCCGTCTCGGGAGCCTCGATCGCGGCTTGCGCCGAGCCTGCGATCGACAGCGCCGGCAAGGCTTCGCGAAAGCGTCGGCAGGCGTCCGGGTCGGGGTCCCATGCCCAGGCGGGCCGAAAGCCGCCATAGCGCCCCATGCTCTCCAGCATGCGGTGGCCCATCACGCCCAAACCGATAAACGCGACACCCGGCTCCACGACTCTCTCCTGCTCGGTCTCGACCCAGCCAGCGGTTCTACATCTCCCGTCCCCCGGCGGCGAGCCCGCAGTGAAACCGAGGCATGGCAGGATTGCGAAATGTGGGGTTCGGCAAAGTCGACCGACTGTACTTTTGTCCTAAGCGTGGTCGGCCGGAAGAGTTTCATCGGACCAAGAAACGTTCTAGAGTAACCGGTGATGGAAAAGAGTGCCCACCTCGGAACGTTTCTCGCCGCACGCGTGCAATTGCTTGCGATGGCCGGCCTGCTCCTCCTGCTGTCCAGCGGCGCGGGCCTGGCGCAGGGCGACAACGTAGTGGCGCGGGCCAGCCTCTATAAACCGCTTCAATTCGGTTTCCCCTACTCCATCCGCCTCTATGAGGACACGCGGGCCGGCCGCGTTGCCGTCGAAGCGCTGGCGGAGGAGCTCCAAGGCAAGGGTGTGTTCATCGATCCCGAAGGCGTCCTCCGCATCGACTTGTCCGTCGAACGGGTCAGCGCCGCCTTCGATCAGGCCGGCGGCGACCTCGGCTATGTCGGCACCGGTGAGCGGGGCTTGGAGCTGACCATGAACATCTGGTCGTCGCGGCAGGACTCCTTGCTCGGCGGGCGGCAGCAAAAGAACCGCACGACCTCCGAGCCGCTCATCCATCTCAACGCCATCGTGCGCGACAACGAGACCAGGGAAGTGATCTGGCAGGGCGATGCGCTGGCGCCGATTGTGCGTGCCGACGAGGAAGGCGCCGCCCTGGAGGCGGCCGAGGCCATGGCTCAGGTCTTCGGCAAGTCGGCCACCTATCCCGAATAGCGATCGGCTTCGTCGCGTCGCG
>JANQIA010000514.1 GCA_028282405.1 Rhodovibrionaceae bacterium
TCGATGCCGTGCAGCATCCGAGACCGCGCATCGGCGGCAAAACGTACGTCTTTAGCAGCCACAGTAAAATTCCTCCCTCTTTCGTCCGCGGGCCTTAGGCCAACACGCCCATGATGTCGGACTCGCGCATGATCAGGACGTCCTTGCCCTCAATGCGCACTTCGGTTCCGGACCACTTGCCGTAGAGCACCCGGTCGCCCTTTTTCACATCCAAGGGCACGAGCTTGCCATCCTCGCCGCGAGCGCCGGGGCCGCAGGCGATAACCTTGCCCTGCATCGGCTTTTCCTTGGCGCTGTCGGGGATGATGATCCCGCCGGCGGTCTTCTCTTCCTCTTCCAGAGGCTGGACCACGACGCGATCGTGCAACGGACGCAGGTTCATGAGGTGCTTCTCCATATCGATGGGGTGAATGGCGTTCGGGAGCGGATAAGTCCCTTTGGCACTCGCTGAATAGGAGTGCCAACCTCTTCTTATCTATGAAATGTGCCCCACAGCGTCAATCGCTTGCCGGACGCTATCTCGCTTCAGACGGCACTAATGCGAAAGAATCCCCTCCGGTCGCTCGTCAAGCAGGCGATCCAGGCGGCCGCGCTCCAGCGCATCGAGGGAAACCGTAATGCGGCAAACGCCGTCGTCATCGGTGCGTTCCAGCACTTCGCCGTGACGATAGAGCCAAGCCAAGAGGCTGCCGTCGCTCGCATCGACCGTCAGCTCCAGAATTCTGCGCTCGCGTCCCAGGCGCCGGTCGATCGCCGTGAGAAGGGCTTCGACCCCCTCCCCGTCGACAGCCGAGATCGCCACCGCGCCTTGCCGCTCTTCCATGTGGCGAAGGTCGCGACGCTCATCGGGGCTGAGCAGATCGATCTTGTTCCAGACCTCGAGGATCTCGTCCTCCTCCTGGAACCCGCCCTTGAGATGCTTGATGGTCGCCAGCACGTCGCCCGCCTGGGCCTCGCTGTCCGGCGAGGCGATATCGCGGACATGCACGATGAGGTCTGCCGAGATGACCTCCTCCAGGGTCGCGCGGAAGGCGGCGATCAGGTCGGTGGGAATCTCGGAGATGAAGCCGACGGTGTCGGACAGGATGATCTGCCGCCCCGATGGTAGCGCCAGGCGCCGCATGGTCGGGTCCAAGGTGGCGAAGAGCTGGTCGCGGGCGATCACCTCCGCCTGGGTCAGGCGGTTGAAGAGAGTCGACTTGCCGGCGTTGGTGTAGCCGACCAGCGCCACCGTGGCGTAGGGCACCTTCTGACGCGCGGCCCGGTGCAGGCCGCGGGTGCGCTGGACGTCCTTGAGCTGACGCTTGATCTTGACGATCCGCTGGTCGATCAGCCTGCGGTCGAGCTCGATCTGCCGCTCGCCGGGGCCGCCCATGAAGCCGGCGCCGCCACGCTGCCGCTCCAAGTGGGTCCAGGACCGGACCAGGCGCGAGCGCTGGTAGCTGAGCGCCGCGAGCTCGACCTGCAACTGCCCTTCCCGCGTCTTGGCGCGCGCGCCGAAGATCTCGAGGATGAGACCGGTGCGGTCGATCACCTTGCAGTTCCACGCCCGCTCGAGGTTGCGCTGCTGCACCGGGGTCAGCGCGTGGTCGACCACCGCGACCTCGATCGCCTCTTCCTCGATCACGTCATGGAAGCGCTCCAGCGCCCCGGATCCGAGGAACGTGCCGGGCAGCATCCTGCGATAGGTCACGACTTCGGCCGCGCGCAGCTCCAGGCCGATCGCCTCCGCCAAGCTGCAGATCTCGCTCAACCGCGCCGCATGGTCTCGCCCCTCGCCCTGCTGCGACTGCGCGGGCACAGGGCACACCACGAGTGCGGCTGTGCCCTCTACGCTCTTTCCATTCACATGCGAAGGCGGAGGCCTGTCGGCGGGCTTTCTATCGTCGTAAAAGCTTGTCAAACGCTAAGATCAGCCCTCAGTCCGCTGCTCGCTTGGGTCGAAAAGCTGAATCGGCGTCGACGGCATGACCGTCGAGATGGCGTGCTTGTACACCAGCTGCGAGTGCGCGTCCCGCCGCAGCAGGACCGAAAAGTTGTCGAACCAGGTGATGATACCTTGGAGCTTTACCCCGTTAACCAGGAACACCGTCACCGGCACTTTGTTCTTACGTATATGGTTCAGAAAGACGTCTTGAACGTTCTGACTTTTTTCCGACGCCATAGATTGTCCCCGCTCGTGCTTTCATTAGTTTTCTTCGTCCGGGCCGAACTTCGCCGCCTCCGAGACATTCCCGCTCCCGAAAACTTGGCGTATTTCCTCTGCCCCAACAAGTGGTTTGTCGCAGATTGACCGCGGCAAACGACAATCGCAACGAAACAAGTTGTGATTTTTCAAATTGTTATGGTCAGGGCCGCCAGCAAGGAAGCCAGGTCGCCAAAATGCCTATCCGGTGCCTCGCTGTGAAACTCTTCCTCACACGGCATTTCCTTGGCGATTAGGACGGCGGTGCAGCCGGC
>JANQIA010000251.1 GCA_028282405.1 Rhodovibrionaceae bacterium
GCAGCGGCCGCCAGATAGCGCGTGCCGCCGCTCATCGGCTCTGCGACGCCGGTCGTCGACGGCAGCGACAGGGGCAGATTGGCGAGGCTGCGCAAGGCCAGATAGGCAAAGGCCTCGGCCTCGATCGCATCGCCGTTCCAGCCGATCGTCTCGACCGGCTCGACCGGGCAGTTCAAACGCTCCTGCAACAGCTTTAACATGGTCGGATTGCGCCGCCCGCCGCCCGATACCAGCCAGCGCGTCGGCGGCTCGGGCAGCCACTCCAGCGCGGCGGCAACGGCCTCGACGGTAAAGGCGGTCAGGGTCGCAGCCCCGTCGTTAAGGCTCAGGGAGTTCAGCGACGAGGTGTCGAAGGCGTCGCGATCCAGCGACTTCGGCGGCGGTTGCCGGAAATAGGACTGGGCGAAGAGCAAGGTGAGGGCCGCATCGTCCTCCTGCCCTCGCGCGGCGCAAAGACCGTCGAGATCGGACGCTCCGGCACCGTGGCGCCACATCCAGTCGTCGATCAGCGCGTTCCCCGGGCCCGTATCGAACGCCAGGATGTCCTCGGGGCCGCGGCCGAGCCAGGTGATATTGGCGACGCCGCCGATGTTCAGCACAGCCAGGGGCTTGTCGAGGTCGGCGGCGCGGGCGGCATGGTACAGCGGCGCAAAGGGCGCGCCCTGGCCGCCTGCGGCCATGTCGGCACTGCGAAAATCGTTGATGACGTCGATGCCCAGGCTGTCCGCCAAGAGACGGCCATCGCCGATCTGCCAGGTGCGGCCTTGCTCAGGCGCATGCAGCAGGGTCTGACCGTGAAAGCCGATGACGGCAACATCCTCGCGGGCGACCCCGCTTTTCTCAAGCAGAGCCTCGATCAGCGGTACGTGATAGAGGGTCAGATCGCGCTCGGCCTCAGCAATCTCGGCGGGGCTGGCATTGCCGCCCAGGCAAAGCCGTAGACGGTCGCGCAGGCCGCGCTCGAAGGGCAGCGTCTCGAAAGCGACGGCCTCGAGGTGGCTTTCGCCGTCGCTGTGAATGAGGGCGGCATCGGCACCGTCCAAAGAGGTGCCGCTCATCAGGCCAATTGCGTACTTCATCCCGTTTCCTTCGTCGCCGACCGCGCTGCCGGCCGATTGGCTTAACCATACGAGTATGCTAAGCGGGCGCGCGCCTGACAAACACCTGATTTCTCAGATTTCCGCAAAAGCTTGGCCCCTTTATGACCTCCGATTTCCTACGAATTCTCGAAGAACGCGGCTACATCCACCAATGCACCGATTTGGAGGGCCTGGATGCCCTCGCCGGGCGGGAGACGGTGACGGCCTATATCGGCTTCGACGCCACGGCAGACAGCCTCCATGTCGGCTCCCTGGTGCAAATCATGATGCTGCGCTGGCTTCAGGAAACAGGCCACAAGCCGATCGTCCTGATGGGCGGGGGCACCACCAAGGTCGGAGACCCCTCAGGCAAGGACGAGAGCCGGCAACTCCTGAGCGATCAAGAGATCGATGCCAACATCGCCTCCATTCGCCGTGTCTTCGAGCGGTTCCTCACCTTTGGGGAGGACGGCAACAAGGCGGTTATGGTCAACAACGCCGAGTGGCTCGACACGCTCGCCTACATCCCCTTCCTGCGCGAGGTCGGGAGGCATTTCACGATCAACCGCATGCTCACTTTCGACTCGGTGAAGCTCCGGCTGGAGCGCGAACAGCCGCTCACGTTCCTCGAGTTCAACTACATGATCCTCCAGGCCTACGATTTCATGGAGTTAGCCCGCCGTCAGGGCTGCCGACTGCAGATGGGCGGGTCCGACCAGTGGGGCAACATCGTCAACGGCATCGAGCTTGCCCGGCGGATCGACGGTCAGGAGCTCTTCGGAGTGACGACACCGCTGATCACCTTGGCCAGCGGCCAAAAAATGGGAAAGACGGCCGCCGGCGCCATCTGGCTCAATCCCGAGCGGCTCCCGGCCTACGACTACTGGCAGTTTTGGCGTAACACCGAGGATGCAGACGTCGGCAGGTTCCTCAAGCTCTTCACCTTGCTGCCGCTGGATGAGGTCGCCCGCCTGGAGGCGCTCGAAGGCCAAGAGCTCAACGAGGCCAAGAAGGTGCTGGCCGGGGAAGCGACCGCCCTTTGCCACGGCAAGGAAGCCGCTGACGCAGCCGCAGAAACGGCCCGCCGCACCTTCGAAGAAGGCGGTCTGGGAGAGGACTTGCCGAGCGTCACGGTCTCGGCCGGCGAGTTGGAGACCGGCATTCCAGCCTTCCTGCTGTTCACGCAAAGCGGCCTCACCCAGAGCAACGGCGAAGCCAGACGTCTGATCAAGGGCGGTGGCGCGCGCCTTAACGATCTGCGGATAGACGATGAGAACCGGCAACTGAGGCCTGAGGACTTGAGCGCCGAGGGAGTCGCCAAGCTTTCGGCCGGGCGCAAGAAACACGCCCTCGTCAAGCTGGGCTAACGATCCGGACCTTTGTCCTCGTTCGCTTGCGGCGGCTTGGCCGCGCTTTGGTCGGACGCGTTGGGATCGCTCAGGAAGATGTTGCGCAGGAATCCCGGGGTCAGCGCGGACAGGGGATTGACCCCAACGCTGGGGTCGCTGATATCCCCCTCCACGCTGTAGGTGAAGGCGAAGATGCCGCCGCCCTCGCCACCGGTGAGCAGGTTGCCGATCAGCGGAATGCCCGACACCGCGTTGTTGAGGGTGTAGGCCGGCACGATTTCCCCCACCAAGGCCAGCGTATCCTGGTCCAGATCGAGCTTGCCCTTGGTGGTGACACCCAGCGCGGAACCATGGGTCCGGGCCTCGATCCGTTGGAACTGCAGCTCGTGATAGGTTGCCGTGCCCTTCAACATATCGAAGTCGATTCCGTCTCCGGACAAGAGGTTGCCGAGCCCGGTCAAGGACGCAGCACCCAGGACCCGCGCCATGACCGGCGCTCTGACGAGGCGGTAGCTGCCGCCTTCGACCGTCAGCTCGACCGGGTGCTCCGGGAAGGGACCGACCGACCGGCCATCCACTTGAAAGGCACCGCCCTCGATATCGTCATAGAGGTCGACGGCTCGGAGAAAGGCCCCGAGATCGGACGCCCGAACATCCAAGCGATAGTCGTTGGCGTTGTCCGGAAGCGGTCCCCAATCGAGCGAGAAATCGGTTTCTCGCGGCGCCTCGGCATCCCTGGAGGGCGTATTGCCGGCAAGCGCGAAGCGCGAGTCGACGCGTCCGTTCAGCTTGGCCATCAACCAGGCGCCGCGCTTGCGCACCAACCTGAGGGAAACGTCGCTGAGATAGCGGTCGGCCGCAAAGTAGACGCGGGACAGCCGAGGTGCCGTCACCTCGATATCCACCGGCGGCTCGGCAGCCCGCTCGGGGGACTCGACCCGTGTCTCGACCACCTCGTCATCGCCGCTCCGCCCCTCCAGCCAGGGGCTCAGATCGATGGTCCCGGACTGGACGGACGCGCGGTAGCCGCCATCCACCGGCTCGACCACGAGACCGGAGACGCTCTGTTGGCCAAAGCTAAGGTTGGCGAAGTCGAGACGCTCCAGGTCGCCGTCCTGGGTCAGATCCATCGCCGCGGACAAACGAAGGTCGGCAGCCTCCATCACGATGTCCTCGACGCGCTCCAGCTTCTCGTTCTGAAGCACCACACGTCCGGTCGCACGGCCAGGCGTGCCCGCGTCCTTCTTCCACCGCATTTCCGGCAGCTCGAGGCTCGCCGTATCCAGGTTGGCCGTGAAGTCGATCGCCATGACCCCCGACTGCTGCCTGGTGGCGTCGATCTCCAGCGCAAGGGGACCGGTGAGATAGGGATAGGCGTCGAAGCCGAAACGCTGCCGGGCCGGCCCGTCGATGCGCGGGACGCTTGCCTTCAGTGTTGCCTGCGGTTCGACCGAGGTGCCGAAGGCCTCCTGCCAGTTCAATGTCAGGGGCACGCCGCCGAGCTGGGCCTCACCGGACAGGCTCATCGTCTTGTTGGTGACCTCCAGCGCCAACTGCCCGTCGCTCAGCGGTTGCGACATGATGAAGTCGCCCAAGCCACCGTCGGTGATGTTTGCCTTTGCCGAGACGACGAGCCTGTCATCGGGCAGATCTTCGAGCATGGGAAAGGTCATTTTGACATCGGCCGAGACGGCGCCGGAGGCGTCGGTAAGGGTGATGCCGAGACGCGAGATCAAGTCGAGGCGAGGATGATTGAGCTCATCCAGAGCGGCGGCCAAGGGGCCGCGGGCCTGGAAGTCGATATCGACGACTTCCTCCTCTTGTGACAAGTCCGGCATCTCGACAACGGCGCCGGTTACGGTCAGGTCGCCACGCTTGGCGGACTCGACATCGAAGCGCAGGCCTTTGGGCAGCAAGCTCGCTCTGCCTTTCGCTTCGGTGGTCGGCGGAATGGGCCGCAAGTAGTGGATCTCGAGGCCTTCGAAGTCGAAACCGCCGTCGACGTTGTGGATGGTCATGGTTCCATCGGACGCGACGGCAAAGCTCGTGGACAGGGTGAGGTCTCCGGCCGAACCGGCGGTTATGTTCTCGCTCACCCAGGCGCGGCCGCTCTGTGCCACGTCGAGCGGCCAGTAGGTCGCCAGGCTTTCCGCCTGAACGTTGGCGCCCTTCACCTCTGCCGCGACCTCCACGCCCTGCTCGCGCAGTTCCACGTTGGCGGAGGCCGTCAACGCCGGACCGGCCGAATCCTTGGTGCCGAAAGACAGCCGCAAGGGATTGACGGTCAGCCGCCGGCTTGGGGCATCGAAAATCACGAAGCCCGACAGCAAGGAAACCGGAAGAGCTTGTTCGAAGAGCTTGGGCAGAAAGGCCTGCCCCGGCTTGCCATCGAAACCCAGTCGCGCGTGCTTCAGCCGGCCGTCGAGATCGAGATCGATCTGTCCTTCGGCCGTCACGGGAATCTCCACGCCGGCCAGATCGGCGAGCGAGCTGTCCAAGCTCGCCAGATCGCCGATCAGCAAGTTCTCGATGGCGAACTTGGCTTCCAGTTTCTCGACGGATGGCTCGTAGTGCACGGCCGCGGACACGGTCGGCCGCTTGCCGGCAAGAACCGGGCTGAGGCTAAGGTTCGCGCGCAAGCCATTGGGCGAGCGCTCGAGGTCGATGCGGGTATCTTCGGCATCGATAACCCGGCCCAGGCTCATGTCGACAAGACGGACGCGCCCGTCCGTCACCTGAACGCTCTCGAGATAGCTCAGAGGACGCTGCGGATCGGGCGCCCGCATGAGCTCGCCGAGCAAGCCGCGGATGCTGAAGGCTGAGAACATGGGCCGCGCGCCGGCAGACTCGCCGTCCTGCCCGGTGCCGTTCTGCTCCGAGGGGCTATCGGTAAAGCGCAGTTCGCCATCCGCGTTGCGTTCCAGCCGCAAGCGGGCGCCATCGATCTCGATGCTCTGCGGGGCGATGACGCCCGCCAGAAGCGCGGACCAGGCCAAGCGGACGTCGACCGACGGCAGGGCTGCGATCAGCCGCTCCGAGGCATCGTAAGCGCGCACACTCCGCGCGGAAACTTCCAGCTCTCCGACGTTTTGATCCCACTGGAGATAAAGGTGCTCGGCCTCGAGGCGGGTTCCCGTCTCTTCGTTGAAGAAGCCGGCCTCGATGTAGGGCTTTACGAAGTCGATCGGCAGCGGTTCCTCAGATAACCGCCAAACGAATAGCACCGCAAATAGTCCGACTATTGCGGCGAAGCCGATAAAAAACTCCAGACAAAGACGAGCGCTGCGCCTGATCATTACGCAGTTATACCGCCATTATTCAGCCGGATGCCAGTCAACCGGCTGGCGCGAGCCCTCACCTTGACCGTTTTGGCGCCTTCGCGCAGGGTCGCGGGAAAGCCGAGGGACCTGTCGGACATGGGGATCGCTTTTTCGGACAGCAAGAGCGCACCTGTCGCAGGTCAGGACGCGGAAAGGGCCGCGCTTTGCTGGCAGCGTTGGTCGGAAGCGCTGGAGCGGCTCCCTGAGGACGAGCGAAACGCAGTCGACTCGGCCTTGCCATCCGAAGGCCAAGCAGACCTCTTGTCTCTCATCTTCGCGCATAGCCCGTTCCTGAGCGACTGCGCCATCGCCTTCCCTCTGGAGGCGGCACGCCTCTGCGGCGAGGGACCGGACCCTCTTTGGGAGGAGGTCCGGGCTCGGCTCGAGAGTGCGGCCCCGGACGGCCAGAGCGAGGCTGAGCTGATCAAGAGCCTGCGCCAGGAGCGCAGGCGGGTCGCGCTCATCGCGGCAAGCGCCGATATCACCCGTCATTGGAGCTTGCTGCAGACAACCGGCGTCCTTTCTCGCTTCGCGGAGCTGGCCGCCGATCGGGCGCTCGCCTTTTTGCTGCGCAGCCTGCACGACAGGGGCGAATGGCTGCTCGCGGACCCGGCCCGGCCCCTGCACAACTGCGGCTACACGGTGCTCGGCCTCGGCAAGCTGGGCGCCCGAGAGCTCAACTACTCCTCCGATGTCGACCTCATCGTCCTCTTCGACCCAGAGCGCATCGACTATCGCGGACGGCGGGGCCTGCAGGACGCCGCCAACCGCCTGACCCGCGACCTTATCCGCCTCCTGGAGGAGCGCACGGCCGACGGCTACGTCTGCCGGACGGACCTGCGCCTGAGGCCCGACCCGGCTGCGATGCCGGTCGCCATCAGCTATCCCGCCGCCATGGCCTATTACGAGTCGGCCGGCCAGAACTGGGAACGGGCCGCCATGATCAAGGCGCGGCCCGTTGCCGGCGACAAAGACCTCGGGGCTGAGTTCGTGCGGGAGCTGCGCCCCTTCGTCTGGCGCAAGCATCTGGATTTCTGGGCCATTCAGGACATCCACTCGATCAAGCGGCAGATCCACGCCCAGAAGGGCGGCGGGACCGTCGCCGTCGAAGGCCACAACATCAAGCTCGGCCGCGGCGGCATCCGCGAGATCGAGTTCTTCGCCCAGACTCAGCAGCTCATCTTCGGCGGCCGCAATCCGACGCTGCGGCAAGCGCAAACCATGGCGGCGCTCGACGCGCTTGTCGCCGCCGGCCGCACGCCGCCCGAGACGGCCGGGCGGCTCAAGGACGCCTATGTCTTTCTGCGGACCCTGGAGCATCGCCTGCAGATGGTCGCCGACCAGCAGACTCACAGCTTGCCGAAGGATGCCGAAGGCATTGCCGAGATTGCGCGCTTTCTGCGGTTCGACAGCGAGGCCGCCTTCCGCCAGCGCCTGATCGAGGTTCTGTCCTGCGTCGAGCACCACTACGCGGAGCTGTTCGAAGAGGCGCCGACCCTCGCCGGACCGGGCAATCTCGTGTTCACCGGCGGCGAGCCGGAGCCCTCGACCCTGGAAACCTTGAGCGGGATGGGCTTTCAGGACGGAACGCGGGTGTTCAACCTGGTGCGGGCCTGGCACCACGGCCGCTACCGCGCGACCCGCTCGGAGCGCAGCCGGCAGATCCTCACCGAGCTGATGCCCGCGCTGCTCAGCGCCCTGGGAAAAACGCGCGAGCCCGACCGCGCCCTGACCAAGTTCGACGAGTTCCTGGGCCGCCTGCCCGCAGGCGTGCAGCTCTTCTCCATGTTGCAGCAGAACCCGCGGCTCCTGGGGCTGCTGGCCGAGGTGGTCGGCACCGCGCCGGCCCTGGCCGATCAGCTAAGCCGCCGACCGGGCCTGCTGGAGTACGTTCTGGAGGGTGACGTCTTCGCCAGCCTGCCGGACATCGGCGCGTTGCGGGCAGAACTCGATACCATGCTGCAGCAGGCGCGCGACTATCAGGACGTCCTGGATACCGTGCGCCGCTGGGCCGGCGACCGCCGCTTCCAAGTGGGCGCTCAGGTCCTGCGCGGCGAGAGCCCCATCGAAGAGATCGAGCACGGCTTCTCCGACATTGCCGATGTCTCGGTCAGCACGCTCCTCCCGCCGACCCAGGAGGAGTTGAGCAAGGCCCACGGCCACTTTCCCGGCGCCGGGCTCGCCGTGGTGGCGCTCGGCAAGCTTGGCGCGCGGCAGATGACGCCATCTTCCGATATCGACTTAGTCTTCCTCTACGACAGCGCCGAGGGCGCCGGCTGGTCGGATGGCGACAAGCCGCTCGACCCCACCGTCTACTTCGGACGCTTGAGCCAGAGGCTGATCACCGCGATCACCGCCCAGACGGGCGAAGGCGCCCTCTACGAGGTCGATGCGCGGCTGCGTCCCTCCGGCAACTCGGGGCCGATCGCGGTCAATCTCAAGAGCTTCCGCGACTACTACGACAGTGACGCCTGGACCTGGGAGCACATGGCGCTGACACGGGCCCGGGCGATCGCGGGGGAGCCGGCGTTCTGCGAGACGGTCGCGGCGACGATCGGCGACATCCTTCGCAGACCGCGCGACGCGACAGCCGTGCTGGGCGCGGCGCGGAAGATGCGCGAGCGTATCGAGGCCGAGCACCCGGCCCGCTCGATCTGGGACGTGAAGTATGCGCGGGGCGGGCTCTACGACCTCGACTTCATCGCTCAGTCGCTGCAGCTCGTCCATGCAAACGAGAAACCGGGGATACTGGCCCAGTCCACGGGCGAGGCGCTCACGCGTCTCGGGGAAGCCAAGATCATTGCCGAGACGACCGCCGAGGCCTTGAGCAAGGCCGAGCGACTCTATCGCCAGGTGCAGACCTATCTGCGCCTCACCGCCGGCCAGAGCTTCGACGAAGAGGCGGCCCCGGCGGCCTTGAAGCAAGACCTTGCCCGCGTCGCCGGTCTCGACGATTTCCAACGCCTGAAGGAGCGCTTGGCCGCCGTGCAAGAGCTGGCATACGGGTTTTATTGCGACCTGCTGGGCAACGATGCGATGGCCGCGGAAGATGGAGAAGGATGAGGCCGCGGTGAGCTTGGCGGATATTCGTAAGCTGGTGACCCTCATCGAGGAGAATCGACGCGAAGGCGCCAAGGCCGTGACGCCGCCGACCCGCAAGGCAGCGGCTCTGGCCGTGATCGCCAACCCCTTTGCCGGACGCTTCCAAGAGGATCTCTCGACGCTGATTGAGATCGGCGCAGAGCTTGGCGCACTGCTTGGCCAGCAGGCGGTGGATGCCCTCGGCGTGGCGCCCTTCGAGATCGAGAGCTACGGCAAGGCCGCGGCCGTTGGCGAACGCGGCGAGCTGGAGCATGCCGCCGCCATCCTGCACCCCAAGATGGGCCGGCCGCTCCGGCTGGCCGTCATGCAGGGCGCGGCGCTGGTGCCCTCGGCTAAGAAGCGGGGCGCGCCCGGCCTGACCCTCGACGTGCCGCTGGGCCACAAGGACGCGGCCTATGTGCGCAGCCACTTCGATGCCATGGAGGTGCGCATCGGCGATGCGCCGGCCGCGGACGAGATCCTCGTCGCCATCGCCGTGGCCGACAGCGGCCGGCCTTTGCCGCGGGTCGGCGGCCTGACCCACGAAGAGGCGGAGGGCAAGGACGGCCTGCGCTGAACCTGCCTTTCCATTTCCCCTTGCCATGCCCGGCCGAGAGAAACACTTAACAAGCCGGCGCGCCGTCGTGCCGCGCCCTCCGGCATCAGCAAAACCCGAGAAATCACAAGAGAGGATGTGTCATGGCGATCGAGATCGGCAAAGCTGCCCCCGACTTCACCCTTCCGACGGACGGCGGCGGCGAGGTCAGCCTCTCCGGCCTGAAGGGCAAGAACGTCATCGTCTACTTCTATCCGAAGGATGACACGCCCGGCTGCACCAAGGAGGCCTGCGGCTTCCGAGATGCCATGCCCGACTTCAGCGGCGCCGACGCGGAGATCATCGGCGTCTCCAAGGATAGCGTCGCCAAGCACGACAAGTTCAAGACCAAGTACGAGCTGAACTTTACGCTCGCCTCGGACGAGTCCGGCGAGATGATCGAGAACTATGGCGCCTGGGTCGAGAAATCGATGTATGGCAAGAAGTACATGGGCATCGACCGTTCGACCGTGCTGATCGACAAGGACGGCGTGGTGCGCGCCCACTGGAAGAAGGTGAAGGTGCCGGGCCACGTAGATGCGGTGCTCAAGGCAACGCAAGAGCTTTGAGAGGCCATTCGAGCGCCCGACAGCCGTGTTCTGAAGACTGCTTTCGGCACAAACTGGGCCATCGGCCCAGCGAGTGCGAAGGTGGCTAAAGTGCCAGAAGCTGGCATTCGGCAAGCATCGAATCACCATGAGCTCCTTGGCTCATGACCCGCCTGCACCTATGGCGCCTTACTTGAAACTTCTCGTCTCATTCACGCTGGGGTAGACTGATTGTTTAACCAAACTCAGTGTCTATGCTGAATCCGCTCGAGCGCGCCATGGCAGATCGCATTATCCTCTGTAGTGGGTGTGGGACAAAGAACAGGGTCCAGGGAAGTTGTAAGGGTGTCCCGAAGTGTGGGAAGTGTGGCAAACAACTCTATACGTCGGCTTCAACTGGGATCCACATCTCAGGCAAGACAATAGTCGGTGCTGTGGCCGTAGTTGGCCTTGTCGTTTTTCTGGCCAGCCAATCGATTGATTCTGGGATAGAATCTTCCAGTTTATCTCAAACTGCCGAAACATCCTCCGGTTCAACTCAAACTGCAGAACCAGTATTTTCTGCTCCGCCTGTATCAATCGTACCTGGCGTTAAATCAGGACCACGCTCTCAGGGGCTCGCGCCCCTGGGTATCAAGACGTCGCCAGGCTACGGATACTTTATCAAACTCGTCAACCAATATGGTCAAACTGAAATGACGATATTTGTTTGGGGAGGGCAGTACTTCGAGACCCTTGTACCTTTGGGCCGCTACGAAATGAAGTATGCGTCCGGTAAAACGTGGTATGGTGCGCAGCATCTGTTTGGCCCGGACACGGCTTACTCCAAAGCTGAAACACTCTTCTACTTCACACAGACAGCGCATGGATACAACGGCTACACGGTCGAACTAATTCGACAAGCCGGGGGCAACCTTCCAACAAAAAACATTAATCCTTCGGCATTTTAGCCAAGGCCTGCTCCTCTTGATTCGGGGTGGTTTTTGGACAACCAGTCGTATGCAGTATTTATTACCTTTAGCACGTCCTCCGCATGCTTGATATCGTCTATTGGAACGCCCTGCGCACGAAGAAGATCTGGGTGGTGATTTCGAGCAAGCCCTTTGTAGGCAGTCTTTATCTCCATTAGGGACGCCCCATCTTTAAGGCCAAGCACCTTCAAGTATTTGATGTAAAGATCACCCGAAGAAGAGGCGTTTAGATTTGACTGAGAGGTTGCCTCGGAAAATATCGTATGGAGTCTGGAAATCTCCTCCGTGGAAAACCCAAAAACACCGCCCACGTCCCGAATTATCTTTATTTCAGATTGATCAATATGACCGTCAGCCGCTGCTATCTGGAATAAGCCGACTACTATGTATTCTAAGGGTTCATTCTTGCCGTTGAAGAGATTCAGGATATCCTGCGCGATAGCTCGCACATCCTTTGGGTTGCTTGCGGCCTCTACAAAAATCCGTCCCGCGCCGGGGAAAGAATGCTCATCTATGCCGAAGAAAGATTTGAATTTTGATATTTCATCGGAAGTGACTTTGCCGTCCGCTTTAGCGATTTGAGCACCAAGAATTAGCAGCGAGCGATTGAAAAGTTCATGGCCGCTCTCTCTTTTGCGTGGGACTGGTTGGTTCCTCCAAGAAAGTCCCAGATACTCTTTCATAACATACAGAAAGCAGTCCTTATCGACAGAGATGTCGATTACCTCAGTTGGCCCACTCCACCACTGCTTCAGACGCTCCCCGATTGACGGTTTCTTCTTGACACATTCGACCTGAAAAGGACTGAGTTGAAATTCGATGTCACCATCCATAATGTTCAGCCGCAGTTCATGACCACGGAATAAATCACCATTTCTTGAAATTTGATGTTTTCCGAAGTCCACAAAACCCTTTTCAACCATTTGCTCTTCGTACTGTTGGACGCGTTGATTGAACGTTATGTCCATTAGAATATTAGCGGCTCGCATAACCGCTTCAAATCTTTCCTTTTTATTCAGATTTATAAGGCGTCTCTCTTGATCGATACTGATTCGATTTCCACCCACAAAATAAATATAGAGATCGACATCATATGATTTGCCTGTTGGTACAAAATTTACTGAATGTTGAGTTACTGTAGCTGTAAACTGAATATGGGCCACATCTTTATATGAGTAACTTTTTCCCTTATACTCAAAACGCGTGTTGAAGAGCCTTAGGCTCTCGAGGTACTCAAGTTCTAACCCTGCTTCTTCGTCTTTCACTCTCTCAACCTAAGCAAATCGCCACGGTTTCTCGGTTAGCACGCCAAAATCCACCAGACTTACAAGAACTGCTGCAAAGCAGACCTACTTGCGGCCCAGTGCGAAACGCATTTGGGTGCTCAGTGTGCTATCTGAGCACTGGGCCAAGCTAGCCAGCACTTCGGAAGATACAAGAATGCGATCGCAATGTCCGCCCCGGGTCAAACACGGGCCTATGTGTACCAAGCAACGGCGTCTGCCATGATGTGATGAGAGGACGAGGCAAACAACGCTTGAGGGGAACTGCCGACCCGCCAGTGACGCTCCGAAAGAGCAAATCTGGCGCATGTGGAATTTCTCGCACGGGCTTTTCCTGCGCAAAGGCGCGCTTTCGCAACCGATTGATCCGGTCGGAGATCGCTCAATCGTAGCGCTTGAAGACCAGGTCCGGGTCACGCTCCATCTGCTCGACCAGGGCAACCTCCCAGGTCAGGTAAGCCCGCATGTGGTCCTCGATGGAGCTGACCTCGTCGTAGGGCTTGTACCAGACGTCCTCCGGGTCGGCCTCGGCCGGCCCGCCGCTTTCGAGCGGCAGCCCCGCGCCGCGCCATGCGGCGTTCCCGCCTTCGAGCAGGCGAACCTGCGCGGCAGTGTTGCCTCGAAGCAGATCGGCCGCTGCGAAACGGCAGAGATCGCGGTCGTCGCCGGTCAGGGCGACATCGCGGCCGCTGACGTCCGGAAAGGATGCTCGGTTGGCCCAGACGGCACCCGGAATGTGTCCTTCGCGGAAAGCGAGCGAGCTGGCCAGGTCGATCACGAGCGGCGTCGCGCTTTCACGCAGAGCCTGAAACGCGTCTAGGGAGACGGTCGCTGCCTGGAGCTGTGCCGGAATGTCCGGCAAGCGGCGCGGCGCAGGCCCCGTCTCCAAGACACCGGTCAGGCCGTTCTCCAGCACCACGGCGTCGCGCCAGCCCATCTGCTGCAGCCAGGAGGCGGTCATCTTGGCCCGCACGCCGTTGTCGTCGATCAGCACCAGGCGGGCATTGAGCACGGCGACATATTCGTCGGTGGCCTGCACAAGCTGCCCGCCCGGCGCGGAGACCGAGCCCGGTCGGTGGCCAGCCAAGAACTCTTCCGGCGAACGCACATCGAGCAGGTAGAGGCTGCGCTCGTCTGCCTCGGCCTGCCAGCGGGCCAAGGTCTCCAGGTCGATGCTCTGCACGCCGAAGCGGGCCGCCACTTGCCCTGCCCGCTCTTGCGCGGTCTGAACCGCTTCCGCGCTCGGGGTGGGTGCGACGCGCTCCTGCCCGCGCTCCAGTTCGAGGCCGGCCAGGTGCCAGCCCATGGTGCCGTCCTTCAGCGCATAGACCGGGTTGGGAATGCCGGCGTTGACCAGCGACTGGCAGCCGATGATGGAGCGGGTGCGGCCGGCGCAGTTGACCACGACCGTGGTCTCGGGATTGGGCGCGAGATCGGCGACCCGATGCACCAGCTCCGCGCCGGGTGCATCGATGCCGCCCGGGATGTTCATGCGATGGTATTCGTCGAACGGCCGGCTATAGAGGATCACCATGTCCGCCCCGGCATCGGCCATGGCCTTGACCTCTTCGGCCGGCAGGCGCGGCGTCCCATAGGAGATCTCGACGAACTCGCCGAAGGCCTTGCTCGGCACATTGACCCCGCTGAAGACCTCGTAGCCGGCCTCCCGCCAGGCGGCGAGCCCGCCGCTCAAGAGCGAGACGTCGCCGTAGCCTAGCTCTGCCAGACGCGCCGCGCCCTGCTCTGCCAGCCGGCCATCGCCCCCGTCCATGACGACGATGGGAACCGAGCGCCGCGGCAGAAGCTGCCAGGCGATCAGCTCAACGCGGCTCAAGGGAAAGCAGCGCGCCAGCAGCAGATGCTCCTTGGCAAAGGCCCCCTCTTCGCGCAGGTCGAGCAGCGCAAGCTCTTCGCCGCTGCGCAGGGCGCGCTTCAGGCTCTCGATCGAGATCTCGCGCATCAGCCGTCGCGTCGGTCGACGATGCCTTCCTGGACCGGGAACAGCCGCCACTCGGCGCTGCCCGCATGCCAGTACTCGCGGCCATAGAGCTTATCGAGCGGAATGCCGTACATATGAAAGTTCAGCACGCGGTCCTGTCCGTGAATGTGGATCGAGTGAAGATCGTCGGGCTCGAAAGCCACGCCACTGCCGGGACCGACCTCCTGCCCGCCGCTGCGCTCCGGCCCTGCCTCGGTCCGGTCGTAGAAGCGGTTCTCCTCGATGCCGTCGATGCCGGCGATGATGGCCCAGGTCTTATGGTTGTGCGGCGGCACGTCGAGGCCGGAGCCCGAGACTTGCAGATAAAGCGACAGCGCCGGCTCGCTCTCCTCGGCCAGGAGATAGAGCGCATTGTTCTTCTCCGCATCCAGACCGGGGAGCGGGAAGTCCTCGACAGCGAAGAGCTCTCGCTTCTCGGCCAATCGCATGAGGAGGGCCTTCGCCTCGTCGAGCTCAGTCCGGCCGACCTGCCCTCGGCCGAGCACCGTCTTCAGGGCCTCCGTGGTCTCTCGCACCGCGGCGACGCGCGCCGCCTTGGTACTTGCATCGTCTCTTGCCAAGGCCGTCATGACCGCCTCCTGCGTTCCTCTTTGGATTGGTGTTTGCCCGCGAGACTAAGCCATCGAACCTCGAGGCAACAGAGCCTTCCTTGCCGTCCTGCTTTGCGCTGTGGCATGGCTCTCATCCAATGACCATGCCTTCCAGCCTCAGTGAAGCGGCCTGCCGCGTGCTCGGCTGTCCCGAGCCCTCCGAGAAGGCCCGACTGACAGCGGCCTTCGTGCCGGCGTGGCGCGCCGGCACGATCGAGACCATCGGCCAAGAGCAACCACCGGATCGCCCGGCACGGCCGGCGGAGCCCGCGCTGAAGGCACCGCGCGAGCTGGCGAAGCGCAAGATCACCCAAGCGCCGGCCGGGCGCATCGCGCTGCTGCACGCCTTGGCGCACATCGAGCTCAACGCCATCGACTTGGCCTGGGACATCGTGGCGCGCTTCAACGATGTCGATCTGCCAAGGGCCTTCTACGACGACTGGCTGCAGGTGGCGGAAGAGGAGGCAAAGCACTACAGCCTGCTGGCCGAACGGCTGGCGGCTCTCGACAGCCACTACGGCGCCCTGCCGGCCCACGACGGCCTCTGGCTGGCGGCTCAGGATACCGGCCACGATCTGCTGGCGCGGCTGGCCGTGGTGCCTCTGGTGCTCGAAGCTCGCGGCTTGGACGTCACGCCGGCCATGATCCAACGCTTGAAGGCGGTTAACGACGCGGACTCGGCCGCCGTCTTGGAGGTCATCTACCGGGATGAGATCGGCCATGTGGCCATCGGCCGCCGCTGGTTCCTCTGGGCCTGCGAAGCCCGCCAGCTCGACCCGCGCAAAGCCTGGGTGGAGGCGGTCCGGCGTCACTTCAAGGGGCAGATCAAGCCGCCCTTCAACGAGGCCGCCCGGCGCCAGGCGGGCTTGGAACCCGAGGACTATCTACCGCTGGTGGATGTGCCATAGAGCCGCGGCATAGCAGGGCTGCTTCCGCTCGGCCCCCCTGGCGCCACCTTTTCCCTTCAACTATTGTGCAAGAAGTCTTGTTAGGCTCCAGGCGAGGCATAGCCGCGTCGCTGAAAAGCCACCGGTTCCAAGGTCCCGCGCACTTTGCGCAGCGGTGCCGCCAGGACCGGAAGAGGTATCTGTGGCCCCACCGCAAGCGGGGCGCGCCTGTTCAACGCCTGCCAAGGCACTCTTGCTTGAGGAGACACGCCCAATGGCCGATCGCCCGAATTCGATTTCAGCCCGTGACGTCGCGGTCAACCTGCACCCCTATACCAATGCGCGGAAGCACGAGAAGAGCGGCGCGCTGGTGATCGACCATGGCAAGGGCGTCATGGTTTACGACGAAGGTGGGAAGGAATACCTCGAAGGCCTGGCCGGCCTTTGGTGTGTCGCCGTCGGCTGGGGCGAAGACCGCCTGGTGAAGGTGGCGACCGAGCAGATGCAGCGCCTGCCCTACTACCACACCTTCGCGCACAAGGGGCACGAGCCGTCGGTGGCGCTCTCCGAGAAGCTCCTGAGCCTCGCGCCGGTGCCCATGAGCAAGGTGTTCTACACCAACTCCGGCTCTGAGGCGAACGACACGGTCGTCAAGCTGATCTGGTACTACAACAACGCTATCGGCAAACCGGAACGCAAGAAGATCATCAGCCGCATCAAGGGCTATCACGGCATCACCATCGCCTCCGGCAGCCTGACCGGCCTGCCCTACAACCAC
>JANQIA010000260.1 GCA_028282405.1 Rhodovibrionaceae bacterium
TCCCTTGCGGTCCACCTTGTTCTCGTGGGTCCCGAAGAAGATGACCTCGTTGTCCAATCCACTCTCCTGGGGCGGCGCTCTGCATGCCCTTGTCCCGTGCGGTTGTCGTCCTGACGTCCGGAACTCCCGATGGCTTTGGTCCCCCGCCTTTGGGCAAACGTTGGGTTAGTGTGCCCTTCTGTTGGGACATCATGGGATATCATGGAGATTTATGGGGCGTCAATTAACGAACTCTGAATCACTTGGCATGTTCTTGTTTTGATCTTGTTTTTGACGAGAAATTCTGCCGCCGGCCAAGAATTGTCATGGGATGGGTAGGGCTTTGACTGATCGCGGTGACCAGTCAAAGCGGCAAATGTTCTATTTTTGTTCAGGAAAAGGCGGCACCAGACGGCCTGTAAGCCGGGTTCTGTCCAGCGAAGGCCGTTTCTTCGCCTGGATGGCCATTCATCTGGGACGCCCGTCGCCGGGCGCCTCGCGCAACCGACCCGAACGGCGACGCGAGAACACGTCTGTCAGCGGCTTGCGCCCTGACCGGCCGCTCCTATTTGGTTTTGCTCCGGGCGGGGTTTACCCTGCCGTCTCCGTTGCCGGAGACGCGGTGCGCTCTTACCGCACCCTTTCACCCTTACCCGGCGTCCGCTGGCCGAAGCCGGCGGCGGGCCGGGCGGTTTGCTTTCTGTGGCACTTTCCCTGGGCTCGCGCCCGCCGGGTGTTACCCGGCGCCCTGTTCCCGTGGAGCCCGGACTTTCCTCCCCCTGCGCCAAGCGCAGAAGGCGACCATCCGGCCGTCTGGCGCCTCACAGGTATGGAACGCGCACGAAGCCGTCAAGCGTGGGCGGCGACGGCCCGCAGCAGCGCGGCGGTCTCGCTGTCGAGGGCGCCGGTCACCGCAGCGGGCCGGAAGCGGCGCTGAAAGGCGCGCAGCACGGCCGAGAGATCGTCATCGAGATAGCCGTAGCCGATCTCGCCGAGCAGACGCTTGGCGCCTTCCTCGTCTATCTCGCTACCGTCCTCTGCCAGCTCGGGCCATAGACCCAGTCCGGCGGCCGCGAGGCGCGGCCAATCGAAGAGCTCGCCCGGGTCCTCCTTGCGCAGAGGCGCGACGTCGGAGTGGCCGAGCACCCGCCGCCGCGGAATGGCGTGGCGCGTGACCAGGCAGAGCGAAAGCTCGATCAGAGCCGCCATCTGCGCCTCGGGAAAGGGGCGGTAGCCGAACTCGTGGCCGGGATTGACCAGCTCGATACCCAGAGACCGGGCGTTGATGTCGGTGGTGCCTTGCCAGCAGGCCACGCCGGCGTGCCAGGCCCGGCGATGCTCCGGCACCAGACGGAAGACACGTCCGTCTTCCCCGATGAAATAGTGGGCGCTGACCTTCGCCGTGGGGTCGCAGAGCCGCTCTAGGGCCGCTTCGCCCGTTTCCATCCCGGTGTAGTGCAGCAGCAGGATGTCGACGGGCCCATCCTCAGGGCGGGCATCGTGGTTGGGGGAGGGGCGGTCGTGGATGAACACCATGGCGAGTTGCCCTAGACCATCTCGGTCTTCGGGTCCGCGGTCTTCGGCCGGCGTATCAGGATGATGCCGACCCCTGCGATGGTCAGCAGGCCGCCCACGGCGATCTGCCAGCTCAGCACCTCATTGAGGAAGAGAATGCCGGACAGCACGCCCCAGACCGGGATCAGCAGCGAGAAGGCCATGATGAGATTGACCGTGTAGCGCTTGAGCATGCGGTACCAGAGGCCGTAGCCGAGGACCATGACGGCGAGGCCGTTATAGGCGACGGCCAGCCAGCCGTCCCAGCCGCTGTCGGTGATGGCCTGCCACTGCCCCTGTTCCAGAAAGAACGAGGCGATGAGTAGCTGCGGCACGGTAAAGAGCGACATCCAGGCACTGATGGTCCAGCCGTCGAGGGCTTCGAGCCTTTTGACCTGCACGTTCGACACGGCCCAGATCAGGGCGGCGGCAATGACGGCGAGCAAGGCGATGAATTCGCCTTGGGGTCGTGGCATGCCGGCGATCAGCGCCACGCCGGCAAAGGCGATGGCCATGCCGAGCCCCCGGCGCCAGCCCAGCGTGTCCTTGAACAGGATGGCCGCCAGGATGGCGGCGAAGGGCACTTGAAGCTGGATGGAGATGGCGGCCGAGGAGACGTCGACGTACTTCAGGGCCGTGAACATCAGGGCGAAATGCAGGAAGCCCAGTGTGATCGAGACACCGAAGACCGGCAGCCAGTAGCCTTTCGGCGGCTTGACGAAGGGCAGAAGCGCGATGGCGACCAAGGCAAAGCGCAAGGCGATGAAGAGCAGCGGCGGGAAGCTCTCCAGTCCGAGTTTCACCACCGCGAAGTTCATGCCCCAGATCAGGGTCACGAAGACGAGGATGACAATGTCGCGCGGATGAAGCTCGAAGCTCACGGTCTAACGGGGCCCATCGATCGCCCTAGTTGAAACCGCGCATCTTCTGGATGCGCTCATAGGCCTCGTTGATGGTGGCGAGCTTCTCGTTGGCGATCTGGATGAACTCTTCGGGCATGCCCTGGGCGACCAGGCGGTCCGGGTGGTTCTCCCGCACCAGGCGGCGATAGGCGGCCTTGATCTCGTCCTCGCTGGCCGCGTGCTCGACGCCGAGCACCTGATAGGGGTCGCGGCTGTCCGGCCCCATGTTGGAGGCGCGGATGCGCGCCCACTCGGACTCGTCGAAACCGAAGCAGGTGGCGACCTGCTCCAGGAACGCAAGCTCCGGCTCGGTCACTTGCCCGTCGGCGCGGGCGATGTGGAACAGGCCGTCGAGCAGCTCTTCAAGAACGCCGAGGTTGCCGGCGAACATGCGGCCAAGCTGCTTGGCATAGGGCTCGAACCCGCGGGCGTCCTTGCGCGCCTGGTTGAAGACCCGGCCGACGTTCTTCATCTCCTCGGGCGGAACGTGGAAGACCTCCTTGAAGGCGGAGACCTCGTCGCGCGTCACCTTGCCGTCGACCTTGGCGAGCTTGGCGCCCAGCACGATGACGCCGACCGTAAAGGCGATGTTCTTGGTCGCATCGTCGCTTTCGGCTTTGGCCCCTTCCGGCCCGGCGCTTTCGCGCATCATGTCGACGGC
>JANQIA010000269.1 GCA_028282405.1 Rhodovibrionaceae bacterium
CGAGTAGCCGAGGATGCCGGCCACGGGCTCGGCCATGCGCAGGGCGGTGTGCAGCGACATCATGGTGCCCTGGCTGAAGCCGAGCAGCGCCAGCTCCGCCATGCCGAGACCGTGACGCGCCAGCTCCTGCTCCAGAAAGGCCGCCAGCAGGGGCCGCGCCTGCTCGGCCCCGGCGTACATCGCCTCGGGCGCGCGGTCCTGCAGGCTGAACCACTGCCGGCCGAAAGGCGCCATGTCGCAGGGATAGGGGGCGTTGGGAGAAACGAAGGCGGCGTCCGGCAGCACCTGGCCAAGCAGCGGTGCCAGCGAGATCAGGTCGTTGCCGTCGGCGCCCAGGCCGTGCAGCAGCACGATGAGCTGCTTGGCGGCCCCGCCGCTGGCCGGCCCGTGGCGCGGCCCGTCGAGTGGCTGCAACCCGCCTTGCGGCTGTCCTGTCAGATCGTCCATGTCGTTGTCCTGCAAATCCGCGCCGATGGGCCGGATCTAGCCGTCGCCGAGCTCGTCGTCCAGGACGCTGAAGTGCGGCACGTGGCTTGGCGCCGCCTCCGCCGCCATGCGCGCGATCAGCGCCCGCCGCCGGTCGAGCTCGGCGATGTTGCGCAAGATGTGGCGGTCGAGCTCCTCTTCCGCGTGATAGCGGTCGCGCACCAGGGCCAGGGCATCGAGTTGCGAGAGCGTGCCGTAAGCCCGGCTGCGGTTTTCGAGAGCGGCGAGGCCGATGGGCGCGCCGGCATGCTGCAGGCAGCCGTGGCGACTGATGTAGATCCGCGCCTCGGTCATGCGCGCGCCGGGGCCCGCCTCTTTCTCGATGGCGACCTCGGTGAAACGGCCGAAGGGGTAGTTGGCACCCTCGGTCGCGTGCATACGGTCGAGCTGCCGCGCGGTGAGCCAGGTCACGGCGATGCGGACATGGCAGCCGGGGCTGTGGTGCAGGTTGGAGGCGATGGCCCCGTAGTTCGTCACGTGGGCCGAGTAGACGACGTCGTAGTCCTCGAGCCAGCCGTAGGTGACGGGAATCTCGCCGTCGCGTCCGTCGTAGCCCTCGAACTTGCGGGCAAGCTGTTGCGGGGAGCGGTTGGAACCGTGGGCGATGACCGGCACGCGGTCATCGTAGTGGGCTTCGTCGATCGGCCGCGTGCGTCCGTGCGCGAAGAGGTAGGACCGGCGCGGCGCGGGAAAGGGGTAGCCCTTCGCGAGCGCCAGGCGGCCTTCGTCATCCGCCGGAAGCGGCCAAGGCATCGGCCTTAACGCGCCAAATCAGTCTGTACAGGGAGGCGGTACGTCCTTGTCGATCGCCTCGATGCGGTAGCGGACATGGCAGTCGTCCACCGACCGCCATGCGTGCTTCGACCACTCTTTCTTCGCCTCTTCGTAGCTGCGAAAGGGACCGAACCACTCCTCATGCCCATCGAGGATACGATCGAAGCGCGTGTCTTTGTACTCGCCCCCGACCACCCAGTACTGCTGCATCTGTCTAGCCCTTCACTTCACCTCATACTTCTATTCCGAGGTGACCCTTTGAATCTCGTGTATGTTACAATTTCGTTCAACAACAAAATGCAAAATTTTGCGGCTTTCCGGGTCCATTTTGCATAATATTAGAGTTAACCGACGAAAGGCTACGTCCGTCGAATACTTTTGACGTGAGCGCCAAGCGAGCTTGCCCAATGTTCGGTTCCGTGCAGCGGCCATTTGCGCTATAGTTGTCAAGTGGGCGATCGGGGGGTCGCCCCTTGGGGGCCAAAGGGGACTAGCGGCGATGCACGTCACGCAAGACGGCAGCGGAAGAGCCTTAGGGCGATGGATTGCGCAGTGCCGCGCGGCTCTCGGCAGCCTGGCCTTGGTTGCGCTGCTGTCACTTGGGCTCTCTTGGTCGGCGGCGGCCCTGGACCTGCCGCAGGACGAGGCGGCCTTCGAGTCCTACTTCGACGCCAACGAGCGAGACTTTCTCCAGCACCTCGGCGATTACAACGACACCTTCCGGCTCGCCCCCAACAAAGGGGGACCGACCAAGGTCGCCAACCTCACCTGGAAGTTTCACGAGGCGCGCGACGACAGCCTCTTTCTCATCATCTACTTCGACAGCAGCACCGAGTGGTGGCATGCGCAGTCCTACCGCGGGCTCTTCGAGCTCAAGGCGCGGGACGGCCGGCTGGAGATCGTCAAGCACGGGCCGGTGCCGCGCGAGGGCAAGCGCCGCGGCGGCTTTCTCGGCGATCAGGGCAAGGGCTGCATCTACAACATCTATGCCACCAAGCCCTGCATCGACGCCAAGCGGCTGCTCAACGAGTTCGCCAAGGTCCACGGCCTTCAGGTCGATCCCGAGACCGCCGCCATCCTGCAAGCCTACAAGCACCACGACAAAGCCGTCGGCGATCGCCTGATGGCAGAGGCGCGCGGCCTGCCGGCGCCAAGCAGCACCAGCGCCTTCGCCCTGCATGACGAGGTGCGCAACATGAACCTGGGCGGCGCCCACGTCGGCACCGAGGTCGGCTGCGACCTCGACCCCTACGGCCCGCGGCCCTGCCCGGACGTGCTCAAGCGCTTCAAGTCGTTCGTCGCCCGGCACGGACTGCCGAACAACCGGCGCATCGCCAACATGTTCAAGTCCTATGCCCAGGGCGACTTCCAGACGGCGGACGCGATCTACGCCCGCTCCAAGGGCTTGCCGGTGCCGGCCTACGCCTACCGCGCCTCGGCCTTGAGCGATGAGATTGCCTCGGCCGGGCTGAGCGACAGCCAGCACGCCATGGAGGTCGAGCCCTGCAGCCATAACCCCTATGCGGTGAGGCCCTGCCTGGACAGCACGCGCCATTGGCGCGACTTCGCCGCCCGCTATCAGCTCGCGGACACGGCGGAGAACGCCCGCATCTTCCAGTCTTATGCGGAAGGCAACGACCGCAAGGGCGACCAGCTCTTCGCCAGCGCCAAGGGTGTGACCCTGGAGCAGTTCCTGGCCGCGGCCGGCGTTCCGACCGAGCGTTTCGTCGTAGAGATCTATCCCTAGGCGCCCAGGCGCCGCAGGGCCAAGCAAAGGACGGAGAAAGCAGCGATCATGCGAAGCGGCCTTGCCTTTTCCGGCTTGCTCCATGCCGTCGCGCTGGTCCTGCTGCTGACCCTGCCGGCCATTGAGCCTATGGACCGTCGGGAAGCGCCGCAGCCGCTCGTCGAGTTCACCTACTTCGACACCACGACCGCCATCGAAGTCGCGGTCGACGAGGTGGTCAGCGAGGACGCGCTGGAAAGCGCGGAGCTCCAAGACCCGGCACCCGAAGATGTCGTGGAGGAACCGCCCGAGGCCTTGCCGGAGGAGCAGCCAGAAGAGCTCCCCGAAGCCCTGGCCGAAGAGGTCGCCCAGGAAGAGGCCGCGCCGGAGCCCGAAGTCCTGGCCGAGAGCGAGATCGCTCCGGAACCGGAAACCCAAGTCATCGAAGATACCGAGACGCCGGTCGAGGCAGCGCAAGAGCCGCCCGCCGAGACCGGGGCCGAGACCGAGGCGCCGGCGCTGGCCGAAACGACGGAGCCGGTCGAGCTGGCGCCCCTGACGGAGGAAGCCTTGGCGCAGCCCGAGGAGGCCGCGCCGCCCCAAGCAGCCCTGGCCGAGCCCGACCTGGCCGTGCCAGCCCCGGCTGAAACGGAGCCGGCCGAGACAAGCCTGGCGGAGGCGCCAAGCGCGCCCCTGGAACCCGCAGTGCCGCAAGAGCCCGTGGCGACGGCAGATGCGGCGACAGAGCCTCTGCGGCCGCTGGGCCAGGCCCCGGCCGAGCCGCTGGTCACGACGGCGCCGCCGACCGTAGAAGAGCTGCCGACGGCGGAGAGTCCCGAGCCGACGCCGGCCGAGGACCCGAGCCAGCCGCTGCTGCTTGCCGAGCCGGTCCGCCCCGCCCCCAGCCTCTTGCCGCCGCGCCGGCCCGAGAGCATCGAGGAAGAGGTGATTGCCGCGCCATCACGTCAGCAGGCACAGCCGCAGCAGAGTGCGGCGCTGCCCCGCGACCCCACCCAGCAGTATCAGCCGCGCTGGCAGGGCCGGGTCACCGGCAATCAGCTCTTGGACAACCTGGCGGTCATCGCCGACGAGGCCGCCCAGGCCGAGGCGAACCCGGCTTTGTGGGAGGTGGTTCGCCTCTTGCGCCAACAGGTCAGGGAATGCTGGCGCCTCGGCCGGTCCGGGCAGAGCAATCCCGATTTCGTCGTCGAGATGGAAGTGAAGCTCAGCCGCTCGGGCACAGTGGCGCATGCGCATATTCTCGACGTCGCGCGCATGGTGGAAAGCCCGAGCTTCGCCGACTTCGCGCGCAATGCCCGCAGCGCCTTCCAGCGCTGCAGCCCCTATGCGCTGCCGGCAGACCGCTATCCCATCTGGAACAGCTTCGTGCTGCGCTTCCTGGCCCGCGGCCAAGGCATCGCCGGGCGCTAGGACCGCGATCGTAAGCGAAGCCGTTCAGCCTTCGGCGGCGCGCCGGTAGGTGGCGCTTCTCAGCGCGGCGATCATGCTCTATTAACGCTGTGGCAGTTAACCTCTCGCCGCCCAAGGTGCACCCCAAACCGCAAGGAAATCAACGCGATGCCAGGCCTAGAGATCACCGGCTTCTCGATCTTCGTGATCGCCTTCCTGCTGCTCGCCCTGGTTCTGGTGTTCATGGGCGTGCGCTCGATTCCGCAGGGCATGAACTACACCGTCGAGCGCTTCGGCCGCTACACCCGCACCCTGACGCCGGGCCTGCACCTCATCATCCCCTTCATCGACCGCATCGGCGCCGAGATGAACATGATGGAGACG
>JANQIA010000276.1 GCA_028282405.1 Rhodovibrionaceae bacterium
GCATAATTCCCTCCCCCCAGCGAGGGGGAGGGTTAGGGTGGGGGGTGTCCGCGGAGCGGACAAGAAAAGGCTCTTCCTCGCTCAACCGGACAGCAGTGGGTCAAGCCCGAGGGTGACAGCTAGTGGTGCGGCGTCGTCCGCGGACCCTCTCCGAATGTCATACTTGGGCGAGCCGCGAAGGGCCTTGGGCCCAAGCGGCGAAGACCCGAGTATCCAGCAGTAAGCACGGTCCGAGCTTGTGGGACGGTAACCGAACCCAGGCCGCCGGCGAGCGAAAAAGATGCGGGGAAGGCCTCGCCGGAGCGCCAAGGCGCTTGCCAGCCGCCTCGACCCCAACCATCCTGCGGCCATGAAAAGCGGCATCCCTCTCAAGATCGGCACACGCGGCAGCGCCTTGGCTCTGGCTCAGGCGAACGAGGTAGCAAGCCGACTGCGTCAGGCGCATCCGGACCTCGCGGCCGACGACGCCATCGAAATCAAGATCATCACGACCACCGGCGACAAGATCCAGGACCGCACCCTCTCGGAGATCGGCGGCAAGGGGCTCTTCACCAAGGAGATCGAGGAGGCCTTGATCGCCGGAGAGATCGATCTTGCGGTGCACTCCATGAAGGACGTGCCGACCTTTCTGCCCGACGGGCTGGAGATCGTCTCGATTCTGCCGCGCGAGGACCCGCGCGATGCGCTCTTCCTGCGCAATGGTGGAGAGGGTGAGGGGCTCGCCGCGCTGCCCTCGGGCGCCGTGGTCGGCACCGCCAGCCTGCGGCGGCAGGCCCAAATCCTGGCGGCCCGGCCCGACCTCACCGTGGTGCCGTTCCGCGGCAACGTCGGCACCCGTCTGCGCAAGCTCGAGGAGGGGCAGGTCGATGCCACCTTGCTGGCGCTGGCGGGCCTGCGGCGCCTGGGCATGGCGGAGCGCATCGACCACGTGCTGGCGCCTGAAGAGATGCTGCCGGCCGTCGCCCAGGGCGCCATCGGTCTCGAGGCGCGGGCCGACGACGAGCCGACCTTGACCTGGCTGGCGGCCTTGTCGGACCAGAGGAGCGGCAAGGAGGTCACGGCCGAGCGCGCCTGCCTTGCGGTTCTCGACGGCTCCTGCCGGACGCCGATCGCCGCCTTGGCGCGGCTGGAGGGCTTCGAGCTCTGGCTGCGCGGCTTGATCGCCGCGCCCGACGGCACGACGGTCATTCGCGCCGAAGGCCGGGCCGAAGCCGAAGACGCGGCGGCGCTGGGCCGTGCGATCGGTGAAGAGATCAAGGCCAAGGCCGGTCCGGACCTTATGAACGACATTCGCGGCGGATAGCTCCCTTGCGCCTGCTCGTCACCAGACCGGAACCCGACGCGGAATCGCTCGCCGAACGCCTGCGCGGCCTGGGTCACGATGTGCTGGTGGCGCCCATGCTGACCGTGGTGCCGCGCGAGGAGCAGGCGATCGACCTGGCCGGCGTACAGGTGATCTGCTTCACCAGCCGAAACGCCGTACGCATCTTCGCCGATCAGTCTTCCGAGCGGGCCATTCCGGTGTATGTCGTCGGGCCGGGCACCGCCGAGGAAGCGCGCGCCAAGGGCTTTCTGGCCATCCGCGAGGGCGGCGGCGACGGCCGCGCCTTGGTCGAGGCGGTGCGCGATGCCCTGTCGCCCTTGGCCGGCGCGGTGCTGCACGCACGCGGGGCGGCGGTCGCTTACGACGTGGCGGGAGCCTTGCGAAACGCAGGATTCACCTTGCGTGAGCAGGTGCTCTACGAAACCTTGCCCGTGCCCGCCCTGGCGCCTGACGTACGGCAAGCCTGGGTTGCGGGAACCATAGACGGCGTGTTGCTTTTCTCTCCCCGTAGTGCAAAGACCTTTGCTACACTGTTAATGGACGCTGGTCTGGCAGGTGGGGCAAAGCAGGTCATCGCGTACTGCCTGTCGGAAGCTGTTCAAAGTGCTGCGGACTTGCCGTGGAAGGCTGTACGCGTGGCAGAGAAGCCCGACGTACCCGCCATGTTGAGGCTGCTTGAGGGAGGCGAGGGGGCTATGGCGGACGAGCGTAAGCCAGACGAACAAGCCAAAGGGGTCGAAGGGCAGGCAAAGGGCGGTGACGCGGCCAAGCCCGCGCAAACGCCGGGCCCTGCGAAGCCAGCCGAAGCGGCGCGAGACGCGGCGCCGGCGGACAAGCCCGGCGCACCGCCGGCTGCAACGCCGCCCCGGCCGCCGCAAGCAGCGACCCCGTCGCCATCCGCCCCGCAGCCGCCCACACCGCAGCCGCCCACACCGCAGCCTCCCAGCCCGCAGCCTCCCAGCCCAGGGAGCGCCGCGCCGGCCTCGCCTGCCTCTGGGCCGCCGTCCGAGCCCCAGCAGGACGAGCGCGGCAGCGTCGAGGAGATCATCGCCAAGTTCGGCGGTCTGCGGCCGATGGCCACCAAGCTCAACCTGGCCGTCTCGACCGTCCAGGGCTGGAAAATCCGCGGGCACATTCCCGAGCAGCGCCACGACGAGATTCTCAAGGCCGCAAAGGAGCATGGCATCGCCGTGAGTGCTGCGGACCTGCAGCCCCCGGCCGGTGCGCCCGCTGCCGGGCCCGCGGCGGCTACGGCCAAGGCGCCGGAAGCCAAGACCCGCAGCCCCTTGCCGACGACGGGCCCGCGCCCGAGCGTCCCGGCTTCGGGTGCCCCAGCCGCGAGCGCTCAAGACGCGAGCGCCAAAGACAAGGGCGAGCCAGACAAGGACCAGAAGGCGGAGGCTCCCAAGCCGGCGGTGCCCAGCCAGGTGACGAAGGATCAGGCCGCGAAGACCGACGACACGCCGAAGGAAGCGGCGGCGGCCGCTGCCGCTGCGCAGGCCTCGGCGCCGGCGGATGCGGCGCGCGCCCATCGCGCACGACACCACGAGGAAGAGCAGCGCGGGGCCCACGGTCGCCCCCAAGGCCGAAGGGGCGGCTTCTTACCCGGCCTCCTGGTCGGGGCGGTGCTGATCGTCGGCGGTGCCATCGCCGCGGTGGCGCTGCGCGAGAACTGGATGCCGCTGGTTGCCGGAACCCAAGCGCCGGCCGGCGACACGAGCCAGCTTCAGCAGCAGGTGCAGAGCCTCACCAGCGAGCTCGATACCTTGAAGCAGCAGACCGCCGCCTTGAGCCAAAAGGCGGACTCTCTGGAGTCCTCCATCTCGGGCCTGTCGGGTCAGCAGGGCAGCAGCCCCGCGGACCTCTCGGCGCTGCAGAGCTCGCTGCAGTCCTTGCAGGCGGCGGGCGAAAAGCGCGCGCAGGACCTAGCCTCGCTCGACAGCGCGCTCAAGGCCATCACCGGCGAGGGCGGCCTGGAGAGCAAGGTCAGCGACCTGGCCAGCAAGGCCGACGGGCTGACCGCCGCCACGGCCAAGAACGAGGCCGGCGTCGCCAACCTGACCAACGAGGTGCGCAGCGTCACGGGCCAGGTCTCGGGCCTGGGCATCGATCAGCTCCGCAGCGGCGCGGCCGCGCTCTCGACCCGGCTCGACACCTTCGAGAACCGGCTCGGCACGATGGAGGACCAGGTGCGCGGCCAGGCCGCCGCCGAGCGCAACGCCCTGCTGCTGGCGGTGGGCCAGCTCGACGATGCGGTGGCCGTGGGGCAACCCTTCGCCCAGTCCCTCTCTTTGGTCGGCAGCTACGCCGGTGACAGCGCGCCGGCCGCGGACATGACCGTGTTGCAGAACTACGCAAGCTCCGGCGTCGAGACCATGCGGGTGCTGCGCGTGCGCTTCGGCGAAGAGGCGGATGCCATCATCGCGGCCGACTACGACGCAACGGCGGACGAGGGCTTGTTCGGGGAAGTCGTGCGCAATCTCTCGCAGTTGGTCATCGTGCGCTCGCGCGACCCGGACGACCCCGGCGTCAACGGCGTGGTGTCGCGCACCGAAGCCGCCCTCAACGCCGGAGACCTGGCGGGCGCGGTGCGCGAGGTGGAGAGCCTGGAGGGCTCGCCGGCCCAGGCGGCGGCGAGCTGGCTCGCGGCTGCCAAGGACCGGCTCAGCGTCGACACGGCGCTTGCGTCGCTGGCCAAGGCGCTCGACGCCACCGACGCCGCGCCCCAAGCGGCCGCCGCCGAGAGCAAGAACAGCCTGCCGGAGATGGGCGACGCCCCGGATACGGGCCAGGATACCAGCGCGGCCCCCGCTGCGGATGATGCGGCGACAGCCAGCGCACCGGCGACGGACGACGCGGCAACGACAACGGCTGCGCCGGCGGCAGACGACGCAACGACGGCCAGCGCACCGGCGACGGACGATGCGTCGGCAACCACAGAAGCCCCGGCGGCGGACGACGCGCCAACCACGGCGCCGGCAGGCGACGCGACCCAAGATACAAGTGCGGCACCCGCCACTGACGATGCGGCACCCGCTGCGCCGGCGACGGAGGATGCGGCAACGACCGCAGCCACGGCCGCAGAGGACGCGGCAGCGACCGCGACGTCAGCCGCCGACGATGCCGCGACGGCGACAGATGCCGCGGCAAGTGACGCCGCAACAAGCGACGCCACAGAGACCGCCGCCCCTGCCGCAGACGATGCGCAGGGCACGACCGCAACGCCCCCCACCGACGACGCGCCTGCCACCGGCGGCGCGACGACCAACTAACGGGGAGGCCAAGCCATGCTCTACGCCCGCTCCATCCTTTACCTGGTCTTGGTCATCGGCCTGGTGGTGGTCGCCGTCTTCCTCGCCGAGTTCCCCGGGGTCATGTCGCTGACCTGGCTCGGCTACGAAATCGAGATGAGCTTCGGCATCTTCATCATCGCCGTGATTGTGCTGATGGTGCTCCTCGCGGTCGGCTATGTGGTCATGCGCTACATCTGGCGCTTTCCCTGGATCATGGGCGGGAAGATGAGCACGAGCCGCTCGCGCCGCGGCCAAGAGGCCGTCTCCCGCGGGATCCTCGCGGCCGCCGCCGGCGACATCGAGGCGGCCGAAGAGTGGACCCGCCGGGCCAAGCGCCTGGCGGCCGATCAACCCCTGACCGGCCTGCTGACCGCGCAGACCGCCCAGCTCAAGGGCGACCACGAGACCGCGACCGCCGTCTTCGTCGGCATGCTCGACAAGGACGAGACGCGGCTCTTGGGCCTGCGCGGGCTGGTGACGCAAGCCATGCGCGAGGACAACGACGAGCGCGCCCTGGAGTATGCGCGCGAGGCCTATGCCATGCGTCCGCAGACCCCCTGGGTGCTGGAGCAGCTCTTCGAGTGCTCGGAGAAGGCCCATGCGCTGGACGAGGCCGAGGACGCAGTGCTCATGCAGCTCCGCCACGAGCAGATCGAGCGCTCGGCCGCCAACCGCAAGCGCGCGGTGCTGGCCTACGAGCGCGCCGAGGACGCGCTGGAGGCCGGCGATCTCGACAAGGCGCTGAAGGAGGCCAAGAGCTGCCACCGCCTGGCCCCGGAGCTGGCGCCGGGCACCGCCCTCCTGGCCAAGGTGCACATGGCCCGCGGCTCGCAGCGCCGGGCGGCGCGGGCGCTGGAGAAGGGCTGGAAGTGGGCGCCGCATCCGGACCTGGTGGCCGCCTACAAGTCCCTGGTGGCCGTCGAGCAGCCGATGGACTGGCTGCGCCGGGTCCGCAAGCTGGTGGCCGAGCGCAGCGGGCACGAGGCAGCGCGCCTGGCCAAGGCCGCCGCCGCTCTCGAGGCGGAAGTCTGGCAGGAAGTGCGCCAGTACCTGCGCATCGACGGGGGCGAGCCCGTCAGCCGCAGCGCCTGCCTGCTGATGGCCGAGCTGGAGCGGCGCGAAAGCGGCGACGAGCAGGCCGCCGATGCCTGGATGCTGCGGGCCGAGCAGGCCCCGCCGGATCCCGCCTGGGTCTGCAAGGTCTCCGGCGTGGTGGTCGACCGCTGGTATCCGCGCTGCCCCGCCTCCGGCGTGTTCGACAGCCTGGAATGGCGCCGCCCGCCCTACATCGCCGGCGGCACCACGACGGCCGCCCTGGTCAGCATGACGGCGCCGCCCCGGGCGCTGGAAAGCGGCGAAGTGACCGAAGCCGAGGTGGTGTCCCCGGACGAGGCAGTGAAGACCGACGGGGCAGCCCCTGCAAACGACAGCGACAAGCCGGACGACGCCAAGAGCGACGGCGCCGCCACGCCCGAAGCCGAAGACAAGGCCACCGCCGGCGTCCCCGTCGCCGCCCAGACGACAGAAACCGTCCCGGCCGGCGGCGGCGCGCGGACTTAACCCGGCGTCTGTTGACCGGCGCTCGGCTTTCGACTAGGTAGCGCAGTCTCGCCTTTCGGAAGAAGACGGCCCGGCGGCGGCTTGCCACCCGCCAGTCTTCGCAAGGCCATGCCGCAGTAGCTCAGGGGTAGAGCAACTGATTCGTAATCAGTAGGTCGATGGTTCAAATCCGTCCTGCGGCACCATTCTTTGCCCTGCGGGCTTCTTGGAGATTCGGAATCTCATAGATCCGACATCTCCTGATGTAGTGCGGTAGATGATTCTAGCACTATAGAAACAAGACAGGTGCATACCCTCATCATGCGCGCTGGCTCTAAAGCGGTAGCGCGGCTTGCTGCAGTTCATCCAACCGAATGACACCTAGCAGCTGCCAGGTCTGAGGACGCTTTGCGAGGTTGCCGATGGCAAAGGCCATACCTCGCTTCGGGTACTCTTCGTTGAATGTGTGGTTCATCCATTCAAGCGCTTTCTCGCTTCCTCCCCTCTTGCATTCTCGCCAGAACATCGCGTGGGCTTCCCAATCGCCGTTGCGATAGTTGTGCTTCCCCGTTGCATCTTCGAACTTGAATCTGAAGTCGTAAGGCGAAGGCTCCAACTCCGCTAGTTCCTTATCGAACATCGACGTTTGAGACGCCGCCTTGCGGAATGCGTCACGCTCCTCATCAATCTCGGACTGCGGCTTTTGTTTCACGAGAAACCGTGTGTTTCGCGGTCGGATGAGTGCAAGAGAGTGACCTTGCTTTGCGGCTTCCTTTGCAGAGGGAACGACTATCGGATCCAGAAGAGCCTCCCGCTCTCTCTTTGGTAGCTGCCCATCCACGACGATACTCTCCTCGACAACATGGCAGCTCTCAGCTCGTGTATCAGTCGTTGGCGGCCGGTAGTCGAAACTCACCCAATCCCATCGCTTGAAGCTACTTTCCCCTTTCAGATGCCTAAATCTTATTGGGTAAAGGCGCTTCCAAGCTCTGTTCACGGTAACGCCTGCGCAGCATACGGTCTCGCCGTACCGACTACTCGGCTGCGGAAGCGCTTTGACCAGAATAGTTACGCGAGAATGGTGCAGCATGACGCTCTGGGTTGTCAGGATTATTGCCGAAGAGATTGCATATCTCTTCAACTCCGGATTCGTGGAGGCGACTTGCTACTATAGATCGATGACAGTGCTCTGGTCGATATTCGAAACAGAGTAAGCATGTAGGGTTGTTGCGAGCGATCTCAGACAGGATTCGCAGCGCTGCTTGGGGACCAGGTTGTTCGAGATGCTCGTGATAGATCATTCTGAAACGTTCGTAGTGTTGAGCTCGCGCCGCCTCTCGGCCTGGTTTCGGATCTCCCAATTCAACCAAATGAATGTACTCAAGGTTTTCCGCTTCTAGTCGATTACGCAAAGCAGACTTGGAAAAGCCTCTCTTGCGAGAAGCAGCAACTGCTCGTACATCGACCAAAACCTTGATTTCAAAAGCTTTTAGCACAGCGACAAAGCTATCAATGTCGGTTTGCTCGTATCCGATGGTATACAACCTAGTCATAAGGCAATCTGCTCCATCACATGAACAGTGTCACTATGACCGCTAAAGCCCGTTTCCCTGCAAGCTTGGGCGGATTGCTTGCTGTTCAAGTTCGCCGGTTTCGGCAGAGCCGAGTTCGCACTACGGCGCGACAGGCTGGCACATACGAAGGCAAGCTATACGTGACTCGAACATAGCCGGTTTTCTCTGGCCATCCATCGACGCGTGTTGCTCACCTGGACATCTCCCGTGATCATCGACCGTCTTGATCTCGATGCCGCCGTTGCCGCGGGCATCATTTCCCGCGAGCAGGCCCGGCGCTTGCGCGAGCTGTCGGAGCGGCAACTAGAGGCTCCGGATGAACGGCTCGACTTCTCGCAAGCCATCGACGATGAGCCCTTTCGCCTGAACCGAGGCTTTCGCGACATCTTCGTTGCGCTGGGCTTGCTCGTATTCGGGGCTGGCGTGACGGCGCTTGCGGCGAATTTCGCGGTCGACCTGAGTGGGTCCATCGAGTCCTGGCGCCCGGTCGCGGAGGGCAGAAGTTGGCCGATCCTGATCGCGGCCATGCTCCTCGCCTATGGCTTTGTGCAGGCCGAGATCGTGACGCGCCGCCAGCGATTGCCGCTGTCCAGCGCGATCGCCGCGATCGTCTTCGTTGTCTGGTCGGGACTGCTTTGCGGTGCGATCGCGCTCTACTTTGCGGCCGACGCCCTGCACAGCGGGTCGGCCACCATCCACTCATCCGGCAGCGCCGTGCTTTGGGCGCTGCTGGGCGGCGCGATCGCGGGAACGGTCCTGTTCTACTGGCGCTACCGCTTGCCCTTTAGCCTGGTGCTGCTGGCAGGGCTTCTGATCGCGCTCACCTTCGCTGTCCTCGATCAGTTTCTCGAGCCCGGATGGGTCGATCGCATCAGCCGCCCTGTGCTCGGCGGCTGGGGCGTCTTGGTGTTCGCGGCCGCCATGTGGTTCGACATGAGAGACCGCTATCGCACGACACGCCTGTCGGAGTGTGCCTTTTGGCTGCATCTCCTGGCGGCGCCTTTGCTGGTGCACTCCTTCGTCATCGGCGGCGGCTTCAGCGCAGAGGGCGCGGCCTTCGTGTTCGTGACCGTCGCCGTCTTGTCGGTCGTCGCCCTGGTGATCGACCGGCGCGCGCTGCTGGTTTCCGGGCTCGGCTACCTGATCGTCGCCGTGTTCCACCTGATCTCGGAAACCGCGCTGTCGGACGGGTACCAGATCGCGATCACGGCGTCTTTGATCGGCGGGTTTCTGCTCGCGCTGGGCCTTGGGTGGGCCGAGATCCGCCGTGCCCTGGTGAAGGCCCTGCCTTGGCCTTGGCTGACGGCGCGCGTGCCGCCGGCCGGTTAGCGAGGGCGCAGCCCGCCAGCCCAAGTGCGGGTCGCAGAGCTTAGCTACGGCGCGAAATCGAGCTGCTGCGCCTCACCGAGCGGCACGACCCGGGTCGCGAGCGCGTTGTGTGGCGACAGGGAGAGTTTGCGAACGAAGCGCTCGTCCGCAGTGACGAACCGCCAGTCGCTTTCGACGGCCAGCGCGAGATAGAGGCAGTCGTAGGCTGCGTGGTCGAGCGCGATGGCCAAGTCCAGCGCTCGGGACATGAGGGGTCGTGTCGGAAGAATGTCGAGATCGGCGCGCTGAAGGAGCTGCGCGGCCAAGCCGGCCTCCTCTTCCGTCAGCTCGCCGCGCTTGACCTTCTTCCAAAGGATGTTGGCGCATTCGGCCATGAGCAGGTCGGGCGCCGACAATGCAGCATGCTCAAGCAGATAGAGCGCTTCGGCGGTGCCGCTTTCTTCAACGACCCACTTAACCGCAACGCTGGCATCGATGACGACGCGGCTCACCGCTCATCGCGTCCTTCCCGCAACAGCTCCTCCGCAGGGGTGTGGCGGCGGCTTTTGGTCAAGGCTCTGAGCTCCGCGGCCAAGTCCATGAAGGAGGGCTCGACTTCGCTGGCGAGCGCTTGGCGCAGGATCTCGCGGTGCTCGGCTTCCGTGGAACGGCCGTGCCTGGCCGCTCGCTGCTTGAGGCGTCGGATCAAGTCGTCGTCGAGGTTACGAACCTGCAGGCTTCCGGGCATGGCTGAACCACCATAAAAAAAAAACTCACGTAATGATATAAATGACGTCGATGACGTCAATCGCTGTCGAGCCGCAGCCCGGCCCTTCCATCGGGCTCACGCGGCGGGCAGGGGGCATGCCATGGCGCTCACGCCATCTTCGGGCGGGCGCTGGAGAGGTAGGCTTGGGCGAGGACGCCGCTCAGCACGATGGCGCCGCCGACCAGGGTCATCATCGAGGGCACCTCGTTGATAAAGAGCCAGACCCAAAAGGGGCCGAGGAAGTACTCCAGCATCAGCAGCAGGGTGAGCTCCGCGCCGCTCAGGTGGCGCGAGGCCACGGTGAAGAGCGCCAGCACCACCGAGGAGATGGCGCCGCCCCAGAAAAGGCTCAGCGCCAGGTCGTGGGCGGAGATCATGAGGTCGCCACCGGCCATCACCGCAGCGATCGCCATGGCCATGAAGCCGCCGATCACCACCGAGGGCATCATGTCGACCTGCCGCTTGGCGCGGAAGATCACCACGAAGCCGGCGAAGCTGAGCGCGCCGCCGACGGCGGCGAGGTTGCCGAGGGTCGAGCCGGTCGAGAGGCCGTCGCCGACCATCAGGATGATGCCGACCACGGCGAGCAGCAGAATGCCCCAGGTCGTGGCGTCGACCCGCTCGCCGAGCACCAGCCGGGCGAGGACGGCGGTCAAGATAGGCCCGCTCGAGAGAATGAAGACGGTGTTGGCGACGGTGGTGTTGCTGAGCGAGAAGACGAAGAGGGTCTGCATCGCGGCGAAGAGCAGCGCGGCGACCAGGCCCCAGGTTCCGATACGGGCGACGCTGGCGAGAAAGTCGCCCGGCTTGCGCATCAGCATCATGATCAAGAGGGACAGGGACAGCGCGCCGGTGCGGAAGACCACGATCTGCCACTCTGAGGCCTCGTGGATGTTGCGCAGGATGAGGCCCCCGAAGCTGTTCAGGAATCCGCTGAGCAGCACGAAAAGGACGGCATAGCGCGCGCCGAGCGGGAGATGGTGTGCGCTGTGTCCGGGGAGATTCAAGGGCAACGGCTCCGAAGAAATGTCCTAGGCACCGGGCATGGCCTGAGGTAGGCTACCGACAAAGAGCTTTGCTTTCTTTAATACAACCGGACGCTTCGGGGGTCGCGACCGTAAGACAGCAAAACAATCCCGCGCCATAAGCTCGGCAGCTGTAACTTGGTAAAGACATTTTACCGAAAGTTCACGCTTTAGCCCTTTGATGGGGCGGGAAGCGACAGCGATTAATATTTGAACGCAGGAGTTGTATTTTGGGGCCAGGTCCACATGCTGGCTAGAATCTTCGGCTCCCGCACCTCGCGGATCGAAGAAGCCTCGTGGAACACGGGGGCGACACCCAATGTGGTCAAGCGCCGTCAGCTTCCGATCGAGGCTTTGCCGAAGCATGACGAGGTGCTGGATACCGCTTACCGCTATTGGCATTCAAAGCGCCGCCAAGGCCTGCTTCCGTCGCGCAACGACATC
>JANQIA010000341.1 GCA_028282405.1 Rhodovibrionaceae bacterium
GATGGCGCGCAACGCCGTCGTGTCGAAAACCTTCTCGCGCATCGCCAAGGACTTGGCGGCCAGCGACGAGGACGAGGTCAAGAAGGTCGGCCTCCTCGGGAAGCTCAAGCTACTGGTTCATAAGTAATGGGACTGCTGGGGTCACGTCTTAGCCGGGGGGGAGGGCGCGCAGAGGACGCGCGCGAAGGCGCTGCGCCGCCCAAAGCCGGCGATCAGGACCTCGATTTGAAGCAGATCGGCGAGCGTGTCTTGCCCGTCATGCTCCGCGAGCTGCCGCCCGAGAAGGCCGGCACGATGCAGCGTGGAGAGGTCGCCCGAGCCATCAAGGAGCAGCTGCCGGGGCTTCTCAGCCAGAACGGCGTGACGCTCAATCTGCTCGAGCAGCGCGATCTCGTCACCTTTCTGATCAACAAGATTCTCGCCATGGCGCCGAAGCTGCCGGAAGGCGAGGATAGCGCCCCGTCGGCAGCGGGTGGCACGGCGCTGCAGCGCTTCGCCCAGAAGAAGATGGGGGAAGCCGCCGCTGCGGGAGGGTCGGTCCGCAAGCAGCCGAGTGAGGATGTCGGCAGCGGACACCACCCGGCCCGCAGTCTTCAGGATTTGGTCACCAGCAAGCCCGCCGCCGGTGCCGTCGAAACGCCGAAGACGGTGGAAGCGGCGATGCAGCGGATCCAGCCTCTGCTGCTCGAGCGCATCGATACGGCCGCGGCCGCGTCCCTGAGCCGCGATGAGCTGTTCGGCCAGATCGGCGAGCTGATCGGTGAGCTGCTGGCTGAAACTAAACTTCAGCTCAACCGGCAGGAGCGGGAGCTGCTGGTCGACAAGCTGCTCGACGACATGCTGGGTCTCGGCCCGCTGGAGCCGCTGCTCGGCGACGAGTCGGTGACCGATATCATGGTCAACGGGCCCAAGCAGATCTACGTCGAGCGCAAGGGCAAGCTGACGCTGACCAGCGCCACGTTCCGCGACGATCAGCACGTCATGTCGGCAGCGACACGCATCGTCTCGGCGGTGGGGCGCCGCGTCGACGAGACGGTCCCGCTGGTCGACGCCCGTTTGGCCGATGGCAGTCGCGTCAACATCATCATTCCGCCCTTGGCGATCGACGGGCCCACGATCTCGATCAGAAAGTTCGCCAAGAAGAAGATCACCCTCGATGTCATGGAGCGCCAGGGGAACGTCTCGCCCAATCTCGGGAAGGTGCTCCGCATTGCATCGCGCGCGCGGCTCAACATTCTGATCTCCGGCGGCACGGGTTCCGGTAAGACGACGCTGCTCAACGCCCTCTCGCAGATGATCGATCCTGGCGAGCGCATCGTCACCATCGAGGACGCCGCTGAGCTGCAGCTTCAGCAGCCGCATGTGGTGCGCCTGGAAACCCGGCCGGCCAATCTGGAGGGCAAGGGCGAGATCACGATGCGCGATCTGGTCAAGAACGCCCTGCGAATGCGGCCCGACCGCATCATCCTCGGTGAGATTCGCAGCAGCGAAGCCATCGACATGCTGCAGGCCATGAACACCGGCCATGACGGCTCGCTCGGCACCATTCACGCCAACCGGCCGCGCGAGGCCCTGATGCGCCTCGAGAACATGGTCGGTATGGCTGGCGTCAACCTCTCGCCCATGGCCGTGCGCACCCAGATCGCTTCGGCCGTCGACATGATCGTACAGATCAGCCGCATGCGCGACGGCGTCCGCCGCATCACCCACGTCAGTGAGGTGATGGGGATGGAGGGCGATGTCATCATCATGCAGGACCTCTTCCTCTTCAACTTCACCGGAGAGGGCCAGAACGGCGAGCTGCTCGGCGAGTTCAAGCCCTCGGGCATCCGGCCGCACTTCACGCAAAAGGCGGCGTACTTCGGCCTCGACAAGGCGCTGTTGGAGGCTGTGTGATGGAGCTGGGCCCCAACATCTTACCCTTGATCATCGCCGGCGGCATGATGCTGACCGTTCTGGCACTCGGCTTTGCGCTGGTCGGCGACGGTCCCTCCGGCGGCCAGATCAAGCGCCGGCTGAAGCGAGTAAGTGCCGACAAGTCGATCGGGGACGAGGCCTACGTTTCGGTGCGCCGGCGCGACGTCGACGCCTCCGCCTCGCCGGTCGGGCGCGTGCTGGCTGCTTTCGTGCCGGCACCCAAGAAGATGCGCGCGCGGCTCGATCGGACCGGACGCTCGATCTCGCTCAGTCAGTACTTTGTGGCCAACCTGCTCGTCGCCGGGCTCTTCCTGCTTGTCTTCAAGGTGGCGGCGTCGCTCGCCTGGATCCTCGCGATCCCGCTCTCGATCACCGCCGGCCTCGCGCTGCCGCACATGGTGGTCGGCATGATGGCCACGCGCCGCACCAACAAGTTCATCGAGACCTTTCCCGATGCCATCGATCTGATGATTCGCGGCCTGCGGTCGGGCCTGCCGGTGTCGGAATCGATCAAGTCCGTGGCGGCGGAGATGTCCGATCCGGTCGGGACCGAGTTCAGCCAGGTCGCCGATGCCCTGAAGCTCGGCTCCTCGATCGAGGAAGCCATGTGGAGCGTCGCCCGTCGCCTGCAGATACCCGAGTTCAAGTTTCTGGTTATCGCCATGTCCATTCAGCGCGAGACAGGCGGCAACCTGGCCGAGACCTTGGCCAATCTCTCGACCCTGCTGCGCCAGCGTAAGCAGTTCAAGCTGAAGATCCGGGCGATGTCTTCGGAGGCGCGGGCGAGTGCCTACATCATCGGCTCGCTGCCCTTTGTCACCTTTGCCCTGATCTACTTCATCAATCCCGGCTACGTCTCGATGCTGTTCGAGGACATGCGGGGCATGATCATGCTCGGCCTTGGCTTGAGCTCCATTGCTGCCGGCGGCTTCGTCATGTCCCGCCTGGTGAAGTTCGAGATCTGATGTTCGAGCGCACGCTGGAAAACCTGCCCTTCGGGCTCGAGCCGCTGGACTTCGCGGCACTCCTGGCCGCGATGAGCGCCGTCAGCGTCTTTCTGCTGATCTGGTACAGCCTCATCGAACGGGACCCTTTGCCCGGCCGGCTGAAGTCGCTCGACGAGCGCCGCACGGCGCTTCGCAACGGCCTGACGGCCGACACTGGGCGGCGCAAGTCGCTGGTCGACAAGGGCGATATCATGCGTCGGGTGGTCGACCGTCTGAAGCTGATGACCACCTACACGGTCAAGAGCACGCGGGCCAAGCTGGCACCGGCCGGCTTCCGCAGCCGCGATGCCATGGTCGCCTACCTCTTCGCCAAGGTCTCTCTGCCGCTTGTCTTCGGCATCGGGTCCGTCACCTGGTTCTACCTCTTGAACCCTTGGGACCTTCAGACCACAACGGCCATGGGCCTGAGCATGATGATGGTCGGCCTCGGCTACTTCGCGCCCGACATCTACGTCAAGAACGCCGCCGACAAACGCCTGCACATCCTTCGACGCAACTTGCCGGATGCCTTCGACCTCCTTGTCATTTGCGCCGAGGCGGGCCTCAGCCTCGATGCGGCGCTCGACAGGGTGTCCAAGGAGATGGCGGAGGCCTGTCCGGAGATGACCGAGGAGCTTGGCCTGACTGCCGTCGAGCTCGGTTTCCTGCCCGATCGCATGATGGCCTTGGAGGCGCTGACCGAACGCGTGCCCTTGCCGGCGGTGCGGGCGTTGATCAACACGCTGCAGCAGACCGAGCGCTATGGTACGCCATTGGCGCAGTCCTTGCGCGTGCTCTCGGCCGAGATGCGTCACGAGCGCATGATGAAGGCCGAGGAGAAGGCGGCGCGTCTGCCGGCGGTGCTCACCGTTCCGATGGTGGTTTTCATCCTGCCGCCGCTGTTCGTCGTGCTGATCGGGCCCGCCGCCATTCGCACCCTGGACGCCCTCGGCGGTATGTAGCTGCGGTTGGAGTGCAGCCTCCAGGCGGCCCAAGCGGGCAGCTCGCCTACGCTGTTGTACTTTCCGCCAACAGACTGGCCCGAATAGCAAAACTGCGTTAGCCTTCGCTTGGAGTGCGAAAGCAAGAAGGTCGAAGCGATGACGCAAATCGCCGAACGGCCCGACAACCAGGAAGGCAAATGGCTTCTGAGACGGGAGGGTCGGGGCCGGTTCGTCTCGAGCTGGAGACGCTGCAGGAATCGACGGTTCTTCGGTTGAAGGGCGGTTGGCGCCTGTCGGACGGAATTGCCTCACCCGACGATCTTTTCGAGAGCGGCAAGCTGCGATCCCAGTCGCAGACCTTGAAAGTCGATGCCTCGGCGATGACCGCTTGGGACAGCGCCCTCGTCTGCTTTCTTGTCGATCTCAAGAAGCGCTGCACCGAGAGCGGGATTGCGCTCGATCTCTCCGCCCTGCCGGAAGGCGCGAGGCGTTTGGTCGACATGGCGCTTGCCGTGCCTGAGCGCCAGGGCGCGAAGCGCACGGGCAGCCAGGCTGGCTTCCTGGAATCCGTCGGCAAACAGACCTTGGATGCTCTCCAGGGCGCCGGCGAGATGCTGGAGTTTCTCGGACAGAGCCTGATCGCCTTGAGCAAGGCTGCGACCGGGAAGGCCCGCTTTCGCGCCGCCGACGTGCTTCAGATCTTTCAGGAGTGCGGCCCCCAGGCCCTGCCCATCGTGACGCTGATCTCCTTCCTCGTCGGCGTCATTCTCGGTTTCGTCGGCTTGGTTCAGCTCGAGCAGTTCGGTGCCGACATCTACGTCGCCAATCTGGTCGCCGTCGCCATGGTCCGCGAGCTGGGCGGCATGATGACCGGGATCATCATGGCCGGCCGTACCGGCGCGGCTTTCGCGGCACAGCTGGGCACCATGAACGTCAACGAGGAGATTGCGGCCTTTCGCACCATCGGCATCGACCCGGTCGACTTTCTGGTCCTGCCCCGGATGCTGGCTCTCATCGTGGCTGTGCCGCTCCTCACCATTTACGCCAACGTGGTCGGCATGCTGGGCGGTTCAGTCGTCACTGCGGCGCTCTCGGACGTCTCGCTGCTCCAGTACTACGGCCAGACGGCGTCCTCGGTCGACCTGGTCGATTGGGCCAGCGGCCTGTTCAAGGCAACAATCTACGGCATCATCATCGCCATCGCCGGCTGTCTGCGAGGCATTCAGTGCAAGATGAGCGCCGCCGCCGTCGGCAATGCGGCGACCTCGGCCGTGGTCACCTCGATCGTCATGATCATCGTGGCTGAGGCGCTGATCACTGTCGTCTACCAGGTGCTGGGCATTTGAGCGGCATGAGCGCGGCGGCGGACCAAACGATAGAGCAGAGCGGAATGGCCCAAGCGCCGGGCGCCGTCGGGGACGCGTCGTCGGATGCGCCGCTGGTGGTCGAGGACGTGACCATGGCCTACGGCGACTTCGTGGTGCAGCGCGCGCTCAACTTCACCATCCAGCGCGGCGATGTCTTCATCATCATGGGCGGCAGCGGCTGCGGCAAGAGCACGGTGATGCGCGCAATGGTCGGCATGCAGGCGCCGGCGAAGGGGCGTGTCTGGCTGGACGGCAAGAGCCTGTGGGAAATCGAGGAGGTGGCGCGGCAGCCGCTCCTGCAGCGCTGCGGCGTGGTGTTCCAGAAGGGCGGGCTGTGGAGCGCGATGACCTTGGCCGAGAACATTGAGCTGACCCTCGGCGAATTCACCGATCTTTCGGCCAAGGAAATGCGCGAGGTGGCCAAGCTGAAGTTGGCGTTGGTCGGCTTGACGGGCTTCGAGAACTTCTACCCTTCAGAGATCTCCGGCGGCATGCAACGGCGGGCCGGTGTGGCCCGCGCCTTGGCCCTGGACCCTGAACTGCTGTTCTTCGATGAGCCTTCGGCTGGCCTTGACCCCATCAGCTCTCGCCGCCTCGACGATCTTATTCTGGAGCTGCGCGACAGCCTTGGCGCGACGATCGTCGTCGTCACCCATGAGCTCGCCAGCATCTTCGCCATCGGCAACAACTCGGTCGTTCTCGATCCGGTCAGCAAGACTCAGATTGCGACGGGCGACCCGAAAGTGCTGCGGGACGAGAGCGATGATGAGGCGGTGCGCGAGTTTCTGAACCGTGGCGAGGTGAGCTGAATGAAGAGCAGAACCGCGTCCGACCCGGTGAGAGGGTAGGGAGGGTCGATGAAGAAGGTGAACGCCAAGGTCGTCGGCGGATTTGTCGTGATCGCCATGCTGTTGGCACTCGGCGCTGTGGTCGTATTCGGTGGTGGCTTCTTCCAGGACAAGCGCACCTTCGTGGCATTCTTTCCCGGATCGCTCAGCGGATTGCGGGTCGGGGCACCGGTCAACCTACGGGGCGTCCAGATCGGCACGGTCGTCGACGTTTGGGTGGAGGTGGATCCGGAAGCCCTGAAGTTCGAGCTGCCTGTCCTGATGGACATCGAGCTGTCACGCATTCGCGGTGGAACCACGGCCAGCGACCACCGCACTCGCATCGATGAGTTGGTCGCGAAGGGGCTCAGGGCGCAGTTGGAGTCGACGAGCTTCGTCACCGGTCAGCAGAGCATACAGTTGAACTTCCACAAGGACGCACCGATCAATCTGGTTGAGAGCGATCTACCTTACGATCAGATTCCGACCATCCCCTCGCAAATGGAGCAGATCGAGGGCTCGATCGACGATGTGGTCGATCGGGCGACGAAAGTGCTGGACCGTGTGTCGGACTTGCTGTCGGGAGACAATCAGCGGAACTTTGCGAAGACACTTGAGAACGCCGCTGATCTCACGGCCGACTTGAGCGGTACGACGGAGGAGCTGCAGGCTAGCGTCGCTTTGGTCAGTGACATCTTGCGCGACTTGAAGGGCGATCTGCCGAAGCTGGTCAAAACGACGGACGAGACCCTCCTGTCCTACAAGTCGCTGGCTGAGTCGGCAGACGGAATCCTGACCGAGAACCGCGCGGGCATAAAGGGAGCCATCGACGATTTACGCCAGGTGGAGCGCAATCTCGGCCGGCTGACGGCCACTGCGAATGAGCTGCTCGAGGAGAACAAGCGTGGGATCAACGATTTCACCAACAACGGGCTCTATGAGATCAGCAATCTAGCGGTTGACGCTCAGGCGGCGGTTGAGCAGTTCCGCCGAGTAATGGAAGAGATGGAGCGGGATCCGGCACGCTTCTTCCTAGGCGGTCCGGGAAACGTGGAGGTCAGATGATGATGGGGCTGTCAGACGGCGAGCGGCGGGTCTCGCGGCGGGCGTTCGCGCTCGCGGCGCTCGGCGGCGTAGGCGTCTTGGCGACGGGCTGCTCGCTGCCGGGAAGTGGTGAGGCGCCGCGGCGCATTCGCTTGGATGCGGCGACGGACTTCGCACCTAACCTGCCGTCGGTAGGATGGGTCTTGCTGGTGCGGGAGCCGACCACGACCCTGTCGTTGGATACGGCGCGAATTGCCATCGGTACCGGCAGCGACATCGAGTACCTGTCAACCGGGGAGTGGGCCAGCCGTGCACCAGCCATGGTCATGGAGCTTCTGGTCGAGTCCTTTCAGAACGCGAACCGAATTGCCACGGTCGGGGACAGGCGGGCGCGGATCCGCCCCGACTTCACGCTCGAGGCCCAGCTCACCGCGTTTCACATCGAGCGCAACGCGGAAGACGAGGATCGCGGGTTGGTTACGGTCCGGCTCGAGCCGACCTTGGTCAAACAACCGCGGCGGGAGGCGATTGCGTCGATCCCGTTCGAGACAGCCGTCGAGGTGACCCCTCTCACGCTCGACGGCGTCATCGTTGCCTTCAACGAGGCCTTGCAAGAAGTTATGTCACAGGCGGTGGAGTGGACGCTGAAGACCGGTGTCGCGGCTTGACCAACGTGCTTCCTGCGTGCGCGATGCGATGGTCGCCAGCAGTGTCTCGGCGGTCAGGCTTCAGGGGGATGTCTGATTGGGGGCCGCAGCGCTCAGGACCACACAAAATGAAGGAAGATCGGAGATGACACGCACAGTCCGTTCGGCCATAGGCCGCAATACCCTGGCGCTCACGTTGGCTGCTTCTCTAGCCGGCGGCGTGGCGCTCGCCGCCGACTTAGTGCCTGGAACCCAGCTTGGGACCTCGGCCCTCGAAATCGTCTCCGCCTTGGCGGCGCAAGGCTACGAGGTCATGGAGTACGAGCACGAGACGGATGAGATCGAGGTCGAGGCGGTCAAAGACGGCCAGCACCTGAAACTGGAAATCGACCCGACCAACGGAGAAATCACAAAGGTGAAAGCAAGGAACCGCTAGTTCGCCTGGGACCGCTGATTGCCGTCGACGTAGCCGAGCACGCGCAAGCGTGATCGCCCAGGACCTGCAGCCTTGCCTCAGTCTTTCCTGACAGGCCATTCGTTATCGAAGCGGCTACGCAGTCTGGGGTGCCACCAAAGTTCAATTAACGGGAGGGATTCCAAGCTTCTCACCCTATTGAACTTTCGGTAGTATTTCGGCGTCCGACGAAGATGCGGTCGGGGTTGCTCAACAGGCCTTGGCAGACAGGAGGAAGGCATGACAGGGGTATTCAGCCGGAAAGCTTTGACGATGGTGGTGGCGGGTGTTGCGGTGCTGGCCGTCAGCGCGCCTGCGGTTTTCGCCCAAAGTGACTTCCCCTCCGGATCCAATCTCCGAAAAGGTATGGGGCAGGGCGGGACCAGCGCCTACGGCTCCTTCGATCTCAATGCTGGCCAGAAGCAGACCATATCTAACCTGAAGGGCGATCGGCTGCATCGCATCTGCATCAGCGGCAGCTCGATCAACGTCATGGCCAACAACAATGTCTTCCCGCTCGACAGCGGCGATTGC
>JANQIA010000400.1 GCA_028282405.1 Rhodovibrionaceae bacterium
TGCAGGGTGTCGCCGATCACCGCCGGCTGCTCGAAGATCTCCTTCTGCATGAAGTGGCGGTACTGGCCCTTGCCGATCAGGGCGCCGGAGAGCGCGGTCTGGGTGATCTTGCGGTCGACGGCGTCGTTGTTGCTGTCGAAGACCTCGGCCTGGTCCTGGCTGAGGACGGCCCAGTCGCCTTCCTCAAGGTAGCAGATGCGGTTGGTCAGGGGCGCGAGGGCCAAGGCGTCGGACCCGAGGTACATCTCCCCGTCGCCATAGCCGATGGCCAGCGGGCTGCCCTTGCGGGCGCCGATCATGATGTCGTGGCGGCCGGCGAAGACGATGGCCAGGGCGAAGGCGCCCTCCAGCCGGTGCAGGGTGCGGGAGACGGCCTCCTGCGGCGAGGCCTGCTCGTTCAGGTGATGGGTGATCAGGTGAACGACGGCTTCCGTGTCGGTCTCGGTATGGAAGACATGGCCGGCGTCCTCCAGCTCGGTGCGCAGCTCCTGGAAGTTCTCGATGATGCCGTTGTGGACCACGGCGACCCGGTCGCTGGCGTGGGGGTGGGCGTTGGCTTCGGTCGGGCGGCCGTGGGTGGCCCAGCGCGTGTGTCCGATGCCGACGGTGCCGTCCACCGGATCCGTCTGCAGCAGGTTGTCCAGGTTGATCAGCTTGCCCTCGGCGCGGCGGCGCTCGATCTTGCCGTTGGTCAAGGTGGCGACGCCGGCGGAGTCATAGCCGCGGTACTCCAGGCGCTTGAGGCCGTCGACCAGCAGGGGGGCAACCTGCTGCTTGCCGAGGATGCCGATGATGCCGCACATGGCGCCTACTCCTTGCTTTGCTGTCCGGCCACACGCCGCGGCGCCTCGGGGCGCCCGGCTTCGCCGGTACCTTTGTCGTCCTGATAGCGCTCGCGCAGTCGTGCGCCGCCCTGATCGATCACCACTTGCCGGCCGCGCGCGATGGCCAGACCGTCGGCGGGCACGTCGTGGGTGATCACGCTGCCGGCGCCGACCACGGCGCCTTCGGCTACGGTGACCGGTGCCACCAGCGCGCTGTTGGAACCGATGAAGGCGCCCGGGCCGATCTCGGTCTTGAACTTGGCGAAGCCGTCGTAATTGCAGGTGATGGTGCCGGCCCCGACGTTGGCGCCGGCGCCGATCTCGGCATCGCCCAGATAGGTCAGGTGATTGGCCTTGGCGCCGTCGTGCAGGCGTGCGTTCTTGACTTCGACGAAGTTGCCCACCCGCGCCTTGCGGCCGACGATGGCGCCGGGGCGCAGGCGCGCGAAGGGACCGACTGTAGCGCCGCTCTCCACGCGGCAGCCTTCCAGATGGCTGTAGGCGCGCACGGTCACACCCTCGTCGACAGTGACGCCCGGGCCGAAGAAGACCTGGGGCTCGATGAGGCTGTCGCGGCCGACTTGAGTGTCGTGGCTGAAGAAGACGCTCGTCGGGTCGATCAAGGTGACGCCGGAGGCCATGGCCTCGTCACGGCGGCGGTCCTGATAGATGGCTTCGGCGCGGGCTAGCTCCCCACGGGCGTTGATGCCCATGACCTCCCACTCCTCGGCCAGTTGCACGCCGGAGAGATGCCCATCGGCGCGGGCCATGGCGAAGACGTCGGTCAGGTAGTACTCGCCCTGGGCGTTGTCGTTGCTCAGCTCGCCGATCAGGCGGCTCAGGACGGCTGCGTCGCCGAGCAGGGCGCCGCCATTGCACAGCGTCACGTCCAGAGCGCGGCGGATCTCCGGGTCTTCGGACTTGAGCGCATCCTTGTACTCGACATTGCGCAGGAGGGCGCCGTTCTCGTCGAGCAGCAGGCGGCCATAGGCGCCCGGGTCTTCCGGCTCGAAGCCGAGCGCGACCAGGCTGGGGGCGTCCGGCCCGGACCGTTGCGCCCGCATGGCACTCAAGGTCTCGGCGGTCAGGAAAGGGGTGTCGCCGAACACGACCATCAGATCGGCGCCCGCGTCCTCGCTGCAGAGGTCGGCAACGGACGGGAGCGCCGCGCGCACGGCATCGCCGGTGCCGAGCTGACCTTCCTGGATGGCGGTGGGGTGGGGCGCCGCTTCGGCGGCCACGTCGTCCATGCCGGGGCCGACGACCACGACGATGCGAGTCGGGCGCAGGCTCTCTGTGGCGGCGAGCACATGGCCGAGCAGGGAGCGGCCCGCCACCTTGTGCAGCACTTTGGGCCGCGCGGACTTCATCCGGGTGCCCTTGCCGGCGGCGAGAACGACGATGGCCAGTGGACGCTCTGTCATGTCACCTCGGACGTGATCGGCCCGGCAGCGGGCAGGCAGTTGCCGGCGATCAAAAGGCCGGCAGGTGGGGCGATGGCCGCACACCGCACAGAGCCAAGTCTAGCCGACAAAAAGCGGCAGGGTCATGACGCTCCGGCGCGGTTGTCCGGCACCGTGGCGGACAATGCCGGCAAGTCCCTAGCAGGTGGTTAACCGCTGGTGAAGGCTTTTTCGTCCGACCGCTCGGGCGGTTGCCTGTCAGTTGCGCTCGATCTTCACCAGGTGAGCGCGGGCGCCGCCATAGCTCGACATGGCTTCGAGCCGTACCGGCAAAGAGGGGAAGCCCTCGGCGATGGGCGCGAAGTAGGCCTTGATGTCCTGCAGGTAACGCTTCTTGGGGCGGCCCGGGGTCGTCTCACCGCGCCAGACTTCCAGCACGCGGTCGATGGATACATCGCAGGTGATGGCATCGCCCTGGTAGATGTTGATGCTCGACTCGGGCAGCACCACCTGGTCTCCGCCCTTGGTCGTGATGCGATAGACCCGGCGCCCGTCGTAGGCTTCCACCTGATCGTCGCAGCCGCCAGCCGCAGCGCCGTAGATCAAGGTCAAGATCGAGCTAAGCGGGTCAAGCGTGCCGTCGCGGTAGGCGTAGGGCACCGGCGCGCGGTCCGGCTCCGGCACCACCTCGGCCTGAGGCGTGCCGTCGGCGTCGAAGTCGATGGCCACCCGGCGCTCGTTGTCTCGCCAGGTGCTGAGCGCTTCGTAGTGCTCCGGTTGGAAGCCATCCTCGGTCAGCTTGCCGTTGATCTCCGAGGTCATCTGGAAATCGACGATCCAAGAGAGCATGCCTTCGGCCTGGGCCGTGAACTGTCCGGTATAGAGTTCCTCCGCGCCGTCGTTCTCCTCGAGCGAGAGGCTGAACTGAAGCGAGGTGGCGTGCAGGCCGCCCACCATGATGTCGTAGTGCAAGGTGACATCGGCCGGTGCTGCGCCCGCCGGCGGCAGCATGGTGAGCTGATCGGACCGCGTCTCAGTCCTTGTCTCGCTCTCAGTCTGTGCCTGCATGGGCGTCGCGCTCAAAAGCACAGTGCCGCCCGCAACAACCGCAATAGACGCGGCCGCTTTTCCATAACCGCTCGCCGCTTTCGGCAAGTACCGTAACGCTCCAGCCATGAAATGCCTCTCCACGACAACGCCGATTTCTTACCTGCGCCTTAACCTAAACTAAGTATACTGACTGTCCAGGGTGTTCATCCCCAATTTTTTTGCGCCGCACACGCTTTCTCCGCAAGCGCTGACGTGCGAGCGCCAGCCACGGCTTGACAGCCAAGAGGGCGCAGCAGTACAGCATCGCTCTCGCATATGCGGGGCGCGTAGCTCAGCGGGAGAGCACTGTCTTCACACGGCAGGGGTCGCTGGTTCAATCCCAGCCGCGCCCACCATCGATCGATGCGAAGCCTTAACGCAGAATGGGTCATACGCCCCGATGCAGCGCCAGCTTCAGACATTACAGGACTGGCTGCCGGTCGCCGCTTACGACGGCGTCTTCGATGCGGAGGAGTGCCGGCGTATCCTCGACCTCGGCGCCGACTTCCAGGAAGCCGGCGCAGCCGGAGCCCGCGATCACAGCATTCGGTCCAGCCGCATCCAGTGGCTGAAGCCTGACGCAGACAATGCCTGGCTGTTCGAAAAGCTGGCGCAGCAGGTGCAGGCGGTCAACGGCAAGCACTTTCGCATGGAGCTGGCAGGCTTCACCGAGCCGCTGCAGATCACCCGCTACGGTGAGGGTGACTTCTACGGCTGGCACATCGATTTCGGCAACGGGCGCAACAGCATCCGAAAGCTGAGCTTGATCGTGCAGCTTACGGGTGAGGACGACTATGACGGTGGCGCCGTCGAGCTCCTGAGCGGCCACAAGGAAATCGTGCTGCCGAGATCGCGTGGCTGCATGTGCATCTTCCCGTCATACCTGCTGCATCGCGTGCAGCCGGTCTTGCGCGGCACCCGCATGTCGCTGGTCGGGTGGATCGGCGGCAATCACCTGCGCTGAGCAGGGAGACCGCGGCACGTATTGGGAGGAACCCGGGCGGGCTCAGCTCATGTTGAGCAGGCGGCGCAGCGGCTTCGACAGGCGGCTCAGGCTTCTCTCGTAGCGAGTCAGCGTGTTTTCCCGCACCCAGGCCATCTGGATCATGCGGCGCTCGCCGATGAAGGGCTTGTAGCCGTGGAAGGAGGTATCGCTACGGCGGAAGGCGATCATCGTCCCGGCATTGGGCGGCACCTCCGCCACGTAATCCTCGATGTCCTTGTCGTTGCGCAGCAGGCGCAGCCGGCCCTCGCCCGAATCCCAGGACTCGTTGATGTACACCAGCATGGTGATGATCTTGCTGGGATGATCGACGTGGATGCGGCCGTCGGTCTGGTCGCTGTAGCGCCGCACGGTGACGCTGTGCCGGCAGTCGGTCAGGTCGACGTCGAACTTCTCGGCAATCTGGTTTCTCACCGCCGGCTGGCCCAGCTCCGCGATCAGCGCCGCAAAGGCGGGGCCATAGTTCAGCTTCTCAAGCTTGAAGTTGCCCGCGCCCGTGATGTCGGGATAGTCGCGAATGATCGCGTCCAGAGTGTCGTGGCGGACAAACTCAGGCACGACGATGAAGTCGAAGGGGTCCCGCTGCAGCGCCGTCGCCTCCAAAGCCCCGAGATCGAGGCTCGTAACGTTGGGCGCAGCAAAGCGCTGATGGTCTTCAACGGTCGCTTTGAGAGCTTGCATCTGCTTACTTTGACGTGTGAGACGATGAGATTTCCCGACCAAACGTGCGCAGCACGCTAACCCATTGCCCTAGACTTGGCAATTGTCACGAAATACGCGGTTTTTCTTGCGCGTTGCACAAGATTTCGCGATCTCTTACATGGCATCGCCGATCCGGCGGCTTGGTTGACAACCCCCACTAAAACGCACAGCAGGAACGCGTTTACGCACTGCTACGCGTATGGCATGACATAAGTAACGTGACCTTCGCAAACACCTTTATTTTGCTCAGTCCAGCATCGCGTGTCCCTCATGCTCGATAATCTCTCCGTTGCGGCCCGCTATGCCGTGGTGGGCGCGTGTCTTTGGCTGCCCCGAGATCGGCAGAGGGCCATCGAACGTTGGCTGCGCGGCCGCGAGGAGTGCTCCAAGACCCGGCGGGCGGATTTCGTCCTGATGTCCTTCGGCAAAAGCGGGCGGACCTGGCTCAGGGTGATGCTCTCCCGCGTCTTTCAGCAGCTCGCGGGCACCGGCAGCGACACCATGCTGGAGTTCGATAACTTCAAGCGGCACGACCCGACGCTTCCCAGCCTCTTCTTCACCCACGGAAACTACCTGCGGGACTATACCGGGCACTGGGACAGCAAAGTCGACTTCTACGACAAGAAGATCGTCCTGTTGGTGCGCGACCCGCGCGACGTGGCGGTCTCCCAGTATTTCCAGTGGAAGTACCGCATGCTGCCGCGGAAGAAGATGCTCAACCGCTACCCGTCCCACGGCACCGACGTCGAGCTCTTCGACTTCGTCATGTCGAACGAGGCCGGGCTTCCGGTGGTGCTGGACTTCTTCGAGATCTGGCAGCGGGAGCTGCCGAAGGTGAAGGACTCACTGGTGGTGCGCTACGAAGATATGCGCGCCGACCCGGGGCGCGAGCTGTCGCGCGTCCTTACGTTTTTCGGCTTGCCTTTCACCGAGGCGCACGTCGAGGAGGCGGTGGCCTTCGCCTCCTACGACAACATGAAGCGGTTGGAGCAGGACCGGGTGTTCAGCGGCCACGGCCAGCGGCTCTTGCCGGGTAACAAGGCCAACCCCGACTCCTACAAGGTGCGCCGGGCCAAGGTGGGCGGCTACCGCGACTACTTCGATGACGACCAACTCGCCGCCATCGACGCCTTGATGGCCAAGCGCCCCGGGCCGCTCTTCGGCTATCTCTCCGAAGCCGAGCCTGATGCTCCGGCCCGCAGCGTCGGCTGAGATTGTTCCATCAGGGCCTTGATGCGCGCGACCGCCGCCGGGACGTCGTCTGGCAGTGCGCCCGGCTTTTCGGCGAAGGGCTGTCCGGCCGGAACCGCCAGGCCGCGGTCGAAGAGAAGCTGATAGAAGGCATCGAAGTTGCGCGTCGGGTTGATGAGATGCGCGCGATAGAGCGCTCTGGCGAACAGATGCCGCAAGCCGCCCCCGGCCGGTGCGCAGACCCAGCGGATGAAGTTGCGGCGATACTGGTCGATGGTGCCGATCGCCCCGAGGGTCACCGGCAGGATGGCGAGCGGTTTCTGGAGCTGCGCCACCTCGACCGCCATGGAGATGCTGTCGGCGGTGACGACGAAGCCGTCGGCGGTCGCGAGAAGGCCCTGGTAGGGATTGTCTGCGGCCTCGGGCGACCAGGTGAAGAGCTTGGCTTCCGGCGGCAGTCCGGCTTTGAGCGCCTCGGCAACCCGCTTGGGCGTGCGGCGGCTGGTGGTGACATAGGGCGTGCCGCCCTGCGTCTCGACGATGTCCCGGCAGACCCGGAGCAGCCGCTCGACCATCTGGTCCTTATAGACGAAGGGCCGGGTCGGTCCGCCGACCAGCACAGCGATCAACGGCTGCGGCAGCGCCTCCAAGCGCGCCTTCCAGAGCGCGCCCTGCTCGGCGATCTTGCTTTCGTCGACCCGCATCAGCGGCAGGGTCACGGTCGTGACGTTGGGGTAGGGGGCGATCGCATTCTCCTGGCTGGAGACGATGAGATCGAACCACTGCAGCCGGCCCGAGGGCTTGCCGACGACGACGATCTTGGTCTTGCCGCCCGATTGTTCGCGGATCCAGAGCGCCACCATGGTCGGCCGCCGGCCTACGGTGATGATCAGATCCGGCCAGGGGGGCCTCAGCTCGTCGGACTCGGCCGGATCGATGTGGTGGAGCGAGGCTTTGACCCGCGGCTTGCCGTAGACGTAGGGCGCGCGCATCGCGAAGTACTTGCGCTCGCAAGACCAGCCGAGCGCCTCGGCCAGGACCTCGACCTGTCCGTTGTCGCCGCGCTTCTCGCTCAGCAGCAGCCAGACGCTGGGCTGGCCGGGCTGGGTGGCGCTTGAGTCGTCTCGATCGCTTGGGGCGAGGGCGTTCTCGGGCAAGCTTATCCCGCCGATTGGCTTCTCGGCTCCTCCACTGGGGTATAGCCCAGCGTGGGGGACAGCCGCTCTGCCATCAAGCCCTCCAGCTCGGCGATCTGCTCCGGCGTGAAGTAGTCGCGATAGCCGCCAACCTTGGCCCGGCGCACCTTGAAGGAGTTGGGGTCGCCCGCGTTGCGCCGCGTCAGGCCGCCTTGCTTGAAGAAACCCTCGCTCTCCAGCTTGCGCAGGTGATCGAAGGAGCCGAAGCGCACGGCTTCTTGGACTTCTTCGATGGTGACTGAAGGGTCGATGCGCGAGACGATGCGCATCAGCGTCTCCTCCGGCTTCGAACGCAGCTCCTCGTAGCGCATCAGCTCGGCGTCCTCCAACGCTTCGACGTTGCGCTCCCAGGCGTTGAGATAGTCGATCAGGAAGGGCAGGCCGATATCGCTGTGTCGGACGAAGTCCCACATGGAAACGGTATGGCGGTCGATCGGGTGTTCGATCGAGTGGTTGATCAGCTCCTGCTTGTGCTTGGACTGGCGCTTGGTGAACTGGAAGAACCAGGACACGGCGATGTCGCAGGGGTTGCGCGCCAGCATGACGATGGCCTTGTGGCGCAAGGGGTTGTCCGGCGCCCCGACGGCCAGCTTCTCGCCCACCGCGCCCTCATAGCTGTAGACGCCGTTGGTCGCCGAGACCCGCGGCACGCTCGGGTGACGGCGGGCCAGCTCATCCGAGGTGATGATGACGTCGGCGGGCAGGCCGAAGCGCACCTGATAGATGCGCGAGATCATGGTGCGCAGCCAGGTGTTGCCGCTCTTGGGATGGCCGATGATCAGGAGATCGGTGCGTTCGGCCTTGGCCAATTCCAGATCGGCCAGGAGCTTGCGGCGGCTGGCAACCCGCCAGGATGTCGGGAGCGGAGCGGTGGGCAGGAGCACCATCCACTTCTTTACGCCGTCACTGAGGTTGAGCATGGAGAAGACCCGATCGAAGGTCGAAGTGAAGTTTTTTTCGCGGGAAACGCGTCAAATCGCGCGAGGCGTTAGCAAAAGCCGCGGTGACTTGCAAACCGGCCCGCTTCGGCGGCGATGCGAGGCCTAGCTCGCCGTCGCCGTCGCCAAGGGCGGCACCCCGGCGATGACGTCGAAGGCGTCCTTGCGGATATGGCTCTGAGACATCTCCTGGCGCAGCAGCTCTTCGCTGACCACGCCGGCGTCCAAGCAGGCCCGGAGAAGCTGGAAGAAGTACTGCTCCTGCTTCGGGTCCGGATGGCGCTTGTAGTGGCCCCGCATGCCATAGCGGCCGAAGACATCCTCCCGCTTGCGGCGGAGCCAGCTTAGCAGGCTGCCGGCCTTCAGCGGCGGGGTGTAGTCGACCTTGAGACCGGTTTTCCAGGGCTGCGTCACGCGCTTGGTGTTGTGCAGCAGCTTGGTCCGCTCGCCCAGATGATCGAAGTCGTTCCACTCGTCCTCGAAGATCCCGATGGTCTCGGGGGCCTCGCACTTCAGCGAGATCCACTGCATGTAGTCCCGCTTGAAGTCGAACATCTCGTTGAATTCGGCTTCGCAGTCCCAGTGGGTCAGCTTGGCGCAGTCGAGCAGCATGACGCTGCTGGCATATTCCTTCTTGCCCTTGCGCGCCCGGCACATCAGGGCCTTGCCGCCCATGTCGCGGGTCAGGAGCTCATAGACATCGCCGACGGCAAAGACATCCGGGTCGACCACGATGGCTCTTCCCTGATAGCCCATCAGCTTCGGCGGCATGAAGCGCAGCGGCGTGAAGGATTGCAGGTCGTCGAAAAGCCATTCCCGCTCCAGGCCGTTGCGCAGGTAGGTCTGTCCCTCCTTGGCGCGCAGGAAGGGATGGTCCTTGGTATCGATGATGCGCACGTCGAAGGCGTCGGCGTTGGGGCTGTTGTGCTTCATCGAGAACTGGGAGACCAGCGCTCCGACCCACTGCTTGTGATTGGTGTGGATGAACACGCAGGGCTTCGTTGCGCTCTCCGCTGAAGCCGGCCCGGCACCGTTCGCCTTTGGCTCCATCTCGTTCGTCATCTTTCCCTCGCTTCCTTTCGCATCAACCGGCCCAGATCAGCCAGCCTGCGCCCGCTCGGCGGGCTCGGCCGCTTCCGTCGCCCCATAGCCGAAGTAAGGCGACAGGCGTGCCGCGATCTGTGCGTCGATCTCGGCGCACTCTTCGTCGGTGAAATAGTCCCGGTAGCCGCTGACCTTGCCGCGCCGGACCTTATAGCTGTTGGGGTTGCTGGCATCGCGCGCCTGCATGCGGCCACCGCTCAAGCGGAAGGTCTTGCCGCTCTCCAGCTTCTTCATGTTCTCGAAGTCGGCATAGGCCACCGCTTCGCGCACCTCGGCCTCGCTGCCGGGCGTGCCGATGAAATCGAGAATCCCCGCCAGGGTCGCTTGTGGTTGCGCGCGCAGGTCCTCGTAGCGCACCAGCAGCAGATGCGACATGCTCGGAATCGCCTCGGCCCAGCCGTTCAGGAAGTCGATCACCCGGGTCAGGCCGGCGTCGTGGTGGGCCACGAAATCGAAGATTCCGATGTCCTCCGCCTCACCGGGGTAGCGGTTCAGGGTCTTCTTGTGCGGGCGCATGCGATAGCGCCACTGGTGATACTGGGAAACCGCGACGTCAGCCGGGTGACGAACCAACAGGACCACCTTCTTGTCGCGGTAGTCGGCCTTGCTATCCCCGTGCGGCGAGTAGTCCTTCAGGTAGTTGTCGTGGGTGAAGAAGATCTTGGGGACGGCCGACTCGACCAGGTGGAGGTTGCTGAAGCTGAGCAGGCAGTTCTCCGGCAGCCCGTGCTTGAGCTGATAGACCCGCGAGAGCAGGACGCGGAGCCAGGTCCGCCCGCTCTTGCCGAAGGACACCACCACGGAGTCTGCCTGGCGCAGGGTCTGAAGCTGCTCGCGCCCGCGCAGCCGGCGCTGCAGGCGGTGCTTCTTCGCCGGAGAGAGGAAGAAGAACAGCGTCAGAACCGCCTTGCGGGAGGTCTTCTTCCACAGGCTGCTCCAGATCGGCTGGAGAAGGGCGAGGCGATGCTTCATCGACGGTTAGTTCGGTTCCCCTGCCGTCCTGAATGACGGTCGTCCGACCAAGTGATGGCCGGAGGCAGAGGCTTCAACCCATTCCCTTCAATCAGAATCGCGGCTTTTGCAAGACCTTCCTCAACGCGACACTTTGCCGGATAGAGTCGCTTCACCCGGGAAGAGCAGCTTTGAATAAGCCTCCACTGCCTTCTCGATGGAGAAATCGGCAGCGCGTGCCCGAAGCGCGTCGGCCGGGGGCGGCGAGTCCAAGGTCGCCTCGATGGCGGCTGCCATGGCCGCGGCGTCGCCGACCGGGACCAGGCGGCCGTGGCGGCCGGCCTCCAGGATTTCCGAGGCGCCGCCGGGGCAGTCTGTGCTGACCACCGGGCAGCCGCAGGCCAAGGCCTCGATCAGCACGTTGGGCAGCCCCTCCCAGGCGGAGGAGAGCACGAAGACCTGCGCCCGGGCCAGATAGGCAAAGGGGTTGTCGAGATGTCCCGGAAACGAGACATCGTCAGCGATTCCAAGCGCTTCTGCCTGCTTTCGCAGATCTTTATCCAAAGGACCGCTGCCAAGCAGGATGAGACGACAACTTCGACCGGCACGAAGCTCAGAAAAAGCTTTCAGAAGTGTCGGGAAGTCCTTCTGTGGTTTGAACTTTCCCGCCGCCAGAACGACCGGCGTGTTCTCTCTCTTGGCGAGCCAGGGATGCTCTGGCGACTCCGCGGCCTGCGTCTCCACGGCGGCAAGATCGATTGGATTTAGAATGCGGTGAATTCGACGTTCCGGCAGCCCGGTGATCTGGGCGACGTCATGGCGCAGGTCATCCGCCGGCACGACCACCGCATCGGCCCGGCGAAACAGCCGCCGCATGGCGCCGGGCATGGCGCGCATCCGCTTCGATTTCAGCGCGCTGGCGCCGGCTGAAATGTGATTGCGCACGTTGGGGATAAAGCGCGTGCCCTTCTTGCCAAGGCAGGCCGAGAGCATGAGCGCGATGTTTGCGTCGTTGAGAAAGGAGAGGATCGTAACCGGCTGTTCGCGCTTCATATAGCGCCGTAGGGGGAGGAGCGGCGGTCGTTCCTTCTCGACCATGATGGCGGTCGCCTTGAAGTCTGCGAGGCGCTGACCGCTTGCCACGCCCGACACAAGCTCGACCGCCAGGGCCAGCCAGCAGGTGTACCAGGACAGCCGTTCTTGCCAGTCGCTCCCGCGCAGGCGTTCGATGCGGACCTGGGGCGCATCCCGCCGCAAGGCGGCAAAGAGCTCGCCATCGGTCTCTTCGATCAGCAGGTCGACGCTCTTGCCGTCTCTGGCGAGGGTCGTCAGCAGATTGTAGATCACCCGCTCGGCGCCGCGGCCGGCGGCGAGTGAGTTCACGTAGATGGCGGGCCGGTGCGTCCCTCCGGTCGGGGAAGAGCTCACGTCCGCTCCTGCATCCGATTCGAGCTAAGTCGCCGAGGTGGCGGCGCGCCCCTCTTGCCGGCAATCCGCGGTGAGGGCAAGTTTGAGTCGAAGGGTACGTCGGGGTTGCCCTTGGGGTCAGGCTGCGAGCGTGCGACGGATAGCGAAAGTCCTTGTTTGGAGTCTTGCCGGGCTGCTTGTCGTTTTGTCGGGGGGCACCCTTTTCCTCGCGACAGCAGGCGACTCCTTCTATCGCTGGGCTCTCAAGCAGGCCGTCGAAGGCAACATCGACCGTCAGATCGTAGTCGATGGCTCCTATTCCTTGGAAATGGGACTCGAGCCCACCCTCGTCGCCACGGATATACGGATGGCGAATGCGTCCTGGGCGAGTGCGCGGGAGATGGCCAGGGCCCGACGCATAGAAGTGCAGCTTGCCCTGCTTCCTCTCTTTTCAGGCGTCGTCCGTATCCCGCGGTTGCTGGTCGAAGGGCTCACCGTCGATCTCGAGACCTCCGCGTCCGGGGAAGGCAACTGGCTGATTGCCGGGGATGAGGGGGCGGAGGACGACGCGCCTGATGATCGAGACTCGGGGAGCGCTTTCTATCCGATTGTCGAGTTCTACGCGCTGAACGATATCACCGTGACCTATCGCGACCGGCAAGACGGTGAAGACTTGGTGATCGTCATCGATCAACTCGTCAAGGAAGAGCGAGGTGCCGGCACCGGCGTCGATGTGTCCGGCGAGGGTAGCGTCAACGGCCGGCCCGTGCAGATTACCGGCGCCTACGGCTCCATCGAGGAGGCATTGCAGGCCACCGCGCCTTACCCGATCGCCCTGACGCTGCAATCGACGAGCGTCACGCTCGATGTCGACGGCACGATCGCCAACCTACCCGCGGCGGAGGGCGCCGACATTGTGGTCACGCTCAATACGCCGACCATCGAACGGGTGTTCGAGACCCTCAATCTCGACGTGCCGCTGACCGGCCGTGCCGACGCGGCTGCGCGACTCGTCGGCGACTTGGAGGCCCTTGCGGTTGAGGACATCGTCGTGTCGCTTGTCGATCAAGCCGGTCAGGAGCTTAGAGCATCCGGGCGCGTGGCGAACTTGAGCAGCGGCGAAGGCATCGACCTGCAGGTTTCGGGAGCGCTCGGTTCCGAAGGCCTGAGTTGGCTCGGTGCCGTGGAGCGGTCCTACGAAAAGGACGCTGAGGAGGACACCTCGCTCGATGTCTCCGCCCGGGTGACGGGCGATGCGGCCAATCCCAGGATTGAGGGGCTGCAAGCCCAGCTTCTGTACGGCTCCGGCGTCCAACTGACCCTAGACGGTGAGGGCACGCTCGATCTTGCCGGAGACGGAACGTCCGGCTCCCGCTTCGAGGCCACGGCCTTTCTGTTCCTGCCCGACAGGACGCCGTTGGAGCGGCTTCTCGAGAACCAGTTGCCGGAGCTCGGCGCGCTGCGCGCCAGTGCCGAGCTTCTGTGGGAGCAAGACGAGATTCTCATCCAGTCCGGCGAACTGGATGCGGACGCCTTCGCCCAGGCCGAAGTGGATCTCAAGGGGCGAATCGCGCGCTTCTCTGCCGAGGACTTCGCATTCTCCTTCGAGCCGGATGTCACGGTCTCAGCGCAGGCCGGGCAGACGCGGCCGCTGCTGGAGCTCTATGACACACTGGTCGCGGACGTAGCAGCGACGTCGGACCAGGAGCCTGCTGCGGAGCAGGCACCGCTCACGGCGCTGAGCCAAGCGGAGTTGATTGCGCGCATTCAGTCCGGGCTCGCCCAGGCCGGGCAGGACCCGGGCGCGGCCGACGGCAAGATGGGGCCGAAGACGCGGTCTGCAATCGAGAGCTATCAGGCCGAGCAGGGTTTGCCGGTCGATGGCCAGGCGTCAGCCTCACTGCTGGCGCATATCGATGGCGGGCTCGATCGCGAACCGCCAACGTCCAACACTGCTTCCGATTCGCCGGCTTCGTCGCGCCTGGCCGAGACCGTGCCTGAACTGGGGCCCCTTGCTGCCAGCGTTCGCGTTGTGCCCGATGGCGAAGGCTATGGCTTGGACGACGTGGAGCTGGCGCTTGGCGAGCAGGGCGGTCCGCGCATCGATGTGAGCGGGACCCTAGGGACGCTCTATCCCGAGCGCGACCCTCTGTTGGAGTCCACGGCGCTGCAGGTCGATTTCTCCAGCCCGACCTTGGAGCCTTTCGCCGCGTTCCTGCCGGACGAGACGCTCCTGCTCAGCAACGTGACCGGTCGCTTCGCCGTCGGCGGGAGTCTCGACGCGCTCTCGATCTCGACTCTGGAAGCGGAAGCTGACGGGCCGGACGGCCTTACCGTCAGTGCGACCGGCGGCTTGGACCGCTTGATCTTCGGCGACGACGTGTCTCTGGCCGGCCTGTCTCTCGATTTGGATGCCCGTTCGCCCACGACCGAGGCCGTTGCCACGCTTGCCGAGTTGGCGTTGCCGGAGCTGGGTCCGGTGCGGGCCAAGGCCAATTTGAAGGACCGCGGGCATCGGTTTCTCCTGGACGGAATCGATGTCGCGGCAGGGCCCGACGGCAGCCCCGTTTTCCAGGTCAAAGGCACCATAAGCGACCTTGTCGCTTTGCGTGCGCTCTCTCTGGCCGGCGATTTCGATGTGCCGACGAAAGCCCTGATCGGAACGGACGGCGACGGCGTCGCGCCGGGATTCGGTCGCGTTCAAGGCAGCTTCGAGCTTTCCGACTCCGATGGCAGCGTCGGCCTCGAGGCGATCAGCGCTGAGATCGATGGCACGTCGCTGTTTTCGCTCTCCATCAAGGGCGTGTTCGACGACATCAGGCAACGCGACGAGCTGTGGATGGAAGCGATGCTCAGTGTGCCGGACTTGCCGCAGCTCGGCCGCGAGCTCGGGGTGAACTTGGACTCGCTCAGCAGTCTCGAATTCGAGGGCCGGGCGTCCGGCAGCGACGAGCTGACCCGTGCCGACGGCAAGCTTCGACTGGGCGAGACGGACTTCATTGGCACCTTCTCCGGCACCTTGAAGGACGACAGGCCGATACTGCAGGCGCGGCTGACGTCGCCCCGCTTGCGGCTGGTCGATATAGGCCTGACGCCGGAGCCCGAGGACGACGGCGATGCGGGGCAAATCGGAAGCGGAGATGGCGTGCCGCAAAGCGAGCGGGTGTTCGGCGATGAGCCGATCGGCTTCGAGGTTCTGCGCGACTTCGATCTCGAGCTCGACGTTCTGCTGGAGGATATCGAGGGGGTGCACCTCGATCTCAACCGGGTCGAAGCAAAGGTCAACGTCAAGGACGGGCTGCTGACGGTCGAGCCGCTCACCTTCAATTTCGTTGGTGGCCAGGTCGATGCGAGCCTGTCGATCGATGCCAGGGGAGAGACACCGACGCAGACCCTTACGCTTGCCGCTGATGACGTCGACTTGGGCGACTTTCTCGCGCAGACGGAAGTCGAGGTGCCGCTCGATGGCGATATGGACCTGCTGGTCGATCTCGCTGGGGCCGGGCAATCGCCGCACGAGATCGCATCGAGCCTGTCCGGCGAGTTCGATCTGGCGCTTCAGCAGGGCCACGTGAGGACGGGTCTTCTGCGCCTTGCGGCGACCAACATCGTGAGCTGGTTGTTCACGGCCGAGGCAAGGCAGGGCTACTCAGATCTGAACTGCCTGATCGTCCGCCTCGACGTTCAGGACGGTTTGGCCGAGAGCGAGGCGCTCTTGCTGGATACGCCGAACGTTCGCGCGGTGGGCATCGGCACCATCGATCTCGACAAGGAATTCATCGATACCGAAGTGGATCCGGAACC
>JANQIA010000441.1 GCA_028282405.1 Rhodovibrionaceae bacterium
ACGCTGTTATCATCGCGCCTTCGCCCGCAGGCTACGCGACGACGGCCAAGACCGTTGCGCTGATGCGGGCCGAGCTCAAGAACTCCGGCCACCCGGAAGACTTGGTGCAGGTGCTTCCCGCACCGGTCGACAAGGCCATGACCCAGGCCCTGGTCGAGCAAGTCGACCTGGCCGTAGTGACGGGCAGTCAGAACAACGTCCAGCGGGCCATGCAGTCCGGCACGGTGACCATCGGGGTCGGCGCCGGCAACGTGCCGGTCATCATCGACTCGTCCGCCGATCTCGCGGATGCGGCCGAGAAGATCACCGCCTCGAAGATTTTCGACAACGCGACCTCCTGCTCGTCGGAGAATGCCGTGGTCATCCTCGACGATGTCTACGAAGAGGCCGTTGCCGCCCTGGAGAAGGCCGGTGGTTGGTGCTGCGATGCCGCGCAGAAGGCGCAGGTCGAGCAGACGCTGTGGGTCGGTGGCAAGCTCAATCGCGCGGTCATCGCCAAGGACGCTTCGGTGACGGCCGAGGTCTTCGGTCTGCCGGCGGAGGCGCGCCAAGCCCGCTTCTTCATGGTCGAGGAGGCCGAGGTCGGCGGCAAGCACGGCTTTGCCGACGAAAAGCTCAGCCTGGTGCTGACGCTCTACCGCGCGCGGGACTTCGAGGATGCCAAGCGCCTGGTGCGGGCCATCCTGGAGGTCACCGGCAAGGGGCATTCCGCCGGCATCCATACGGCGGACATGGCGCATGCGCGGGAACTGGCCGCCGAGACCGACGTGGTCCGGGTGCTGGTCAACCAGGCCCACACCTTCGGCAACGGCGGCGGCTTCAACAATGCCTTGCCCTTCACGCTGTCGATGGGCGGCGGCACCTGGGCCGGCAACAGCATCGACGACAATCTCAACTATCGCTGCTTCATCAACGTCACCCGGTTGGTCACCACCATTCCGGAAGACAAGCCCTCCGAGGACGCGCTGTTCGGGGCCTACTGGAAGAAGTACGGCCGATGAACTTCGAGGAGTGGGCAGCCAAGCCGCTGCTCGAGGCCTACGGCATTGCGGTGCCGACCAGCATGCTGGCGCACAACCCGGCCGAGGCGGCAGCGGCGGCCGAGGTCATCGGTCCCTGCGTCGTCAAGGCACAGGTCCCGACCGGAAAGCGCGGCAAGGCCGGCGGCATCAAGCTGGCCGCCACGCCGGCGGAAGCGCGCGCGGCGGCGGCTGCCATCCTTGGGATGGAGATCGGCGGCTACCGGGTCGAGAAGGTGCTGATCGAGGCGCAGTTGCCGATCGAGACAGAGCTCTATGCGGCGGTGCTCAACGACCCGGCTGCGAAGGCGCCCAGCCTGCTGTTCTCGACCGCCGGCGGCATGGACGTGGAGGAGGCCGCCGAGAGCGATCCGGAGGCCATGCGGCGCCTTGTCGTCGACATCACGGAGGGTCTTACGACCGAAGATGCGCGCGCCGCCCTGGACGGCTTGTCCCTCGATGGGCAGGCGGCGGCCATCGCGGACACGTTGGTCAAGCTCTACCAAGCCTACCGCGCGCTCGATGCCGAGCTGCTCGAGATCAATCCCCTGGTCATCACGCGAGACGGCGAGATCGTCGCGCTCGACTGCAAGTTCATCTTGGACGATTCCGCGGTCCCGCGTCAGCCGGAGGTGGCCCCCAAGGGCGCGCCTGAGCGACTGACCGCGCTGGAGCGAGAGGCGGCCGACGCTGGGCTCAAGTACATCGAGCTGGGCGGTAGCGTCGGTGTGCTGGCGAACGGCGCCGGCCTGACCATGACGACCATGGACGCGATCACCCACTACGGCGGCACGCCGGCAAACTTTCTGGAGATCGGCGGCGAGGCCTACACCAAGGCGGAGACCGCGCTGCGCATCCTGTTGAAGAACCCGAACATCAAGAGCCTGCTGGTCAACTTCTGCGGCGCTTTCGCCCGCACCGACGTGATGTCGCAGGGCGTGGTGGAGGCCTGGAAGGCGCTCGAACCGGACATTCCCGTCTTCTTCACGGTCCACGGTACGGGCGAGGAGGAGGCGGTGGCGCTCATTCGCAGGGAACTCGGCATCGAGCCCTTCGACCTGATGGACGATGCGGTGCGCGCCGTGGTCGCGGCTGCCGAGGACCGCGCGGTATGATCCTCAGAAAACACCACCGCATCCTGGTTCAAGGCATCACCGGCAAGCAGGGGACCTTCTGGACCCAGGCGATGATCGACTATGGCGCGGCCGTCGTCGGCGGCGTCAATCCCAAGAAGGCAGGCAGCGCGCATCTCGGTGTCCCGGTCCACGCCAGCGCGCGCGATGCGGCTGGCGACTTCGATGTCGCCCTGATGTTCATCCCGCCGATGGCGGCCAAGGCGGCTGCGATCGATGCCTGCGAAGCGGGTGCCAAGCTCATCGTCTGCCTGACCGAGCACATCCCCGCCCAGGATGTGATGGAGATGCATGCTGCGGCCTGGGCCAACGGCAGCCGCATCGTCGGGCCGAACACGGCCGGGTTGGTGACGCCCGGCGAGACCTTCGCCGGGATCATGCCGGCCTTCAACAAGACGGTGTTTCGTCCCGGCGCAATCGGCGTGATCTCGCGCTCCGGCAGCCTCGGCACCCTGGCCAGCCTCAATCTCACGCAGCAGGGCCTGGGTCAGTCGGCCTTCTATGGCGTTGGCGGCGACCCTATGATCGGCACCACGACGCGCGAGGCTTTGCAGTTCCTCGATGGGGATCCCAAGACCGAGGCGGTTGTGATCTGCGGGGAGATCGGCGGTAGTGCCGAAGAAGAGGCCGCCGAGTACGCCGAAACCATGCGCAAGCCCGTCGCGGCCTTCATCGCCGGTCGTGCCTCGCCCCCCGACAAGAAGATGGGCCATGCCGGCGCCATCGTCTCCGGCGGTAAGGGCGACTACGGCTCGAAACGTCTTGCGTTGGAGCGGGCCGGCGTCGCCGTCGCCGATACGCCGAGCCAGTTGCCTCTGCTGTTGCGCGAGCGCCTAGCGGCTTAAGCTCTTTTCGTCCTGCCAGTCGCGGGCCGGGCGGAGGTGGTCTCCGCCCGGCAACCTCGACTCAATCGATACTACTGCATGTCGAGCTTGGAACGGACGTCGTCGGCAACTTCGTTGATCTTGGCGTCCGGGTCGGCGCCCTCGACCACCTCGACCAGCGCGGCCGCGATCAGATCGGTCACGGCCACACCCTCGGCACCGGGATAGGCGTACCAGGGGCCGGCGTAGGAGGCGACCTGGGCGTGGGCCCGCTTGGCGTTGGGGTTCTTGTCGTAGAAGGCTCCCAGGTAGCTCTCGTCCTGCAGGACGATGGCGTTGGTCGGTGCGTAGCCGGAGTTCTCGACGATGATCTTGGCACCGTCGGGACCGGTGACGAACTCGATGTACTTCCAGGCGGCCTGCTGCATGGCCTTGTCCTCGGTCAGCATGACGATGGCCGAACCACCGGTCGGGAAGTAGACGGCGGACTTGTCTTCCGAAGCCACGATGTTGGGCAGCAAGGTAACATCGAAGCGGTCGCCGGCGCCCTCCATCATGCGGGTGAGGTAGGACGAGCTGTCGATGTAGATGCCGAGCGTGCCGGCGGCGAAGGCCTGCCGGGCGGCGTTGCCGTCGTAGCCCTTCATGCCGGCTTCCTTGGCGAAGCGGAAGTAGAGCTCGGCGGCTTTGACGCCGGCGTCGCTGTCGAAGGTGATGGTGGTTTCGTCCTCGTTCATCGGGCGACCGCCGTAGGAGCCGAGCATGCTCTGGAAACGCCAGTCATGCGGGGCGATCCAAACGCCCTCGATGTTGCCGCCCAGGTTGTTGATCTTGCCGGCCAGCGCGATCAAGCCATCGAAATCGCTCGGGAAGTCGTCCATCGAGCCGCCGGCCTGCTCGACGAGGTCGGGATTGATGTACATCACCAGCGTCGAGGCGGAGACCGCCAGCGCATGCTGCTTGCCTTTGTACTGTCCGAGCGAGCGGAGCGCCGGTGTGTAGCCGGCTTCCGCGAATGCGGCGTCGTCGCCGATGAAGGAATCGAGCTCCACGGTGAGGCCCCGGTCTTCGAGAATGCGCCAGCGGTTGAGGCCGACGAAGGCGAGGTCGGGTGCCTGGCCGCCAACCGACTCGCGCAGCAGGCGCTGGACGCCCTTCGCGTAGGTTTCTTCCGGCGCATCCAGCTCGATCTTGATATCGGGATTGCGCGCCATGAACTCGGCCGCCAGCTTCTCCTTGATCTCCGACCAGAGGTTGGGAATGGAATAGTGGACGCGTAGCGTCGTCTCTTCCGCCATGGCTGGCGTGGCCGTAACGGTGGCGAGGGCGGCGAAGGCTGCGGCCGCCAAGAGAACCCGTTTCATCAGCTTTCTCCTTGTGTTCGATCTCGTTGAAGGTCCGGCGCTTGCCGCGCTCTTCTCGTGTGTTGACGCTCGGTCATGGCGGCTCATCCCTTGAGCCCGCTCATGGTGAACCCTTGAATGAAGCGCCGCTGGGCCAGCAGGAAGCCGACCACCAGCGGCGCGTTGATCACGGCGGCCGCGGCCATCAGCGGCCCGACGTCGGAGCCCGCTTCCTCGTCGCGGAAGTAGAGGACGCCGCGCGGCGGTGTGGCCAAGTCTCGGTCGCTGACCGCGATCAGCGGCCAGAAAAGGTCGTTCCAGTGGGCGACGACGGAGAAGATTGCGAAGGCCGTGACCGCGGGCCAGGCGTTGGGGAAGGCGATGCGCCAGGCGATGGCTGTCTCGCTCAAGCCGTCGACCCGCGCCGCGTCGATCAGATCCGCCGGCAGGGCGGCGAAGTACTGGCGGAAGAGGAAGATGCCGAAGACCGAGGCGATGAAGGGTATGATCAGCGCGGTGTAGGTGTTGAGCAGCTTGAGCTCGGCCAGGCCCAGGAACAGGGGCACGGCGGTGACGTGATAGGGCACCAGGAGACCGGCCAGGACGAGCCCGAACAGTAGGCCGCGCAGCTTGAAGTCGCGGACCGCGAGCGCATAGGCCATGGGCACGGCCAGGAGGATCTGGAAGAAGAGGATGCCGAAGCAGACGATAACGCCGTTCAGCAGGAAGCGGTGCAGCGGCACCTCGGTGAAGGCCTTGACGTAGTTCTGCCACTCGACCTGTGCCGGCAGCAGGGTGAAGTCGGGCGAGAAGATCTCGGCGGCCGGCTTCAGCGACAGCGAGATCATCCAGACGAAGGGAATCAGCACCACCGCGGCGCCGAAGCAGAGAACCGCCAGCGTGGTCGCGCGTCCCAGGAGCCGTCCCGCCGTCATCGGTAGTGCACCCGCGATTCGAGAATGCGGAACTGCGCCAAGGTGAAGATCAGCACGAAGAGGAGAAAGACGACGGTGATCGCGCTGGAGTAGCCGGCCTTGAAGTAGACGAAGCCCTCCCGGTACATGGCGAAGACCAGGGTGTCGCTGGCGAAGGCGGGGCCGCCGTCGGTCAGGGTGGCGACGATCTCGAAGACCCGGAAGGAGCGGGTCGCCGT
>JANQIA010000184.1 GCA_028282405.1 Rhodovibrionaceae bacterium
AGCTATGGCCAGCAACGCCAGCTTGAAATTGCCCTCGCGCTCGCCGGAGCACCGCGGCTCATTCTGTTCGACGAGCCGGCAAGCGCCAGCGCGATTTCAAGCTGCCGCTGCTGGCCGTAGCTCAAGGCCTCGACCAGCGTATCGCGCGCCTCTTCCAGGTGAACGGCGCCGAGCAAGGTCTCGGCCGTTTCCATGGCGCTTTCGTCCCGGCCCGGCCGGCGCAGCGAAAAGCGCCGCCGGCTGATGCCGCGGCACGCCAGATAGATGTTGTCGATCACGCTCAGGCCGTTGAACAGCAGCGAGATCTGATAGGTGCGGCGCAGGCCGCGACGGATCCGCTCGTGAACCGGCAGATCCGTCACGTCCTCGCCAAAAAGACGCACGCGACCGGTGGTCGGCGGGAAGTCGCCGGTGATCGCGTTGAACAGGGTCGTCTTGCCCGCCCCGTTCGAGCCCAGAACCGCACGCCGCTCCCCGGCGGCCACCGTAAGATTGATGTCCGCCAAGGCGACCAGCGCACCGAAGTGGCGGCTGACGGCCTCCAGCTCCAGCGCATAGCGGCCGGCGCTTTGTAGGCGGGAGAAGGCGTCGGTTCCAGGCATCGTCACGAACGGGCAGGTCTAACGGTCCAAGCCTCCGCTATTCGCAGCTCGGGTTTTCGCGGCTGACCTGGCCGTACTTGAGGAAGTCGTCGTAGGACAGGCCGAAGGTCTGATCCACCTGGGGAATGACCTTGATGGTCTTGTTCAGGAGGTTGCCGTCAGGCCCTTCGATCACCTCGGTCAGGAAGATGTCGGCAACGGCCTGGCGGCGGTCGTCCAACTTCACCGTGCCCGTCGGCGTTTCGAACTCGAGGTTCGTCAGAACCTCGCGAAGCTTCGCGCCGCCGTCGGAGAGATCGCCGCCCACCTCGTTCAGAGCCAAGAGCGCCGCCTTGGTGTTGATGTAGTAGGCGTGGGCGAAGAGCGACGGAGAGGGGAAGCCGTCCGGGAACTTCGCCTTGTAGGCCTCGACGAAGGCGTTCCAGCGCGGGTCGTCCCAGGTGTCGGAGATCGGGCCGGCCGAAGGCGTGCCGATGATGAAGTCGCGGGTGCGGCCCTTGGAGCCGAGCACCGTCTGGTCGACGGTGATCGAGCCGCCGATCAGCGGCAGCTCGCCGCCGGCCTGCTCGTACTGGGTCAGGAAGTTGACCGCGTCGGCACCGCCGAGGGCGACGTAGATCGCATCGACGTCATCGGGCAACGCGGCGATCACCGAGGAATAGTCCTTGTTGCCGATCGGCACCCAGAAGCGCGCGTCGACCGGCGCCTTGCCGCCCAGGCGGCAGAAGGGCTCAAGGAAGCCGAAGACCTGGGTGTAGGGGAAAGAATAGTCCTCAGCTAGCACCGCGATGTTGCGATAGCCCTTCTCGTTGTAGACATACTCGCCGAGGCCGGCCATCCACTGCGCACCCTCGGTGGAGAAGCGGAAGAAGTTGTCCGCCGGGTTACGCAAGGTGGTGTCCTGCGCCGCCGAAGAGCCGTTCACAAAGGTCACCTCAGGTTGGGTCTTGGCGTAGTCCTTGACCGCCAGGCCTTCCGAGCCCGACAGCGGACCGACCAGGATTTGCACGCCGTCCTGCTCGACCAGCTTGCGGGCCGCGCGGATGGCGCTGTCCGGCGAAGCGTCCGACGAGCCGGTGATCAGCTCGATCTTCTTGCCACCCGCCGTGTAGTCGAACTCCTCGAGCGCCAGCTCGACGCCGCGCATGCTGTCCTCGCCGAGCACCGTGAAGGCGCCTTCCAAGGTCGCAAGCGCGCCCATCTTGATGGTGTCGTCCGCAAGCGCCGGTGCGGCGAGCGATAACGCGGCAACGGCCGCAATCGTCGTCTTGGTAAATCTACGCATTGCTACCTCCCTTGTTTAGGTTTGTTTGAGCGGCTCGGCGGCTTGCCGGTCCCGCTCTTCGGCACGGCTGGCCTCATACCGCGCCGTTCGTGCGAAGCGGAGCTTCGGACGGATCCTCTCCCACAGCCCGAGCAAGCCGTCCGGCGAGAACAGCACGACGAGCAGGAA
>JANQIA010000466.1 GCA_028282405.1 Rhodovibrionaceae bacterium
ATGTGGGAGGAGCGCGCGGGCATTCCAATGCTTGGCGCCGGCCGAGACATGGACCCCGGATGTCGCCTCTCGCGAGGCTCCTCCGGGGTGACGAAGGGAGGAAAAGTCGCACCGACGGCGCTGCCCCAGTCACCGTCGCCCGGCCCTTAGGCTCGCCCCCGGAGTGCCATCCCGAGGCGAGACTTGGCAGCCGGACAGAGGTTTGCTCGTCTTGGCGAAGCCTCCGGCGTAGCCAGGATCGGCGCCACGCAACACCCCTCATCCGGCGCATATCACCGGGTGAGGGGAAAGACCTTGCTATCGACGAAGCTGTCGATGCACTTCGAAGCAGTGCCGACGTGCGTCAGACCTTGGTATCGAACTTGGTGCCGGGCTCGTTGCCCTGGCCCGGTCCGGCGGCCTGCGGGCCGGCGCCGGGGGCTGCGGGCGGACCACCCTTGGAGATGGCTACCCGGGCCGGCCGCAAGAGCCGGTCGAGCATCAGATAGCCCTTTTCGAACACCTGGGACACATGACCCGCCGGCGTCTCGGCATCGGGAATCTCGACCATGGCCTCGTGGCGGTGCGGGTCCATCTTCTCGCCCTTGGGGTCGACGACGGTGATGTGGTGCTTGGCGAGGGCGTCCAGCACGGCCTTTTCCGTCATCTCGATGCCGGCCATCAGTCCTTTGAGGCGCTCGTCCGCGGCGATGGCCTCAATGGGAATGCTGTCCAGGGCGCGGCGCAGGTTGTCGACCGCGGGCAGCAGGTCCTTGGCCAGGGGGGCCACGGCATATTTCGCCTGCTCTTCCCGCTCGCGGGCGAAGCGCTTGCGCAGGTTCTCGCCTTCGGCAAGCTCGCGCAGGAGCTGCTCCTTGAGCTGGGCCACCTCGGCCTCGAGCTTGGCAATGCGTGGGTGGGCGGGCGCTTCGGCCTGCCCGGCCGCGGGCTTGGCGGTTTCGGGCTTCGCCCCGGCGGTTGCTGGCCCGGCGGCTGCCGGCTTGGCGGCCGCGTCCGGCGCCTCGGCCTGGCCGGCCGGCTGCTCGGCCGGCTCGGCGCCGCAGCCTTCGCCGAGGACGCGCGCCACGTCCTCTTCGGTGATCGGCTTGTCCTTGGTGCCCTCGCTCATGGCAAATCCCGTGCTATCTCGTTGTTCCGTGGACGCGTTCGGCCATGCGGCCCATGACCTTCGCGGTGTAGTCTACCATGGGAATGATGCGGGCATAGTCGATCCGGGTCGGCCCGATGACCCCGACGGCGCCCACCACCCCGCCGCGGCTATCGTTGTAGGGCGCGATCACGACGGAACAACCCGAAAGTCCGAAGAGCTCGTTTTCCGAGCCGATGAAGATCTGCACCCCTTCGGCGGTCTCGGTCAGCTCCATCAGCTTGATGGTGGCTTCCTTGCTCTCGAGGGTCGAGAAGAGGTGCCGGATACGCTCCAGATCCTCCAGGGCGTTGACGTCTTCCAGCAGCTGGGCCTGGCCGCGCACGATCAGCGCGCCGCCGCCGCTGGTCTCGGTCCAGGTGGCGAGGCCCGCTTCGACCACCCGCGTGGTCAGCGCGTCGAGCTCGGCCTTGTGCGCCGTTAGCTCGCTCAGGATCTCCTGCTTGGCCTCCATCAGCCGGCGCCCGCTCATGCGGCTGGCCAGGAAGTTGCCCGCCTCCACCAGCGATGAGGGCGGCAGGCCCAGCGGCACGTCGATGATGCGGTTCTCGACCTGGCCCGACTGGGTCACCATCACCACCAGGGCCCGGCCGGGGCCCAGGGCGACGAATTCGATGTGCTTCAGTGGGCCCTCGTTGGTCGGCGCGGTGACCAGCCCGGCACAGCGCGACAGGCCGGAGAGCACCTGCGAGGCCTCCTCCAGCATGCCCGTGAAGCTCTGGCCGCTGCCGGCGAAGCGCTGCTCGATGCTGCGCTGCTCGTCCTCGCTGAGGTTGCCGTGCTGCAAGAGGCCGCGGACGTAGAGGCGCAGGCCGAGCTCGGTCGGCAGGCGCCCGGCCGAGGTGTGCGGCGCCATCAGGAGGCCGAACTCCTCCAGATCCGCCATGACGTTGCGGATCGTCGCCGGCGACAGGCCCAGGCCGAGCTTGCGCGAGAGGGTGCGCGAGCCGATGGGCGCGCCGGTTTCCACATAGGCTTCGACGATCTGCCGGAAAATATCGCGCGATCGCTCGTTGAGCTGCTCGACAACCGGCAGCTCGCCATTTATCTCCTGAGGATTGCTCATTTCAGGTGCCATCCGGTCCACCGGCAGGATCTAATCCATGCTCGGGCCGCTTTCAACGCGGTCGGCCCATGTCTCGTTGAGCCGTCCGGCACCGTTTGCGCACAAGTGTCCGCTTTCCGGCCCACGCGCCGGGGGGCTCAAAACAAGGGGAAAACCGATGCGTCCAAGCGGCCGCAAGCCGGACGAGCTGCGTTCCATTGTCCTGGAAGCCGGCGCCAGCAAGTATGCCGAGGGCTCCTGCCTGTCCCGTTTCGGCGACACGCACGTGCTGTGTACGGCCTCTGTCGAGACCAGCGTGCCGGGCTGGATGAAGAACAGCGGCAAGGGCTGGATCACGGCCGAGTACGGCATGCTGCCGCGCTCCACCGGCACGCGTACGGCCCGCGAGGCCAGCCGCGGCAAGCAAAGCGGCCGCACCCAGGAGATTCAGCGCCTGATCGGCCGCTCCCTGCGCGCCGTGACGGACATGGCCGGCTTCGGCGAGCTGCAGATCCGGATCGACTGCGACGTGCTGCAGGCCGACGGCGGTACGCGCACGGCAGCCATCACCGGCGCCTACGTGGCCTTGCAGCAGGCCTTCGACCACCTGATCGGGCTCGGCGTCATCAAGAAGAGCCCGGTGACCACCCAGGTCGCCGCCGTATCCTGCGGGGTCGTTTCGGGAAACGCGCTGCTCGATCTCGACTATGACGAGGATTCCTCCGCCGAGGCCGACGCCAACTTCGTCCTGACCACCGACGCGCGCCTGGTCGAGGTGCAGGCCACCGCCGAGGAGCATCCCTTCTCCGCGGCTCAGTTCGAGGAGATGCTGAGCCTGGCGCGCCTTGGGGTGGCCGAGCTCTTCGCGCTGCAGCGTGCGGCGCTCGCCGCCGAGCGATGAGCGTCACCATCCCCGGCAATCGCATCGTCATCGCCAGCCACAACGCGGGCAAGGTGCGGGAGATCAGGGAGCTGTTGGATCCCTTCGGGCTGTCCGTCGTCTCCGCCGGCGAGCTTGGCCTGGAGGAGCCGGAGGAGACCGGCGAGACCTTTGCCGCCAACGCCGAGCTCAAGGCGCGCTTCGTCGCCGAGGGCAGCGGCCTGCCCGCGCTGTCCGACGACTCCGGCCTGGCGGTGCCGGCCCTGGACGGTGCGCCGGGTATTCACTCGGCCCGCTGGGCGGGACCGAAGCGCGACTTCGGCCTGGCGATGGAAAAAGTCGAGCGCGAACTCGACGGCAAGACCGACCGCAGCGCCTATTTCGTCTGCGCCCTCTGTCTCGCCTTTCCCGGCGGCAGCGCGGAGGTCTTCGAAGGGCGCATCGACGGCGACCTGGTCTGGCCGCCGCGGGGCGACAAGGGCTTCGGCTACGACCCGATCTTTCGCCCCGAGGGCCACGACATTACCTTCGGAGAGATGGAACCGGCCGCCAAGCACGCCATGAGCCACCGTGCCCGCGCCTTCGCCAAGCTGCTCCGACACCTTCAGGGGTGACGGAGATGCCTGGCGCAGAGGCCCCGGCGCCGCTCGGCGTCTATGTTCACTGGCCCTTCTGCCAGTCCAAGTGCCCCTACTGCGACTTCAACAGCCACGTGCGCGAGGCGGTCGACCAGAGCCGCTGGCGCGCAGCCCTTGTGCGCGAGCTGACGGAGATGGCGCGGCGGGTGCCGGAGCGCCGGGTCGAGTCGGTCTTCTTCGGCGGCGGCACGCCCTCCCTCATGCCGCCCGAGACGGTCGCGGCGGTGATCGAGACCATCCGCAGTCTTTGGCCCACAACGCCCGATCTCGAGATCACCCTGGAGGCCAACCCGGGCTCGGCCGATGCCGGGCGCTTCGCCGGCTACCGCGAGGGTGGCGTCAACCGGGTCTCCCTCGGCGTCCAGGCGCTCGACGACGAAGCGCTGCGCTTTCTCGGCCGCCGGCATTCGGTGGCGGAGGCCTTGGCGGCCGTCGATCTGGCGCGCCGAACCTTTCCCCGCTTTTCCTTCGACCTGATCTATGCCCGGCCGGGCCAGAGCGCGGCGGCCTGGCGGGAGGAGCTGGCCCGGGCTTTGGCCGAGGGGCCGGAGCATCTCTCGCTCTATCAACTGACCATCGAGGAGAACACAGCCTTCCACGGCGCCTGGCGTCGCGGCGAGCTTAAGACCCTGGACGACGAGAGCGCGGCCGACCTCTACGAGGCGACCCAGGACCGGATGGCCCATGCCGGGCTGCCGGCCTACGAGATCTCCAACCACGCCAAGCCGGGCGCGGCCTGCCGGCATAACCTGATCTACTGGCGCTATCAGGACTATCTCGGCGTCGGCCCCGGCGCCCACAGCCGCATCGCCGAAGGCGGCCGCCGCCTGGCGCTGCGTCAGCACCGCGCGCCGGAGGCTTGGTTGGAGATGGTGGAGGCCAAAGGCCACGCCACCCGCCAGGAGCAGGCCATCGCCGGACCGGAGCGCTTGAGCGAGCTCTTGCTCTGCGGCCTGCGGCTCAATGAAGGCATCTCCCGCGCCGCCTTCCGCCGAGAGCTCGGCGCCGAACCGGAGGCGCTGTTGCCGGCCGACCGTCTGGCGCAGTTGGAGAGCGAGGGCCTAATTGTCCTAGGCGACGAAGCCCTCCGCGCGACCGAGGCCGGACGGCGGACGCTGAATGCGCTCTTGGCTTACCTGCAGCCGGAGGAGCCGTTGGAGGCCGTCGGCTAGGGGCGTCGCGGCACCACCGTCTGTCATCCCGGCCTTGAGCCGGGATCCATCCATCGGCCCGCGCCAATCGTTCGACCGTCTGCGCCCGACCCCACCATGGACCCCGGCTCGCGGGCTTCGCCCTTGGCCGGGGTGACAGTCTGTGGTGCGGCGAAGCCTTTTGTAGCACCCAAAATCATCCTTGGGCGAGCCGCAATGCGGCGAAGGCCCGAGGATCCAGCGGTAGGCACGGTTCGAGCTTGTGGCTGCCTTCGGCAACTTGCTACGCAAGCCCCGGCTGCCAAGGCTCGCGCGCCGGGACTGCAAGCAGTCCCGGGCTCGCCTAAGGGCCGGGTGACAGTCGAGAGTGTGGGCTGGTGCCGTACGGCGCGCAAGCGCCTTACAGAGACTCCCTCACCCCACCATGCTCTTGAGCTGGCGGTTGGCGACCGCGAGCATGGCAAGATCCGGCGAGGTGGTCTCCAGCTCGGCGAGCAGCTGGTCGCTGCGGCGTACCTGCTGCGGGCGTGTGTCGGCCCAGGCCTCGATGGCCTTGCCCGGCTCCATCTTGCCGCAGTTGCCGCCGTCGAGCACCCGGGTGGTCAGCTCGTACTGCTGGGCGTAGAGGTCGTCGACGATGGCCGTGACCGCCAGCTTGTCCCAGGCGCTATCGCTCGGCAGGTGGCTCGAGGCCCGGCGCAGAGAGTCGAAGCCGAAGCGCTCGCCGACCTTGAAGTAGGCGGTGGCCGCCTTGCCGACCGGTAGCTTGCACTGCTCGGCGCAGCGCACCACGTCGCCGATCGGCGACAGCTCGGCGAGGCCGGCGATGGCGTCCGCCAAGGCCTTGGGCACACCGGCGTCGCTGAACTGCTTGGCCCTTTGCTGGAAGACGCGCCGTTCCTTCGGCGAGAGCAGCGTGGACAAGTTAGCCGCCAGCTCGCGCGCGCCGGCCCGGTAGCGCTTGACGCAGCCGGTGATGTCGAGCGGGTGCGTCTCCTCCCGCAGCAGCCAGACCACCAGGCGCTCGCTCAGGCGGCCGCACTCGATCAGCATCGACGCCTGGGTTGCGGCCGGCACCTTGTTGTCCAAAGCCTCGATCTCGGCCCAGCGTTCGCGCAGGTCGAGAATCTCCCGCGCGGCGACGCAGGCGCGGCCGATCTCCTCCACGTCCATGCCGGTCTTCTCGCGCACCTCGTGCACGAAGGTGATGCCCAGGCGGTTGATGACCGAGTTGGTCGCCTGCGTCGCGATGATCTCGCGCGAGAGCTGATGGGCCCCGATGTCCTTGGCGTACTTCTTCTGCAGCGGCACCGGGAAGTAGCGCTCCAGGCTCTCGACCATGTAGGGGTCGTCGGGCAGGGCGCTGCCCAGCAGCTCGTCGTAGAGGTCGATCTTGGCGTAGGACAGCAGCACCGCCGTCTCCGGCCGGGTCAGGCCGATGCCTGCCTTGTGGCGGTCCTCGATCGTCTCGTCGTCGGGCAGGAATTCGATGGCACGGTCGAGCTTGCCCGCGCGCTCCAGGCTTCGCATGAAGCGGACCAGCCGGTCGAGCAGATGGTGGCCCAGGGTGTGGGTGATGGTGATGGCCTGGGACTGCAGGTAGTTGTCGCGCAGCACCAGCGCGGCCACCTCGTCGGTCATCCGCTCCAGGAAGTTGTCGCGCTGCTTGCGGCTCATGCGGCCGCTGCGCTCCACCTCGCCCAACAGGATCTTGATGTTGACCTCGTGGTCGGAGCAGTCGACGCCGGCCGAGTTGTCGATCGCATCGGTGTTGAGCCGCCCGCCGCCCAAGTCGTAGGCGATGCGCGCGCGCTGGGTCATGCCGAGGTTGGCGCCCTCGCCGATCACCGCGCAGTTGAGCTCATCGGCGTCGACCCGGATGGCGTCGTTGGCCCGGTCGCCGGCCTCCGCCTGGCTCTCTTCGCGTGCTTTGACGTAGGTGCCGATGCCGCCGAACCACAGGAGATCGCAGTGGCTCTTGAGGATGGCGTGGAGCAGCTGGTTGGGCGTTGCCTTATCCTTGTGGAGCCCGAAGAGCTTGCGCATCTCCGGGCTGATGTCGATCGACTTGGCCTTGCGGTCGAAGACGCCGCCACCCTTGGATATCAGCGACGCCTTGTAGTCGGTCCAGCTCGAACGCGGCAGATCGAAGAGGCGCTTGCGCTCCTTCCAGCTCTTGGCCGAATCGGGGTTGGGGTCGACGAAGATGTGCAGGTGGTTGAAGGCGGCGAGCAGCTTGATCTTCTTGGACAGCAGCATGCCGTTGCCGAAGACGTCGCCCGACATGTCGCCGACGCCGATCACCGTGAACTCTTCCTCCTGGACGTTCTTGCCCGTCTCGCGGAAGTGGCGCTTGACCGATTCCCAGGCGCCGCGGGCGGTGATGCCCATGGCCTTGTGGTCGTAGCCGGCCGAGCCGCCGGAGGCGAAGGGGTCGTCGAGCCAGAAGCCGTAGTCGGCGGAGACGCCGTTGGCGATGTCGGAGAAGGTTGCCGTGCCCTTGTCGGCCGCCACCACGAGATAAGGGT
>JANQIA010000126.1 GCA_028282405.1 Rhodovibrionaceae bacterium
CGAACCAGCAGCTCGCCGCACCAGGCCATGAGTAGGGTTGTGTCCACCTAGCCAGAGATCCCGTTTGGGTTTGTTGAGGCGTGGCACATCGATGTGCTGTGCTTCAACAGGTCGTAAGGCACAGCGAAACCGGGAGGGGACATGAGCGACAAGAACGCATGGCGCTGGCCGGGCGAGGGGGTGCGAGAGCTGGCCGGCACGGCGGGGCCGCTGTCCTTCGTCGGCGGCGCCGGGGATTTCGACTCCTCGGGCCGCATCCGCAATCCCGGCGACCTCACCGCCCAGATCCGAGGTGCCCTGGCGAACCTCGCCGCGGCGCTCGCTTCGGAAGGCTGCAGCCTAGCCGACATCATGCGCTTGAAGCTGTTCTACACGCCTGACGGCGGGGCCGCGCCCGACGACTGGTCGGTTATTGCCGAAGTATCGCAAGTTCTCGAGCTCGATCCGCTGCCCGCGATCAGCACGCTCTCCGTCCCCTTTCAGCCCTTCGCGGACCAGCGGGTGCAGGTTCAGGCGATCGCCCAGCGCGGCTGGCGCGCGCTCGACGACATCCGCCTCGTCACGCGGCCGATCCCCTCCTCGAAACGGGCTCTGTTCGACCGCCAGGAGGTGACGGCCGGCCTGCGCGCCGGAGAAATGATCGCCCTCGCCAACCGCAATGCGGCCGTGGGCGACGACGAGATCGAGACCGTCGGCGACGGCGTTGCCCAGAGTCACGCAATCATGGCGGCGCACGAAGAGGCGTTGGCGGCGCTCGGCGCTTCGTTCCAGGACGCGATCAAGATGGAGGGCTACTACTTCGGCACGACGCGGGCGCAGTGGGCCGGCATGGCGAAGGCCCGGGCGAGCCACTTCCGCGAGCCGGGGCCGGTGGCGACCGTCGTGCCTTGCCATCTGCTCGCGCCCGAAGGCGTGGAGACCAAGGTCGAGGTCCTGGCCATGCGCCAGCATTGGAACGGCTACGACAAGTACATCCCGCGGCTCGATCATTGGCCACGGCGGGTCTGGGACTGGCCGACGCCGCTGCCCTACCGCCAGGCAATCGGCCTCAGGGACATGGTCTGGCTCGGCGGGCAGGTGCCCACCCAGCCGGACAGCAACAGCGATATCCGCATCTTCGTGGGAGACCTCAACTCGCAGACGCGCTTCGTCATGAGCCTCATCCGCGATCTCTTGCGCGGCTTCGGCCGCACGCCGGCGGACCTCAAGCTTCTGGTCTGCTATTTCCGCTCCGACGGCTCCGAGGAGGCCACCCGAGCGTTTCTGGAGACGCTGCAGGGCTGCATCGGCGGCCCGCTGCCGCCGGCCACCATCGTGCCTCAACCGCATCTCCACGATGACCGGATAACCGTCGAGATCTGGGGCGTGGCGCAGATGTGAGGCTGGGCCGAACCTGTGGTCCGACCTGCGCCAGATCAAGGCGTTGCCTTGCACCAATGGCCGAATTTACAGTCCAATAGTGAGCGACAAGACTGCGCCGCACCGGGGGAATGGCCTCGGGTGCCAGAAGCAGAGAGAACAGCCGCGCCCGCCGCAGCGGGCCGACGTGACGGGGAGGAGAGCTGAATGGGCCGCTTCGACGAGCTGCACCGCCGTTCCATCGAGGATCC